>NZ_FZMO01000541.1 GCF_900197875.1 Frankia canadensis | reverse complement strand
AGATCACGCTCCGGTTCGCACGCCGATGACCGATGCGCCGGGCCCCGTGCCGGTCGTCCGGTCAGGTCCGGCGCATCGGTCATCGGCGTGCGAACCGGAGCGTGATCTGGGCCGGGCTGCGGTGGGTATCGGCTGGATGACACGATGGCACCCGCTACGTCGATCCTCTCCGGCGGTGACACGATCGGTCCCACCGTCCACCGGGGCGGCGGGGGGCGAGGCGGCGGTCTACCCTCCAAGTACCTGCCCGGAGCGTGTCCGGTGGGTCGCGGTGGCCGACAGCACAGGTCGGTCTCCGTGGGTCGCCGGTCGGTCCCCGTGGGCGCTCCGGGTCTCCCTGCCCGATCCACGAACCCCCTGTACCTGTTCCACGCGCTTTCGGTGGTTCCCCGGTCGCCCCGCCGGAACCACGCCGGAGGTGGCCAGGACCGCATCCCCCGGGAAGGTCGGTACCCGACGATGTCCAGTTCGCTGTCGTTCCTCGGTCGTGACATGGCCGTCGACCTCGGTACCGCCAACACCCTGGTGTACGTGCGGGGCCGCGGGATCGTCCTGAACGAGCCGAGCGTTGTGGCGATCAACACCACGACGTCCGGCATCCTCGCCGTCGGCACCGACGCCAAGCGGATGATCGGCCGCACCCCGGGCAACGTGGTGGCGGTCCGGCCGCTCAAGGACGGCGTCATCGCCGACTTCGAGACGACCGAGCGGATGCTGCGCTACTTCATCCAGAAGGTGCACCGCCGGCGCCACTTCGCGAAGCCGCGGCTCGTCGTCTGCGTGCCGTCCGGGATCACCGGTGTGGAGCAGCGGGCCGTGAAGGACGCGGGCTACCAGGCCGGGGCGCGCAAGGTGTACATCATCGAGGAGCCGATGGCCGCCGCCATCGGGGCCGGCCTGCCGGTGCACGAGCCGACCGGCAACATGGTCGTCGACATCGGCGGCGGCACCACCGAGGTCGCAGTGATCTCGCTCGGCGGGATCGTCACCAGCCAGTCGATCCGCACCGCCGGCGACGAGCTGGACGTCGCGATCATCTCCTACGTGAAGAAGGAGTATTCGCTGATGCTCGGCGAGCGCACCGCCGAGGAGATCAAGATGGCGATCGGCTCGGCGTACAAGGTGCCGGACGAGCCCAGCGCCGAGATCCGCGGGCGCGACCTCGTCACCGGCCTGCCCAAGACGATCGTGGTCACCGCCGAGGAGATCCGCAAGGCCATCGAGGAGCCGGTGAACGCCGTGATCGACGCGGTCAAGGTGACCCTCGACCGCTGCCCGCCGGAGCTGTCCGGCGACATCATGGACCGCGGCATCGTGCTGACCGGCGGCGGCGCGCTGCTGCGCGGGCTGGACGAGCGGCTGCGCCACGAGACCGGCATGCCGATCCACATCGCCGAGAACCCGCTGCACTCGGTGGCCATGGGCTCGGGCAAATGCGTGGAGGAGTTCGAGGCGCTGCAGCAGGTGCTCATCTCCGAGCCGCGGCGCTAGCCACGGCGGCTCGGTGTCCGGTGGTCCGGCGCCAGGCCGGGCCGCCCGGGCATTCCCGGGATTCGGGAATTTCGTGTCAGAACCGGGAACGTCGCGGCGATGTCGATCGTCCGACCACAGCGACGGGCCGCGAGCGGTGGCCGGCCTCGGCCGGCCGCCCCGGCCCGCCGTGACCCGGCCGTTGCCCGCCCGTGCCGAGGCCGGGCCGCAGTTCCGCGCCCGCCGGCGCCTGCCGCCCGGCGCCGTGGGACCTGAGAGCTTGTTCGGAGGCCGTTGTGGGGCGTGACACGAGGCGATCCCGCCTGGTGATCGTGGCCCTGCTGATCGTCGCGTTCACCCTGATCACGCTGGACTACAGGACGGGCCGTTCGGCGACCGGCGCGCGCGGCGTCGTGCATTCCGTCCTGGGCGGGGTCGAGAACGGCGTCACCGCGGTGACCCGGCCGATCGGCCGCACGGTCTCGTCGCTGGCCCATCCCAACCGCTACCACGACCGTGCCGACCGGCTCGCCCAGGACAACGCCCGGCTGCGCCGCCAGATCGCCGACGACGGCCAGGTCACCCGGTTGAGCAAGGAGCTGTCCGACCTGCGGCTGCTCGCCGACAAGGGGCAGTACTCGATCGTCCCGGCGAAGGTGATCGCGGTCGGCGACGTGACCGGGACGGACTGGACGGTCACGATCAACGCCGGCCGTGACGACGGCGTCGTCGTCGACAAGACGGTCCTCAACGCGGACGGGCTCGTCGGCACCGTCTCGGCGGTCACGGCGCACACCGCCGTCGTCCGGCTGGCCTGCGACCCGGGCAGCCGGATCGGTGCCCGGCTCGAGCGCACCCAGCTGCTCGGCGCCGTCGCCGGCGGGCAGGGGCCGAGCACGCTCACGTTCACCCTCTACGACGCCTCGTTCCGGGTGCAGAAGGGCGACCGGCTGGTGACCTTCGGCAGCCTCGACTACGTGGCCGGCGTGCCGATCGGCGAGGTCACCAAGGTCACCGATGTCGGCGGGCTGTCCCGCACGGCCGAGGTCAAGCCGTTCGTGCACGTCGGCACGCTGGACCTCGTCGGTGTGGTCGTCAGCCGGCCGCCGGCCGACCCGGGTGACCGCCTGCTGTCGCCGCGTCCCCTGCCGCCCCAGCCGACAGCCCCCGCCCAGAGCGGGGCGGGCACCGCACCCGCCCAGGACGGGACGGGCTGAGCCGGCATGTGGGACATCCTCGACACCGAGGAGTCGGTGCGGCCCCGGACCGTCGTCGCCGCGGTCGTGCTGCTGGCCGTCGCCCTCGTCGCCCAGGTCTCGATCGTGGCCCGGCTGGACCTGCCCGGCGGGCGGTTCGATCTCGTCCTCGTGTTGCTGGCGGCCATCGCGCTCATCGAGGGTCCGCTGGTCGGAGCGATGAGCGGCTTTGTGGTAGGGGTGTTGGCCGATCTGGCGTCGAGTCATGTTCTCGGTCAGTCCGCTCTCGTTATGTGCCTGATCGGTTACGCTGTTGGCCTGGTGATGGAGGCGGCGGAGCGGTCGGTGGCGGTGCCCCTCGCGGTGATCGGGGGAGCGAGTCTGCTGGGCACCCTGGGCTATGCGGCGATCACCTCGATTCTGGGTGAGGCGGCGATGACCGGAGGCGAGGCCGTCGGCCGGGCATTGGCCGCGGGCGTCTACGCAGTGCTCATCGCGCCGTTCGTGTTCCCGCTGTTGCTGAAGGCCAGCCGCCGGCTCGCCGGTGGCCGGGCACGGGGCGGCCGATGAACGACCGGATGCGCATCCGCGTCCTGCTCCTTCGCGTTCTCGTCCTGTCGCTGTTGATTACTCTCGGTGCCCGGCTGTGGGTGCTGCAGATCCTGGACGGCGACCACTACCGCCAGGTGGCGGAGTCCAACCGGGTGCGCGAGGTCGTGACCCCCGCGACCCGTGGCATGATCCTCGACGATCATGGCCAGCCACTGGTCCGTAACCGCACGTCCCTGGTCATCTCGGTGAACCGGTCGGCGACGGACCGCCAGGCCGACCACGGCAAGGCCGTCCTCGCCCGCCTGGCCTCGGTGATCAACACGCCGGCCGATGAGCTCACCCGGCGCGTCCGCTTCTGCACCGCCCAGGTCCGCCCGCCGTGCTGGAACGGCTCGCCGTACCAGCCGGTGCCGGTGGCCAAGGACGTCTCCCCGCAGCAGGCCCTGGCCGTCATCGAGCATCCCGACCGCTTCCCGGGGGTGTCCGCCGATCTGCAGGCCGTCCGCGAGTACCCGCATGGGTCGCTGGCCGCCCACGAGCTCGGCTACCTCGCCCCGGTCTCCCAGGACCAGCTGAACAAACAGGGCGACGAGAAGGGCTACCACCTCAACAGCCTGATCGGCGTCGCCGGGCTGGAGAGCACCTACGACGACGAGCTGCGCGGCGCCGACGGGGTCGAGCGCCTGGAGGTCGACCGCTTCGGCCGGGTCGCCGGCACCGCGTCCACCACCGCCCCGCGCAGCGGCGACCACCTGGTGCTCAACCTCGACCTCGGCGTGCAGCAGGCGGCCGAGCAGGCCCTCCAGGACACGATCAACAAGCTCGGCGGCGGCGCTCGCACGGCGTCGGCGGTCGTGCTGGACGTGCGCACCGGCGGGGTGGTCGCGATGGCGAGCCTGCCGTCGTACGACCCGTCGGTGTTCGTCGGCGGAGTGTCGGAGAAGGACTACAAGGCGCTGTCGGACCCGGCCAACGGCATCCCGCTGCTGTCGCGGGCCTACCAGGGATCCGGCGCGGCGGGCTCCACCTTCAAGGTCGTCTCCACCGCCGTGGCGATGCAGAACCTGGGAGCGAAGCCCGACCAGCACTTCGACTGCTCGCCGACCCTGCAGATCGGTGACCAGATCTTCCACAACTTCGACGGCGAGTCCGCCGGGCCGATCACGCTGCACCAGGCGCTGGTGATCTCCTGCGACGTCATCTTCGACCAGTTCGCCTACGACTCCTGGCTCGCTGACGGCGGACTGCGCAACGGGCGCGGGCCGTACGCTCCGCCGAACGAGTACTTCGCCCGGATGGCCGAGGCCATGGGCTTCGGCAAGGCCACCGGGGTGGACCTGCCCGGGGAGGCGAAGGGGTCGGTCGTCGACCGGGCCGACGCGAAGGCGATCTGGGAGGAGCTGAAGGACTCCTACTGCCGGCGGGCCAAGAACGGCTACCCGGAGGAGCCGGACCCGGCCAAGGCCGAGCGGTACCGCAAGTACGCCGCCGAGGCCTGCGTGGACGGCTACCTGTACAACGCCGGCGCCGCCGCCCAGTTCGCGATCGGCCAGGGACAGTACCTGTCGGTGAGCCCCCTGCAGCTCGCCACCGCCTACGCGGCGATCGCCAACGGCGGCACGCTGTGGAAGCCGACGCTGGCCAAGGCGGCGATCTCCCCGGACGGCAAGGTGGTACGCACCTTCGCGCCGACGAAGGCGGGCACCCTGCCGGTGTCCCCGGAGATCCTGGCCTACATCCGCAGCGGGCTGCGGGGCGTGGCCAGCGAACCCGGCGGCACGGCGACCGGCGTGTTCGCGGACTGGCCGACCGACCAGATCCCGATTGCGGCGAAGACCGGCACCGCCGAGGTGGAGGGCAAGGGCGACACCTCGTGGTTCGCCTCCTTCGCCCCGGCCGACGACCCGCGGTTCGCCGTCGTCGTGACCATCCCGGACTCCGGCCAGGGCGCCCAGTACGCCGGCCCCGTGGCCAAGCGGATCTATCAGGCGATCTACGGCGTCGGGCAGCCGGCGGCGATGGCCGGCGGCAAGCCCCCGGCCACCCTCCCCAGGATCAACCGGGACGGCACGATCGCCGGCGCCACCACCGGCGACCCGGCACCCGCGCCCGCCACGGGCGCGACGCCGGCCGCCGGCACCCCGCCGGCCGCCGGCACCCCGCCGGCCGCCGGCACCCCGCCGGCCGCGATCTCGCCCACCGCCCTGTCACCCACCACCGCGGGCGGAGGCCTGCTGCCCGCCACGGCGGAGCCGGCACCCGCTCCGGGACCCGCTGCCGGTCCGCCGCGACGGGGTCCGCTCGTCGTGCTGCCCGCCGGATCGACGACGCCGTCCGACAGCGCCCGGGACGGTTCGACCACCGTGCCGCTCGGCCGGTACACCGCAGGAAGCGGTCCTGGGGTCGCCGCCACGGCGCGTCCCGCCGAGCGCACCACCACGCTGCCCGCGCCCGCGGCGTCGTCCGCCGCCGCGTCGAGCCGCGCGCCGCCCTAGCCCGGCGGGGCGTCAGCCCCGCCGCCCGCCGGCACCAGCCCAGCCCAGCCCAGCGACGTGAATCGGGAGACAGGAGGAGGCGTTGTCACAGGAAGCCGGGCCGACCGCGCTGCGCTCGTCCCCGGTGCCGCTGCGCGGCCGGATGGGGCAGCTGCGGGACCGGGCGTCGGGGCGTCACTCGCCGCTGCGGCGGCTGGACTGGACGCTGCAGCTCTGCGTCGTCGCGCTGTCCGTGATCGGCGCGCTGCTGGTCTGGTCGGCGACCCGCCAGCGCCTCGGTGAGGGCGGCGGCGATCCGCAGACGTTCCTCAAGCGGCATCTGCTGAACCTGGCGATCGGCCTCGTGCTCGGCGCGGTGGCGACCGTCGTCGACTACCGGGTGCTGCGCGCCTACGCGCCGTTCGTCTACCTGGGGTCACTGCTCGGGCTGGTCGCCGTCCTCGTGCTCGGCTCGACGATCAACGGCGCGCACTCGTGGATCGTGCTGCCGGCCGGGTTCCAGCTGCAGCCGTCCGAGTTCGCGAAGGTGGCGCTGGTTGTCGGCGCGGCGATGATCCTGGGGGAGAAACACGAGGACCGCCACACCGGGATCCGGCACAGCGCGCCCGGGCACGGTGATGTGCTGGTCGTGCTCGGGCTGACCGTGGTGCCGATCGGCCTGATCATGCTCCAGCCGGACTTCGGCACGGTCATGGTGCTCGTGTTCACGATCCTCGGCATGCTCGCCGTCAGCGGGGCGCCAAGGCGCTGGGTGCTCGGGCTGATCCTGTGCGGGGTGCTGTTCGGCGGCGCGATCCTGCAGTTCCATCTGCTGCAGCCGTACCAGGAGGCGCGGCTGACGTCGTTCGTCTCGGAGAACAAGGCGAGTTCCGGGACCGGGTACAACGTCTCCCAGGCGATGATCGCGATCGCGAACGGGGGGATCTCCGGGCGTGGCCTGCTGCACGGGCAGCAGACACAGGGTCAGTTCGTGCCCGAGCAGCAGACCGACTTCGTGTTCAGCGTCGCCGGTGAGGAGTTGGGCTATCTCGGCGCGGGCGGCGTGATCGTGCTGCTCGGGGTGGTGCTGTGGCGGGCGCTGTCGATCGGCTTCGCCTCCCAGGACTCGTTCGGGGCGCTCATCGCGACCGGCGTGGTCTGCTGGTTCACCTTCCAGTCGTTCGTCAACATCGGGATGTGCCTGGGGATCATGCCGGTGACCGGGCTGCCGTTGCCGTTCCTGTCCTACGGCGGCTCGTCGATGTTCGCGAACATGACCGCCGTGGGTCTGCTGCAGAACGTGCGACTGCGATCACGATCCGATCCCTACGCTCTGTGACGCGGGGGAGCCCGCGCCGCCAGGTGCCGTAGGCTCGCACGCATGTCCGGACAGTCGCTGTTCGCTCGCCTGGAGCCGCTGCTCCCGCGCGTGCGAAGGCCCGTGCAGTACGTCGGCGGCGAGGGGAACTCCATCGTCAAACCCTGGGCGTCGGCCGCCGTCCGCTGGTGCCTGATGTACCCGGACGCCTACGAGGTCGGCCTGCCCAACCAGGGCCTGCAGATCCTCTACGAGATCCTCAACGAGCAGCCCGATGTGCTCGCCGAGCGGACGTACTCCGTCTGGCCGGACCTCGAGGCGCTGCTGCGCGAGCACGGCCTGCCCCAGTTCACGGTCGACGCGCACCGCGCCGTCGGCGACTTCGACCTGTTCGGCGTCAGCTTCTCCACCGAGCTCGGCTACACCAACCTGCTGACGGCCCTCGACCTCGCCGGCATCCCCCTGCACGCGCGGGACCGCGGCGATGGCTCGCCGATCGTCGTGGCCGGCGGCCACGCCGCGTTCAATCCGGAGCCGATCGCGGACTTCGTCGACGCGGTCGTCCTCGGCGACGGCGAGCAGGCCGTGCTGGGCATCTGTGACGTCGTGCGGGCCTGGAAGGCCGAGGGCGCGCCGGGCGGCCGGGGCGAGCTGCTCGCCCGGCTGGCCCGGCGGCGGCTGGTCTACGTGCCGGCGTTCTTCGACGTCTCCTACCGCCCCGACGGGCGCATCGCCGCCGTCACACCGAACCGGGACGACATCTGCGCCCGCCCGGGCAAGCACACCCTGTCCGACCTCGACTCCTGGCCGTACCCGAAGGCGCCGCTGGTGCCGCTCGCCGAGACGGTGCACGAGCGGATGAGCGTCGAGATCTTCCGCGGTTGCACCCGTGGCTGCCGGTTCTGCCAGGCTGGGATGATCACCCGTCCGGTGCGCGAGCGCAACATCGAGACGGTCGGCGCCATGGTCGACGCCGGGCTGCGGGCGACCGGGTTCAACGAGGTGGGCCTGCTGTCGCTGTCCAGCGCCGACCACACCGAGATCGGCCGGATCGCGACGGGGCTCGCCGACCGGTACGAGGACAGCAGGATCTCGCTCAGCCTGCCCTCCACCCGGGTGGACGCGTTCAACGTCACGCTGGCCAACGAGTTCTCCCGCAACGGCCGGCGCAGCGGGCTGACCTTCGCCCCCGAGGGTGGCTCGGAGCGGCTGCGCCGGGTCATCAACAAGATGGTCAGCGCCGAGGACCTGGTGCGCACCGTGAGCACCGCCTACGCGCACGGCTGGCGCCAGGTGAAGCTCTACTTCATGTGCGGCCTGCCCACCGAGACTGACCAGGACGTGCTGGAGATCGCGGACCTGGCCCGGGAGGTGATCCGGGCCGGCCGCAGGGCCAGCGGGCAGCGCGACATCCGCGCCACGGTGTCCATCGGCGGGTTCGTGCCCAAGCCGCACACCCCGTTCCAGTGGGCCGCCCAGGCGTCGCACGAGGTCACGGACGCGCGGCTGAAGCTGCTGCGCGACACCGTGCGCGCCGACCGGGAGATCGCCCGCGCCGTCGGCTTCCGCTACCACGACGGCCGTCCCGGGATCATCGAGGGCCTGCTGGCCCGGGGGGATCGTCGGGTCGGCGCCGTGATCGAGCGGGTCTGGCGCGAAGGCGGCCGCTTCGACGGCTGGAACGAGCACTTCTCCTTCCCCCGCTGGGAGACGGCCTGCGCCGCCGAGCTCGAGCCGCTCGGCGTTTCGCTCGACTGGTACACGACCCGCGAGCGCGAGGAGCGCGAGGTGCTCCCGTGGGATCACCTCGACGCGGGCCTGGACCGGGACTGGCTCTGGGCGGACTGGCAGGAGGCGCTGCGCGAGAACGAGCTCGATGACTGCCGCTGGACGCCCTGCTATGACTGCGGGGTCTGCCCGACGATGGGCACCGACACGCAGATCGGCCCGACCGGGCGCTCGCTGCTGCCCGTGGTCGGCGTCTCGGCCGGGGCCCGCTCCGGGGATGCCGCCAGTGCCGCGCAGGCCTCGACGGCGCGGGCCGCCGGCGCACCCGGCGCACCCGGCGCCGCCGCGGCGGGTGGTGCCGGGGCGGGTGGCGCGGTCGACGTCCCTCCGGTGGTGGGCAGTGGCACGCCGGCCTGAGGGGCCCCCGCCCCCGCCGGTGGTGCAGCGGGTGCGGGTGCGCTTCGCCAAGCGGGGCCGGGTGCGCTTCCTGTCCCATCGGGACGTGGCCCGCACCTTCGAGCGGGCGCTGCGCCGCGCGGAGGTGCCGATGGCGTACTCGGCCGGGTTCAGTCCCCATCCCCGGATCTCCTGGGTGGGCGCGGCGCCCACCGCGGCGGCGAGCGAGGCCGAGTACGTCGAGTTCGCGCTGGCCACCGCGGTCGATCCGGGGTGGCTGCGGGCGTCGCTGGACGCGGCGCTGCCGGGCGGCCTGGACGTGGTCGACGCGGTCGTGGCGGGCGGCGGAGGACTGGCGGAACGGATCGACGCCTCGCGCTGGCGGGTGCGGCTGCCCACCGTCGCGGAGCCGGCGCTGAGCGCCGCCGTGACCGCGCTGCTGGGCCGCGAGGAGGTCGAGGTCGAGCGCGCGACCAAGGACGGCAGGCGCCGGTTCGACGTGCGTAGCGCCGTGGTCTCGGCCGTTGGTCGTGCAGAGAACGACACATGTGCGATACTGGAGTTGGTCGCGCGGCACACGACGCCCGCTGTGCGACCAGACGACGTGCTGACCGCCCTGGACGTGGTAGCCGGTCTGCGCCCGTCGGCGCCTCCCGAGCCCACCCGGCTGGAACAGGGCCGGCTGCTCGACGATGGCACGCTGGCGGATCCGCTGGCGCCGGACCGCAACGATGCTGGCCGGCCAGTGGGTTGTTCCTCAGCGTGACTGCAGGGCGTCGCAGGATTTCCCGGCGGCACTCGCGCCGGACCGAGACAGCGGCTTCTGCGCGGTCGCGACTGCACCAGCAGCGCGCCCGGGAGCCCGAAAGGCTTCTTAACCCGTGCCCGACGATGAACTGATCACTCAGACAGAGCTCGAATCCACTCGCCCCGCGCCGCGTCGGCGCCGGGCCGCCGGCCGGGCGGCGGGGCCGCCCGTCGACGACCACGGCGAGGCTGCCGCCGGCACCGCGGATCCGTCCGTCCCCGCACCCGCGGCCGCACCCGCGGCCGACGGCGGGCCCGCGGCCAGCGGCGACGCCTCCGCGGACGAGCAGCCGACCACCACGCGGCGGCGCCGTGCGAGCACCGCCACGACCCGGACCCGGACGACGCGCGCCGCCAGGGCGAAGTCCGCCACCCAGCTGGCCGATGACGCCGACACCGAGTCCGTCCCCACCTCCCCGCTCGAGGCCGCCACGCCGGTGGCGAGTACCGATGTCCTGTCCGTGGCCGCCCGCACGCCGGAGGTCGCGGCCGTCGACGGCACCGCGGGCGCTGACCCGGCCGCCGGCGCCCCGGCCGCCGAGCCATCCCAGCCGGCACGGCGCACCCGGAGTCGCCGCGCGGTCCGTGAGGTCGCCGCGGCCGACGTTCCGCCGGCCGCCGAGCCCGTGTCCAGCGCGGGCGGCAGCGGTCAGGCCTCCGTCGCGGAGTCCTCGGAGGCCTCCGCCGCGTCGGCGCCGGCCGTCGACGGCACCGCCGACGCCGCCTCGACCGCGGCGCCGGAGCCGAAGACCCGGCGCACGCGAGCCCGTCGTGCCACGTCCGCCCCGGCCAGCCCCCCGCCGGCACCCCCGGTCGCCGCCGAGCCGGTCGCTGCCGAGCCGGTCGCCGCGGTGCCGGCCGGCGGGGAGACCGCGCCCGAGCCGAGCGCGGCCGGGCCGGCCGGTCCTGAGCTGGCAGCCGCCGGCACGACGGCCGCGCAGCCGGCCGGCAGCGAGGCCGCGGCGCCGCGGACCAGGGCGCGGACCACCCGTCGCCGTGCGGCGACCACCGGCACGGTCGTTCCCGCTCCCGACGCCGCCGCGGCGCAGCCCGCCACCGGCACTCCCGCTGTCTCCCCGGCGAGTACCCACCCGGCCGAGCCCGCCGTCGCTGAGCCGGTGAAGCCGGCGGCGACCCAGGCCAGTGTGGCCGAGGCCCCGTCGGCCGGGTCGATCTCGGCGCAGCCCGCACCGGCGGCTTCGACGCCGCCCGGTACGGCCGCCGGGGGTCTCGATGCCGCGCAGCGCACCGCTGCGGGCGACGAGGAGGCTGACGAGGACAAGGCGGCGTCCGCCGCCGCCGATGCGGTGCAGGGGTCGGCCGCTGCCGCCGAGGCGGCCCCGCAGGAGGCGTCGACCGAGGACTCCAAGCCGGCCCCGACGGGCACCCGCCGTACGCGCTCCCGCCGGGCGACCGCGCCGACCTGGACCGGTGTCACGGAGGAGCCGGCCGTCGAGCCCGTCGTCCGGCAGTCCCGCCGCCGTCCCGTGGCCATGGTGACCTTCCAGGCGCCGGAGCCGGCGGCCGAGCCGCGGTGGCGTCGCGACGAAACCGATCAGTCCGCCCCCGCCCCCGCCCCCGTCGCGCCGTCCGCCGCCGGCGATGAGCAGCAGCCTGTCGCCGCCGCGCCGGATCGGGACGAGCAGGACGAGCAGGACGAGAATCTCACGATCGCCGCCGAGCTCGCCGAGGGCGAGGAGGACGGCGAGCTCGAGGACGAGGAGCAGTCCGGTGGCGCGGGTTCGACCCGCCGTCGCCGCCGTGGCCGCCGCGGCCGCGGCCGGGCCCGGGGCGAGGAGGACGGCACCGACCTCGGCGACGCCGATGAGGGACAGGCCGGTGACAGCGGCGAGGACGCCGACTCCTGGGACGCGGCGGCGGACGCGGCCGCCGACGGCGAGGCGACCGATGCCGACGACGCCGACGGTGACGGTGACGGTGACGCGGAGGACGATCGCGCTGGTGGATCCCGCCGGCGGCGTCGCCGGCGTCGACGGGCCGGTGGGGACGAGGCCGGAGTCGTCGACGATCCCCCGAACACGGTCGTGCACGTCCGGGAGACCCGCCGCGACGAGGACCTCGTCCGCGGCCTGAGCGGATCCACCCGGCTGGAGGCCAAGCGCCAGCGGCGCCGGGAGGGCCGCGACAGCGGCCGGCGCCGCCCGCCGATCGTCACCGAGGCGGAGTTCCTGGCCCGCCGCGAGGCGGTCGAGCGGCGGATGGTCGTGCGCCACGCCGGCGACCGCACTCAGATCGCCGTGCTCGAGGACGGCGTCCTCGTCGAGCACTTCGTCACCCGGGCCAGCTCCGCCTCCTACGCGGGCAACGTCTACCTCGGCCGGGTGCAGAACGTACTGGCCAGCATGGAAGCGGCGTTCGTCGACATCGGCAAGGGCCGCAACGCCGTGCTCTACGCAGGCGAGGTCAACTACGACGCCTCCGGGCTCGACGGCCGGCCGCGCAAGATCGAGCAGGTGCTCAAGTCCGGCCAGTCGGTCCTGGTCCAGGTCTCCAAGGACCCGATCGGGCACAAGGGCGCCCGGCTCACCAGCCAGATCAGCCTGCCCGGCCGCTACCTCGTGTACGTGCCGGACGGCCAGAACGCCGGCATCAGCCGCAAGCTGCCCGACACCGAGCGGGCGCGACTGAAGAGCATCCTCAAGAAGATCACGCCCGAGGACGGTGGCGTGATCGTGCGCACGGCGGCCGAGGGCGCGAGCGAGGCGGAACTCGCCCGCGACGTCGAGCGGCTCGCCGCGCAGTGGGACGACATTCAGCGCCGGTCCAAGAAGGCGTCCGCACCCTCGCTGCTCTCCGGCGAGCCCGACCTCGTCGTGCGGGTGATCCGCGACATCTTCAACGAGGACTTCACCGAGCTGGTCGTCCAGGGCTCCGGCGAGGCGCAGACGATCGAGGAGTACATCGACACTGTCGCCCCGGACCTGCGCCCGCGCATCCGCCGCTACACCGGCACCGGGGACGTCTTCACCGACTACCGGGTCGACGAGCAGCTCGCGAAGGCACTCGACCGCAAGGTGTGGCTGCCCTCGGGCGGGTCGCTGGTCATCGACCGCACCGAGGCGATGACCGTGATCGACGTCAACACCGGCAAGTTCACCGGCAAGGGCGGCAACCTCGAGGAGACGGTCACCAAGAACAACCTGGAGGCCGCCGAGGAGATCGTCCGGCAGCTGCGGCTGCGCGACATCGGCGGGATCATCGTCATCGACTTCATCGACATGGTCCTGGAGAGCAACCGGGAGCTGGTGCTGCGCAGGCTCACCGAATGCCTCGGCCGGGACCGCACCCGCCACCAGGTCGCCGAGGTCACGAGCCTCGGGCTGGTCCAGATGACCCGCAAGCGGGTCGGCCAGGGCCTGCTGGAGGCGTACAGCGAGCCCTGCGTGCACTGCAGCGGCCGCGGCGTCGTCATCCACCTGGGCGGCAGTGGCGCCCACACCAACGGGCAGGCCGCGGCCGCCGGCGGCACCGGGCCGGCCGAGCCGGCGGCGGCGGGCTCGGGCTCCGGCCGGCGTTCGCGCGCCGGGCGCGGTGCGGGCGGGCCCGCCCTGGTCGCCACCACCAGCCAGAACGGCGGATCGTCGCGCACGGGCGCGGCGGCCGAGCCGGACGGGCCCGACACGGGCGTGGACGGCGAAGGCGGGGCGGCCGCGCAGCCAGACCGGTCCGTGGCGAGCGCCGCGCCCGGCACGGGTGGCGACAGCGCGGCCCCGCTCGGTGCAGAGGCCGCCGCGGAACTGACGGCGGCGGCCGGGTCGGTGCCCTCGGGCGACGGCATCCCGGTGAACGGCGACCTCGCGGTGAACGGCAACCCCGCGGTGAACGGCAACGGTCACCACGCCGCGGGTGCGGCGGCGGTGCTGGACGCACCCACGCCGGTGTACGCCAACTCCGATGATCCGGACAGCCTGGCGACGGTGGACAACGGCGCTGCCGGCAAGCCCGCCCGGGGACGTCGGCGCCGGGCCTCCCGGCCGGTGTCCAAGCCCACCGCGGAGCCCCTGGAGTCCGTGCCGCCCGCGGCGGCCGAGGACTCGGCCAGCTGACGAGCTGATCGACGCACCCGCCGCCGGTGCCGGGCACATCCTGGCACCGGCGGCGGGCGTGCCTGGTCCGCGTGGCGGCGGACCGGCGCCGCAACCTCTCCCTATGCGTGGCTCCCGGGGAGCCGCGGATGGTTGAGCAGATCCCCTGGAGCGGCCGCGATCAGCAGCGGCGTCGGCTGTTCCCAGTCAGTCTCCGCATGTCGGGCGGACTTCCTTCCCATAGGTGGGAAGCGCGGGTGGGGGGCCAGCGGCACCATGTCGCGAACCCCGCGTGTCGCGTCCGGTTTGTCCCCCTGTTCGCGACACGGCCGCCGTGAAACGTTGCCAAAACCCTGCCACGGTCCGCCGTGACAACGACTCTGCGGGATCCGGTGTGGTCCTCAGGCGGCGGTCGGGCCCGCCGAGCTCTGCGCGGCCGGCGTGGAGCGCACGAAGCCGCGACCGGCATCCTCGCGTAGGAGGAGGTCCAGCGTTGCCCGGGAGCGGGACAGCGCCGCCTCGACGGCCTGGCGCGCCCGGCCGGCATCGCCCATCTGCAGCGCGTAGGAGGCGATCGTCAGGGACTGGACGAGATCGTCCTGATCGGCCAGATCCGGACTCATCCGCCGCGGCGCCTCCACCGCGACGGCGGGCTGGGAGGCGGCGGGCTGGGAGGCGGTGGCCAGCTCGGCGGCGGCCAGCTCCGGGGCATCGGCCGGCGGGCGATCCGCCGCCGTGGCCAGGCCCCAGGCGGCCGGATCCCGGCGCCGCAGGGCGATCCAGCCCGCCGCCGCCGCGGTGCCGAGCAGCCAGCAGACGCCCGCCCAGGTGGGCAGGCCGGTGAACGCCGTCAGGGCGAGACCGGTGACGACGAGGACCGCGAGCGCTCCAGTGGCGGCCGGCACGGTGCCGGGCACCGAGCCGTGGTGGCGTGCGGCGGCCGCGGCGGGGCGGCAGACGACGGCCAGCGCGCCGGCCGCCCCCGCGCCCGCGGCCCAGACCAGCAGTTGCCAGACCATGTCCGTCACCCCCGACCCGACGTCGTGTCCGGCCTCGAAAGACCGCGTTCCGGCGCGGACCGCGCCGTGTGGACGGTCTATGGTTCTCCCTGTCCGGGAGGGTTCGCCATGGCCCTTCTGGGTCATCCGACGACATGGCCCGTCTGCGGGGGACAGGCCGCTGATGGCCGTTCTCCGGTCCACGCGCCGGGTCCCCGCCGTCATCCACCCGCGGATGACCTGTAAGGTGAAGGCCGCGTGTTCCTCCGGACTGAGCTCGGCCCGCTGGCCGGCCCGTCGGGGAGTCGCCGTCCGGCCGCCCAGCGGGTGCCGGGTGGCAGGCGCGCGACCCAAAGCTCCGCGGGGGATCTGATCCCGCGCGGTCACAGCGGCATAACAACAGCAGGGAGATCTGGTGTACGCGGTCGTTGCCAGCGGCGGCAAGCAGCACAGGGTCGCCGTCGGCGATGTCGTCGACGTCGAGCTCCTTTCCGGAGAGCCGGGCGCGGCCGTGAACCTTCGGCCGCTCCTGCTCGTCGACGGTGACTCGGTCACCCACGCGGCGGACGCCCTTCAGTCCGTCGAGGTGACCGCCGAGGTGGTCGGCGTCGTCAAGGGTCCGAAGATCCGGATCCACAAGTTCAAGAACAAGACCGGCTACCACAAGCGTCAGGGACACCGCCAGAAGCTGACGCGGCTCAAGGTGACCGGCATCGAGACCGGGAAGGCCTGACGCCATGGCGCACAAGAAGGGCGCGAGTTCCTCGCGCAACGGTCGGGATTCCAACGCCCAGCGCCTCGGCGTGAAGCGGTTCGGTGGCCAGTTCGTCAAGGCCGGCGAGATCATCGTGCGGCAGCGCGGCACCCACTTCCACCCCGGCGAGCTGGTCGGCCGGGGCAAGGACGACACGCTGTTCGCGCTGTCGGCCGGGCACGTGCAGTTCGGGCACCGGCGTGGCCGCCGGGTCGTGAACATCGTCGCCGAGGTAGCGGCCACCGCCGCCTGACCAGGCGCTGATCTTCCACCGCGCGCATCATCCCGTCCGGGTGTGATGCGCGCGGTTTGGTGTTCGCCCTGGCGGGATGACGATGACGAGGGAGAGGAGGCGGTGTCATGCCGAGTTTCGTCGACCGGGTGATACTGCACGCGGCGGCCGGAGATGGCGGCCACGGCTGCGCCTCCATCCACCGGGAGAAGTTCAAGCCGCTGGGCGGCCCCGACGGCGGGGACGGCGGCCGCGGCGGTGACGTCCGCCTCGTCGTGGACCCGAGCGTGACGACCCTGCTCGACTTCCACTTCCACCCGCATCAGCGGGCCTCGCGCGGCCGGCCCGGGCAGGGCTCGAACCGGCACGGCGCCGACGGGGAGGATCTCGTCCTGCCGGTGCCGGACGGCACTGTCGTCCTGTCCGCCGACGGAGAGGAGATCACCGATCTCGTCGGAGTGGGCAGCGCGTACGTCCTCGCCCGCGGCGGGCGCGGCGGGCGCGGCAACGCGGCGCTGTCCTCGGCCCGGCGCAAGGCTCCCGGGTTCGCCGAACTGGGGGAGCCCGGTGAGCTGCTCGACGCGGTCCTCGAGCTCAAGACAGTGGCCGACGTGGCCCTCGTCGGCTTCCCGAGCGCGGGCAAGTCATCCCTGGTGTCGGTGCTGAGCGCCGCCAAGCCGAAGATCGCGGACTATCCGTTCACCACGCTGGTGCCGAACCTCGGCGTCGCCCAGGCCGGCGACCACCCGCCGTACACGGTGGCGGACGTGCCCGGACTGATCCCGGGGGCGAGCGAGGGTCGTGGGCTGGGCCTGGAGTTCCTGCGCCACATCGAGCGCTGCTCCCTGATCGTGCACGTGCTGGACTGTGCCACCCTGGAACCGGGCCGCGATCCGCTGACGGACCTCGACGTCATCGAGGCCGAGCTCGCCGCCTACTCCGCCGACCTGTCGGACCGGCCGCGTCTCGTCGTCCTCAACAAGATCGACGTCCCGGACGCCGCCGAACTGGCCGAGCTGGTGACGCCCGACCTGCGGGCCCGCGGCCTCGACGTGTTCGCAGTCAGCACGGCCACCCGGCAGGGGGTGCGCGCGCTGTCACTGGCGCTCGCGGAGCGGGTCGCCGCGTACCGCGCGACCGCGCCGCGGCCGACCGCGACCAGGGTCGTCCTGCGCCCCCGGGCGGTGAACGAACCCGACTTCACCGTGTCGCCCAGCGGGGACGGATTCCTGATCACCGGTGCGAAGCCGGAGCGCTGGGTCCGCCAGACCGACTTCTCCAACGACGAGGCCATCGGCTTCCTCGCCGACCGGCTCGCCCGGCTTGGGGTGGAGAAGGAACTCGCTCGCCAGGGCGCGGTCGAGGGCGTCGAGGTCACGATCGGTGCCGTCACCTTCGACTGGGAGCCGACCCTCAGCGGCGGCGGCCTCACCGGCGCCGATCCCACCAGCGCGGGCGAGGCCGGTGTGGCCACCGTCGGCGGGACCGCCGGTGCTCCGGTCGTGTCGCGGCCGGGCAGCGCTGGCGACGTGGACGTGCATCTGGGCCCGCGTGGCAGCGACGACCGGCTGCGGACGTCGGTGCGGCTGACCCGCGCCGAGCGGATGGCCCGCGCCCGCCGAGCCCACGCGGGTGACGACACCGAGCCGGAGACCGCTGGCGTCTCCGGTGCTGCCGCCGAGCCGGACGTCTGATCTCCGCGCCGATCGGGGCCTGCTGACCCGCACGTCCGGCGGGTGCCCCGCGGGCTCCGTGCCCCTGGAATTCGATTGACCGCAGTCTGACGAGGCGCGGAGGGTGTAGCGTGCGTGCGTTCGTGGCCGAGGCGCAGCGGGTCGTCGTGAAGGTCGGATCGTCATCGCTCACGACAGCGGCCGGGGGCCTGGACGTCGCGCGGCTGGAGCGGCTGGTGGAGGCGCTGCTGCCCCGGGCCGGGCAGCTGGTGCTGGTGTCGTCGGGTGCGATCGCCGCCGGGCTCGCGCCGCTCGGCCTGTCGAAGCGGCCCCGTGACCTCGCCACCCAGCAGGCCGCGGCCAGCGTCGGGCAGAGCTCCCTCGTCCACAGCTACGCGGCGGCGTTCGGCCGGGCCGGCTTCCGGGTCGGCCAGGTGCTGCTCACGGCGACGGACGTCATCCGCCGCACCCACTACCGCAACGCGCGCACGACGCTGGACCGGCTGCTGGAGCTGGGCGTCGTCCCGATCATCAACGAGAACGACGCGGTCGCCACCCAGGAGATCCGCTTCGGTGACAACGACCGGCTCGCCGCGATCGTCGCCCACCTGGTCTCGGCCGACCTGCTGGTGCTGCTCTCCGACGTCGACGGCCTGTACGACGCGAACCCGCGGCTCGGCCCGGCGAACCTGGTCCGTGAGGTCCGCTCGGACGCCGACCTCGCCGGTCTGACCGCGCGCGGCACGGGCACGGCGGGCGTCGGCGTCGGCGGCATGGCCACCAAGATCGAGGCGGCGCGGATGGCGGCCTCCGGCGGGCTGCGCGCGATCATCACCTCGGCGGCGAACGCCGCCCCCGCGCTGCGCGGCGACGACGTCGGCACCGTGTTCCACCCGACCGGCCCGCGCCGCGCCTCCAGGCTGCTCTGGCTCGCGCACGCCACCGCCCCCGAGGGCCGGCTGCGCCTGGACGCGGGGGCGGTCGCCGCCGTGGTGCGCCGCCGGGCGTCGCTGCTGCCCGCCGGCATCCTCGCCGTGGACGGCGACTTCGCCGCCGGCGACCCGGTGGACCTCGTCGACCCCGACGGCCAGCCCGTCGCCCGCGGCCTGGTCGCCTTCGACGCCGCCGAGCTGCCCGTCATGCTCGGCCGCAGCACCGCCGAACTCGCCGCCGACCTCGGCCCCTCCTACGAACGCGAGGTCATCCACCGCGACGACCTCGTCCTCCTCCTGCCCTCCCGCTGACCCGTGGTCGCCGCCAGCGGCGGGACTACGCCGTCGTCTCGACGCGGCTGCCGGCGGTCTCCTTGATGACGCGGATCTGGTGGGGGATGCGCTGGCGGAGTTCGGTGACGTGGCTGACGATGCCGACGAGACGGCCGCCGGAACGCAGTTCGTCGAGGACGCTCATCACCTCGTCGAGGCTGTCGGCGTCGAGGGTGCCGAAGCCCTCGTCGACGAACAGGGCGTCGAGGCGCCGCCCGCCGGTCTCGGCGGTGACGACGTCGGCGAGCCCCAGGGCCAGCGACAGCGCCGCCTGGAACGTCTCGCCGCCGGAGAGAGTCCGGGTGTGCCGGCGTCGGCCGGTCCAGGCGTCCTCGACGAGCAGGCCGAGGCCGGCGCGGCGGCGCTTGTCCCGGCGGGCCTCGGTGTCGTGAACGAGGGTGAACCGGCCGGAGCTCATCGCGGCGAGGCGCCGGCTGGCCGCGGCCGCCACCTCCTCCAGCCGGGCGGCGAGCACGAAGCTCGACAGCGGCATGCCGGCGGTGTTGCCGCCCCTTCCGGCGGCGAGGTCCGCCAGGTGCACGAGCTCCTCGACGCCGGCGCGCAGCGGGCCCAGCGCCTCGAGGCCGTCGGCGTGCTCGGCGTGCAGCTCGGCGAGTTCGGCGGCCCGCTGGGTGGCCTGGGCCTGGGCGGCGACGGCCTGCTCGTGGGCTGTGCGGGCGGTGTCGGTGGCCGTCTCGTGCTCGGTGAGGGGGAGGGCGGCCTCGGGGTCGACGGCGAGCTCGTTGCCGGCGAGGGCGGCGGTGAGGGCGGCCAGCTCGTCGCGGCGCTCGCGGACCTCGGCGTCGGTGTCGCGCAGCCAGGCGGCGTCGCGCCCGGCCGCGGCGGCTTCGTCCAGGTCGGCGAACCCGGCCTGCCGGACGAGGTCGAGCGTGGCGAGCCCGGCGTCGACGTGGGTGGTGCGGGCCTGCTCGGCGGCGAGCTCGGCGCCGCGGGCGGCCTCGGCGTCGTCGGCCAGGGAGTGTATGGCTGCCAGTCGGCCGGCGAGGGCGTCACCATCCCGCAGGCCGTCCGGAATGTCGGCGAACCCACGGGTGGAACGGTCTCGGGCGTCGGACGCGCGCCGCCGCGCCGAGGCCGCCGCCGTGCGCAGCGCCGCGAGCTGGGTCGCCGTGTCCCGCTCCGCCTCCTGCACGTCGCGCTGTGCCGCCTCGGCGCCGACGAGATCGGCCGCGGCGGTGGTGCGCGCCACGACGGCGTCGTCCAGCGTGTCGACGAACGTCGTCAGGCCGTGCGACGCCGCCGGCACCGACACGTCCAGCAGCTGCTCGACGCCAGGGAGCGCGTCGACGTCAGCCAGGTCAGCCAGGTCAGCCGGGTCGGTCCGGTCGGTCGGGTCGGTCCGGTCGGTCGGGTCGGTCGGGTCGGTCAGGTCGGTCGGGTCGGTCAGGCTGGAGGTGCGGGTGAGTTCGGCGTGCAGGGTGCGGACGCGTTCGTCGCGGCGGCGGACGGTGCCCACGGCGTCGGCGGCGTCGGCGGCGAGCCGGTCCGCCTCCCGGGTGGCGGTGATCTCCTCGTCCTTGCTCACCGGGCGGGCCCGGACCTCGGTCGGGTCGGGATGGTCAAGGGAACCGCAGACCGGGCAGGGGGTGTCGTCGACGAGGGCGGCGGCGAGCTCCGCCGTCATCGCGTCGATCCGCTCCCGGCGCACCTCGTCGGCGTGGGCCCGGGCGGCGTGGGCGGCTGTGCCCGCGGTGTCCGCGTCGGTGACCGCGTCGCGATGGGCGTCGACGGCCTCGGCGAGCTCGCGGGCCCAGCGGGCACGTTCGACCAGGCCGGGCAGGGTGGTGGTGGCCTGCCGGGCGGCGGCGACCCGGGCGTCGGCGGCGGCGCGAAGCGCGGGCAGCTCGGTGCGCAACCGCTCGTCGAGGGTGTCCGCCTCGCGGTGGTGCGCGGCGGCCTCGGCGGCGGCGGCGCTGGCCTCGACGGCGTCGCGCTCGGCGTCGTCGAGGGCACGGGTCAGCCCGTCCAACCGGCCGATCTCGACGTGGGCGGCCCGCGCCTGGGCGGTGAGCCGCGCGATCATGTCGCCGGCGTGGGCGTCCTCGGCCGGCAGCAGGTCGGCGGGGTGCTCGGCCAGCGTGCGCTGGGCCGCGTCCGCGAGCTCGCGGGTGTCGCGGGCGCTGTCGGTGAGGCGGCGCAGCTCGGTCAGCGCCGGAGTGATGACGGCGGCGCGGCGGGCGGCGTCGGCGGTCGCGGCGAGGGCGTCGACGCGGGGCTGGTCGGCGGTGAGCTCGTCGCGGCGGGCCGTCAGCGCCCGGCGGCGCGCGACGCGGCCGGCGAGCTCGCGGGTGGCCCGCAGCGTGGCCTCGGCGGTGTCGAGCGCGGCCCGGGTCGCCTCCCGCGCGGCGTCGGCCGCCGCGGCCTCCTGAGCGGCGGTGATGGCCAGCTGGGCGGCCCAGGCCGGGTCGTCGAAAGCGTCCTCGGCCGGCTCGGGCACGGCTGCGGCCTGGGCGACGCGGGCGGCGACCCGGCGCAGGTCGGCGGTCGCCTCGTCGAGGTCGGCGCGGCCGTTCTTGGCCCGGTCGTGCAGCCACTGCTCGGTGAACTCGAAGCGGCTGACTCGGAACAGCCGCTTGAGCAGCTTCTCCCGGTCGTCGTGGTCGGCCTGCAGGAAGTCGGCGAAACGGCCCTGCGGCAGCATCACGACCTGGAAGAACTGGTCGTGCGTCATCCCGAGCAGCAGCCCGATCTCGTGCCCGACGTCCTGCGGGCGGGTCGCGAGCGTCTCCCACTCGCCGCCGCCGACACGGCGTTCCAACGTCGCGGTGGGATGCGTCCGCGAGGTGGCGCCGCCGCGCCGCGGCCGGTCCCAGGCGGGACTTCGGGTGATCAGGTACCGCTCGGCCGCGACGGTGAACTCCAGGCTCACCCACGGCCGCACCGACGCCCCGGCGTGATGGGACCTCAGGTCAGGGCCGCCGGCCAGCTTGCCGCGCAGGCCCGGCACCTCGCCGAACAGGGCGAAGCCGAGCGCGTCGAGCAGGGTCGTCTTACCGCCGCCGGTCTCCCCGCACAGCAGCAGCAGGCCCCCGGCGCCTGCCTGGTCGAGGTCGAGGTCGACGCGTCCGGGGAAGGCGCCGAACGCCTCCAGGCTCAGCCGGTGCGGGCGCATCAGGCAGCGTCCTCGGCGAGCCGGGCCGCGTCCAGCGCCTGCGCGAGCAGCGCCCGTTCCCGGTCCGTGGGCGTCGACCCGCGCACGTGCGCGACGAACGCGATGGCGATCTCCAGGTCGGTGCGGCCCCGGGTCCGCTCGCCGAAGGTCCGCTCGTCGCCCTCGCCGGCGGGCGGCTCGTGCGCCAGGCGCAGCGCGAACGGGAAGCGGCGCTGCAGGGTGGCCATCGCCTCCATCGGCCGCACCGGGTCGGTCAGCACGGCGGCGACGAAGTCGTCCTCGTGCGCGGCGTACGCGGGCGAGCCCAGCAGGTCGGTGAGGGTGCCGCGCAGCACGGTCAGGCGGCGCGTGACCGGCGCGGGCACGTCGTGCACGGCCCCGAGCCCGTCACGGCCGAACTCGACGAGCAGCGACGCCTTGCGGTCGGACGCCTCGGAGAACGAGAACGCCATCGGAGACCCGCTGTAGCGCACGGCGGGGGAGATCGCCTGCGGGCGGTGCAGATGGCCGAGCGCCGTGTAGGTGACGCCGTCGAACAGGCTCGCCGGCACGTTGCCGAGCCCACCGACCGAGATGTCCCGCTCGCTGTCGCTGGCCGCGCCCCCGGTCACCCACGCGTGCGCGAGCACGACCGAACGAGCCCCCGGATGCCCGGCCAGATCGGCGCGCACGGCCCGCATCGCCCGCCCCATGGTCGCCACCGGCGACGGCCGGGCCACCACCTGCTTCTCGTCCTCGTCCTCCTTCTCGTCCTCGTCGTTCTCGTCGGGAGGCTCGGGGAGCAGCGTGTGGGCCACGGCGGGTTCGAGGTACGGGACGGGGTAGATCCGCACCGGGCCATGGGCGTCGTCGAGGACGACTGGCCGGGCCAGGGCCGACGGATCCGTGCGGATGCGGATGCGCGGGTCGAGCAGACCGGCCTTGTCGCCGAGGCGGCGGGCGGCGTCGTGGTTGCCACTGATCACCACGACCCGGGTGGCCGCGTCGCGCAGCCGCGACAGCGCCTCGTCGAACAGTTCGAGCGCGCGCACCGGCGGGATCGCCCGGTCGTGCACGTCGCCGCAGACGAGCACGACGTCGACCGCCTCGGCGCGGACGACCTCGACCAGGTGGTCGACGAACGCGGCCTGGGCGGTGAGCAGGTCGTGGCCGTGCAGCCCGCGGCCGAGATGCCAGTCGGAGGTGTGCAGGGCGAGCATGCGAGCACGTTAGGCAGGCGGGGGCGCCCGGCCGGCAACGGGGGTCGATCCCGGCCGTGATCGGTCCATCTGGGTGACCGTCGCGCGGGGGCCAGGCGGTGTAGGCGGCGCGCAGTCCTGGCCGGCAATCATGGTCGTCGGCCATCACGCGCACCAGGTCGACTTCGTGGGGTCATGGATGCAGTCGATCGTGTAGCTGCGGCTGGCGCCTCGGATCTTGATGTAGACGTGGCGACGGGACGCCGGCGGGCGGGCGTCCGGGAGACGGCGCGGCGGTGCTCGGGCGCCGGTAGCCTCAGGAGGGTGGGTCGCGCCGCGGCACCCGCACTGATGGAGGGTCCGAGATGAGCACCTCTGCGGAGGCTGTCCGAGACGTTGCGGTTCGCGCCAGGGCGGCTGCGGCCCAGCTCGCCCCGACGAGCCGCGCGGACAAGGACCGCGTCCTGCTCGCGATGGCCGACGCCCTGCTCGACCGGTCGGTGGAGATCCTCGCCGCCAACGCCGAGGACGTCGACGCCGCCCGCGCCGCCGGCACCGCCGGCGCGATGGTCGACCGGCTGACTCTCACCCCGGCCCGCCTGGAGGCGATGGCCGCGGGGCTGCGCCAGGTCGCGACGCTCGAGGATCCGGTCGGCGTGGTGGTGCGCGGCTCGGTGCTGCCCAACGGCATCCGGCTCAGCCAGGTGCGCGTCCCGCTCGGCGTCGTCGGGATCATCTACGAGGCCCGCCCCAACGTCACGGTCGACGCCGCCGGCCTGTGCCTCAAGAGCGGCAACGCGGTGCTGCTGCGCGGCAGCGCCTCGGCCGCCCGCTCCAACGCCGCGCTCGTCGCCGTGCTGCGTGACGCGGCCGCCGCCGGCGGGCTGCCGGCCGACGCGGTACAGCTCGTGCCGGGGCTCGACCACGAGTCGGTCAAGCACCTGATGCGTCTGCGCGGCCTGGTCGACGTGCTCATCCCGCGCGGCGGCGCCGGGCTCATCCGCGCCGTGGTCGAGGAGTCGACGGTCCCGGTGATCGAGACCGGAGTCGGCAACTGCCACGTCTACGTCGACGCGGAGGCCGATCTCGACCAGGCCCTCGCCATCACGGTGAACGCGAAGGCGCAGCGGGTCTCGGTGTGCAACTCGGCGGAGACGCTGCTGGTCCACCGGGACGTGGCCGCCGCCTTCCTGCCGCGGGTGCTGGCGGCGCTGCGCGAGGCGGGCGTGACCGTGCACGGCGACGAGGCGGTGCGCGCCATCGACCCGGCCGCCGTGCCCGCCACCGACGACGACTGGGCCGCCGAGTACCTCTCGCTGGACATGGCCGTGCGCGTCGTGGAGTCCCTCGACGACGCGGTCGCGCACATCCGCCGATGGAGCAGCGGCCACACCGAGGCGATCGTCACCCGGTCGCTGCGCGCCTCCCAGCGGTTCGTCGCGACCTGTGACAGCGCTGCGGTGATGGTGAACGCGTCGACCAGGTTCACCGACGGTGAGCGCTTCGGGATGGGCGCCGAGATCGGCATCTCCACCCAGAAACTGCACGCCCGCGGCCCGATGGGGCTGCCCGAGCTCACCTCCACCACCTGGGTGGGCATCGGTGACGGCCACCTGGTGAGCTGACCGCGCGAAGCGTGCCGGCCGCGTCCGAGGACAGCGCGCGGGACCGTGCCCACAGCCGTGATCCGAGGCGCCAACGGGTGCGTGCGCCCGGTCCAGCCCCGAGACTGGGGAAGGCGGGAGCGGGGCGCCGGCGGCGCCCGGCGGTTCGGAACCCGCCGGTCACCGCAGGAAGGGGATGGGCATGGGCGCGTTGGACGGCGTGAGCACGCAGGGGGTCACCGTCGTGCGGGACGTGCCGGGGCTGAGCCCGGCGCAGGTCGACGAGGTGCTCACCGACGACGCGGTCGCTTTCGTCGCGGGCCTGCACCGCACGTTCGCCGCCCGCCGCGACGAGCTGCTCGCCGCCCGTGCCACCCGGCGCGCCGCGATCGCCGCCGGCGCGAGCCTGGACTTCCTCGCCGAGACGGCGGACGTCCGCGCCGGCGACTGGCAGGTCGCCCCGCCCGCGCCGGGCCTCGTCGACCGTCGCGCGGAGATCACCGGGCCGACCGACGCGAAGATGCTCATCAACGCGCTCAACAGCGGCGCGAAGGTGTTCATGGCCGACCTGGAGGACGCCAACGTCCCGACCTGGGCGAACATGGTCGGCGGGCAGCTCAACCTCACCGCGGCGATCGCCGGCACGCTCACCCATGTCACCCCGGACGGCCGCCGCTACGCGCTGAACGAGACGACCGCGACGCTCGTCGTGCGCCCGCGCGGCTGGCACCTGCCCGAGCGGCACGTCGTCGTCGACGGCGAGCCGATCGTCGCCGCCCTCTTCGACGCCGGCCTGCACCTGTTCCGCAACGCGCGGGCCCTGCTCGCCGCCGGCGTCGGCCCGTACTTCTACCTGCCGAAGATGGAGTCCCATCTCGAGGCCCGGCTGTGGAACGACGTGTTCACCGCCGCCCAGGCCGAGCTCGGCCTGCCGGTGGGCACGGTCCGGGCGACCGTGCTCATCGAGACGCTGCCGGCCGCGTTCGAGATGGCGGAGATCCTCTACGAGCTGAGGGAACACTCGGCGGGGCTCAACGCCGGCCGCTGGGACTACATGTTCTCCACCATCAAGACATTCGCGTCCCGGCCGGCGGAGTTCCTGCTGCCCGACCGCAACAGCGTGACGATGACCGTCCCGTTCCTGCGCGCCTACACCGAGCTGCTGGTGTCGACCTGCCACCGCCACGGTGCCCATGCCATCGGCGGGATGGCGGCGTTCATCCCGTCCCGGCGTGATCCGGAGGTCAACGCGGTGGCGCTGGCGAAGGTCCGCGCCGACAAGGAGCGGGAGTCCGGCGACGGCTTCGACGGCAGCTGGGTGGCCCATCCCGACCTGGTGCCGGTGTGCACCGAGGTGTTCAGCGCGGTGCTGGGGGACGCGCCGAACCAGCTCACGCGGCAGCGGCCCGAGGTCGCGGTGAGCGCCGCCGAGCTGCTCGACGTGCGCGCCACCCCGGGTTCGATCACCGCCGCGGGTCTGCGCGGCAACGTCAGCGTCGGCGTGCGCTACCTGGAGAGCTGGCTGCGCGGGACCGGCGCGGTCGGCATCGACAACCTGATGGAGGACGCGGCCACCGCCGAGATCTCCCGCAGCCAGATCTTCCAGTGGATCGCGGCCGGCGCCACGCTCGAGGACGGCCGGCCGGTCACCGCCGAGCTGGTGCGCGCCACGCTCGCCGAGGTGCTCGACGAGATCCGCGACACCGTCGGCGCGGACGCCTTCGGCGGCGGCCGGTGGAAGGACGCGGCGGCGGTCTTCGAGGAGACGGCCCTCGGGGACACGTTCGCCGAGTTCCTCACCCTGCCGGCCTACGAGCGGATCGACTGACCGTCTCCGCTCGCGCTGTGGGTGCAAAACTGCCCAAACGGTACGCGCATGACGTAGTGCCGCGTCTGGGGCGCGTTGCTGGCACTATGGACGTTGCGATGCTTGACGTGGGGACGGAAGGTAGCCATGCCGCTTCAGGAACACGCGTTCGCTGACGTCGCGGACGTGCGAGAGCGCCTGCGCGCGACCGGGTATCTCGCGGATGAGGCGATCGCCACCACCGTCTTCCTCGCCGACCGGCTACACAAGCCGCTGCTCGTCGAGGGCCCCGCCGGTGTGGGCAAGACCGAGCTCGCGAAGGCGCTGGCGAGCTCGGTGGGCGCCGAGCTGATCCGGCTGCAGTGCTACGAGGGGCTCGACGAAGCCCGCGCGCTCTACGAGTGGAACTACAAGAAGCAGCTGCTGCGCATCCAGGCCGGCGCCGGGTCCGACGCCGATGGCGGCGAGGGCTGGCAGCAGGCCCACGACGACATCTTCAGCGAGGAGTTCCTGCTCTCCCGTCCGCTGCTGACGGCCATCCGCCGCACCGAGCCCACCGTGCTGCTCGTCGACGAGACGGACAAGGCGGACGTCGAGGTGGAGGGCCTGCTGCTGGAGGTGCTCTCGGACTTCCAGGTGACGATCCCCGAGCTCGGCACGATCACCGCCGCGCGCCGCCCGTTCGTCGTCCTGACCTCCAACGCCACCCGCGAGCTGTCCGAGGCGCTCAAGCGGCGCTGCCTCTACCTCAACCTCGACTACCCCAGCGCCGAGCGGGAGAAGGAGATCGTGCTCGCCCGCGTCCCCGACCTGCCGGAGAAGCTGGCGGAGTCGCTGGTGCGCATCGTGCGGGCGCTGCGTGCGATGGAGCTGAAGAAGGCGCCGTCCATCGCCGAGTCGATCGACTGGGCGCACACCGTGCTGGCCCTCGGTTTCGACACCTTCGACGAGGCCGCCGTCGCCTCGACCCTCGGCGTCGTCCTCAAGCATGCGAGCGACCACGCCCGCGCCATCGACCACCTCAAGCTCGCCGCGAACTGACCCCGAGGACGCCGGCATGAACCTGCTGGACCGCACCGTCGACTTCACCGCCGCGCTGCGCCGTGCCGGCGTGCCGGTCAGCAGCGCCGAGACGGTGGACGCCGCCGCCGCGATCGGCGCGCTCGGCTGGGCCGACCGGGACGCCGTGCGGGAGGCGTTCGCGGCGACGATGTGCAAGCGGCCGCTGTACCGTCCTGCCTTCGACACGCTGTTCGACCTGTACTTCCCCCCGCGGATCGGCGACGGGGTCAACGACCCGCGGGCCGGCGACGGTGGGGACGCGGCCGACGGGGCGCCCACCGACAGCGAGGCACCAGCCCGCGATCTCACCCCCGAGGAGCTCGACGCGCTGCGCCAGGCGCTGCGCGCCGACCTGCTCGACGCGCTGCGCGACGGCGATGACGAGACGCTGCGGGCACTGGCCCGCCAGGCCGTCGGATCGTTCGGCGCGGGCCTCGGCAGCGCCGGGAGGTCGTGGTTCCTCTACCGGGTGCTGCGGGCGATGTCCGCCGAGACACTCGTCGCCGACCTGCTGTCCGCGCTGCTCGGCGACGCCGAGCGCGGCGGGCTCGCCGAACGGGTCGCCCGCCAGACGATCGCCGACCGCATCCGGGCGTTCGAGGACATGGTCGCCGGTGAGGTGCGCCGGCGGATGGCGGAGGAACGCGGCATCGACGCGGTCGAGCGCACCGCCGTGAAGCCGCTCGCCGACCAGGTCGAGTTCCTGCGCGCCTCCCAGCGTGACCTCGTCGACCTGCGCCGGCAGGTGTACCCGCTGGCCCGGCGCCTGGCCACCCGGCTCACCGCGCGCCGCCGCCTCGGCCGTGCCGGCCGGCTCGACTTCCGACGCACGGTGCGCGCGTCGCTCGCCACCGGCGGCGTGCCCGTCGAGACGAAGCACCGCCCGCACAAGCCGCACAAGCCCGAGCTCGTCGTGCTGTGCGACGTCTCCGGCTCGGTGTCGTCGTTCGCGCACTTCACCCTGATGCTCACCCACGCCCTGCGCGAGCAGTTCGCGAAGGTCCGCGCGTTCGCGTTCATCGACACCACCGACGAGGTGAGCCGCTTCCTGCGTGGCCTCGACCTCGGCGACATGATGGCGCGCATCTCCAGCGAGGCCGACCTGGTCTGGCTCGACGGGCACAGCGACTACGGCCACGCCATCGAGGTCTTCGCCGAGCGCTACCCGGACGCGGTGGGCCCGCGCACCTCCCTGCTCGTCCTCGGCGACGCCCGCAACAACTACCGGCCGACGTCCGCGCCGGTGTTCCGCCAGCTGTGCGCGCAGGCCCGCCACTCCTACTGGCTCAACCCGGAGCCCCGCGGCTACTGGGGCTCCGGCGACTCGGCCACCGACGTCTACGCCAACCTCGTCGACGAGATGGTCGAATGCCGCAACGTCGAGCAGCTCCAGGACTTCATCGAACGCATCCTCCCCTCCTGACCGCCGTCTGCCCGCCGCGTTCTCACGGGCAGCAGGTGGACGGCCCGCGGTGTGTCGGTCCAAACGGGAACTCCTGGCGGCGTTGGGGCGAGGAGGAGTATTCACGAGGCGGGATGACGGCGTGGCCCTCGCCGCGGCGGGCGGGCCCGGGGTGTCCTTGGGC
>NZ_FZMO01000545.1 GCF_900197875.1 Frankia canadensis | reverse complement strand
CATCCGCCCCAGCCACCCCAACCGCCGAA
The DNA here is from genome assembly GCF_900197875.1 of Frankia canadensis. Lineage (GTDB taxonomy): Bacteria > Actinomycetota > Actinomycetes > Frankiales > Frankiaceae > Frankia > Frankia canadensis. The sequence goes on along the minus strand of NZ_FZMO01000545.1, from coordinate 27,187 downwards.
GCCGCCGAAGCCGATGAAGCCGATGAAGCCGGTCGCCTCACGGAAGGACCCCTGGTACTGAAGGACGGGCGGGTCATACGTCGCCTTCATTCCAAAATCACCCGCCTATACTCGAACCATCTCGCTTCTGACGCCCGGTCGCTCGGCTGCCTGCCCGCGGTGGTCATGGCGGTAACCTCAGCCCCGACGCGATGCCCGGACAACCACAATTCTTCACCGGTCCGATCCAGCCACGGTTCATTCACCGATCCGTGATCCGCAAGTCCGGCACGGCCGAATGAGACCGAATGCCATGATTCGGGAGATAGACCCGGATGGACTCGCTGGGCATTGTTGTCGCCGACGCCAGAGGTGGCTCTCCGGCGGACCGCCTAGTTAGGGTAGCTGGCCGAGTACTCTCGGTGGTCGCGCCTGGTGTCGGGCACGGGACCATCGGCGGGACAGGAGATTCGGCGATCACACCATCCAGCCACGAACGCGCGGACGAGGTGCGCCGGCGGCCGGCGACGACCGGCGTGGACCTCGGGCTGCTCCTGCTGCGTGCCACGATCGGCGCGATCATGTTCGCGCACGGCACCCGCAAACTGTTCGGCTGGTTCGGGGGAGAGGGCCTGGACAGCACGGCGGCCTTCTTCGCCAAGGTCGGCTACCCGGCCAGCAAGGCGTTCGCCGTCATCGCCGCGCTCTCCGAGACTCTCGGCGGGATCGGCCTCGCACTGGGCCTGCTCACCCCGCTCGCCACCGCGGCGATCCTCGGCACCATGATCAACGCGATGGCGATCCGGTGGGACGGTGCCTTCTTCGCCCCGAAGGGCATCGAGTACGAGATCCTGATCGCCATGGTCGCCGTGGCGCTCGCGCTGACCGGCCCCGGTCGTCACTCGGTCGACGACCGGCTGCCCGTGCTGCGCTCCCACCGGCTCGACGTCGGCGCCGGCGCGGTCATCCTGGGTGGTGCGACGGCCGCCATCGTGCTGCTCATCCGCGGCTGACCGGTTCCCCGCGCGCCGGTCGGGAACGGTGACCGGGTGGGTGACCTGCTGATCGGGACGTGCCCCAGGGCCATCCAGGTTCGATCCCGCCGGTCCTCGCCGCCACCGCGGATCTCGCGGTCGTGCGCTTCCACGGCCACAGCGAGAAGTGGACGAGCCGGGACATCCACGAGCGCTTCGGCTATCGCTACAGCCTGGCCGAGTTGCGGGAATGGGCGCCCAGGCTCCGCCGGCCGGCCGACCAGGCCGCCCGGACCCAGGTGCTCATGAACAACTGCTACGCCGACTACGCCCAGCGCAACGCCCGCCAGCTCACCGACCTGCTGACGGAGCTCGACGGCGGTGCTGCGGGTGCCTCCCCAGTGGTCAGCTGAGGTACACCGCCGCTGGTGTGACGCGTCGCTACCAGCGGACGATCCCGTCGCGGGGGACGTGACGAGGCGGCACGATGCCAGGAGGTGCTGCGGATGCCGGCTGAGTCTGTCGAAGGGGATCCATCATGCCCATCAAGCAGGTGATCACGGGCGAGGACGTCTCGCTCGAGGAACAGGCGCTGCGGTATGAGCTGGCGGTCCTCTCCTACCGGCTACCCGACGCGGCGGCGGCCAAGGCCGGCGTCGAGCCGTGGGTCGGCGCGCCCGACGCACGCGGCCGCCTGCTGGGCTGCTGGGAGGCCGAGCACGGGACACTCGGCCGGCTCTACTTGCTGCGCGGCTTCGTCGACGACGCCGACCTGGCGGCCGAACGTGCGCGGGCCGCCGCCAGCACCGACCCCTTCGGCGCGGGCGGCCATCTCACGGACCTCCGCATGAACTCCTTCGCGGCGTTTCCGTTCATGCCTCCCGTGGTCACGGGCAGTTTCGGGTCGATCTACGAGATCCGCGACTACCACCTGCGCCCAGGCGGCCTTCCCGCAACAATTGCCGCCTGGCGCGAACGCCTCCCCGGCCGCCAACGCGTCGACCCGATCGCGGTCGTGATGTATGCCCTCGACGGCCCTGCCCGCATCGTCCACATCTGGCCCTTCGAGAGCCTCGACCAACGTGTGGCCGTCCGCCGCGACCTGTACGAACGCGGCCTGTGGCCCCCGCCCGGCGCCCTCGAACAGATCCTCGACGCCGAATCCACCATGGCCTGGCCCGCCCCCTTCTCCCCGCTGACCTGACCGAGGGGACGCCGTCGACTCAGACCAAGGCACTCGCCGCTGCCGCCGGTGTCGGCGCGCGACGCTCCGGCGTCGAGATACGCGGCGGGTAGGCGAGCGGTGGCCGCTGGCTCCGACGTCAGCGGACGGCTTCATCGACAATGGTCGTAAGGGCGAGGCCAACCCATCCCCTGGCAACGGGCTCCGCCTGGGCATTAACCACGACGTTGTTCCGTTGCACCGACCTGTAGGTTCGAGCGGTGTAGCGAACCGTACGGTACCGCCCGTCTTCCCGGGACAGTTCCGTGACGTTCCCGGTTCCGTATTCGTCTACCAGCGTCTTATAGGAGGTTGCGCTTTGCTGGCCTGCCATTCTGACCCAGGAGATCGCGACCAGGACGACATCGCCCTTCCGGTCACGACACTGGAGTTGCGCCCGATGGAGATCGGCGCATGGTTGCTTTCGAAAGAATTTCGACACCGCTCCGTAGGAATGCTCTGAGCAGTGAGCACCATCGTGCTGCAACCGGCCGTTCACCTGCAGACCCTTGCGAGCCAGGCGAGCCTCGATGGAACGTAGATCGCCTGTTTTCACCTCGGCCTCAGTGCACTGTCCGGACTGGCTGCAGTTGCGAGCTGAATGCGTTTGCCCCGGCGAACGCACCGCCGAGACGCCTCCACTCGCGGAGACGGCGAGGCCGATGCTGCCGGCCGCGATGGTGATGGTGAGAAGGACGGCGGCGGTGAAAGAGAACCCCGAGGATTCCTGACCTTCGCGCCAGTACCCACGCACTCGGTATCCGTTTCGGACGTGCGGGCGAACCCAGATTCGGGACATTTTCCGTTTCTCCAGGACCAGGCGCGCCGGTGGTGGAATAGTTTTCCCTGCCGCTGGCGCTTCTTAGGATTTCAAGGGGATTGGCTGGCTGGACGGCGCTATCCGATCAGAAAATGGGCGAGGATTCCGACCAGGACCGCCGCCGCGCACAGGAAGATGGCGTAGATGCTCAGGGCGTTCTCGAATGTCACTCGCACCGGTGCGCCGGATAGGTTTGGAAGCGGTTCGGGAGTTGTCGGATGCCGACTGACAAAACGGCGGGCAGTCTGCAGCAGGGAGCGCTCGTGCCATGGGCTCAGGGCGGCCTGTAGATCACGCGCCTTCTTTTCGCGGTGGCTGCCGCATCCGGTCGCCGTGCCGGTGACCAATGCCTCGCAGATGTGGTCGACGGCTGGCCACGACCGATACGCTCTGCATGTGGTCGGCCACGCCAGCAATCGCACCGTTAGTACGGCCGTCACGTAGAGCGGCGCCACGAGCCAGGTAAGGGACAAGGCCAGCAAGACCATGAATGGAACGCTGGCAGCACCGCCCAGAAGTATCTTCCGCCGCTTTTGGCGGCGCGTCGCCACGGCCATCTCCTTTATTTCCCCCTGTCTGGATTCAAGCCAGATTGTCGGCGCATCCGGCGTCAGCGGTGAAGGGCAACCGAGATGCCCGGTAGATCGCGCTGAAACCGGGAGAGATTTTCCGGGAACCGCGGATGAGGCCCCGTGATCTCTGGCCTTGTTCTGTGGTTACCGAAGAATAGCCAGCACCTGGAAGCCGCCAATGCCTGCCCAACCCAGGGGCAACTTCGGGGTCGAGTGAAACTCCTGGTCGGAGGCATGTTGGCCCGCAGATCTTCGGCATGAGCGGCTAATGATCGCTGGATCTGTCGCGTATCCGACATGCAAAAGTCATGATCGTCTACAATTGCTGACATCCTTGGCCGCGCAGCCGTCGAAGGCGGAGATTGGCACGCCGCCGCCGCATTCCTCGACGCATTGCAGCTGACGGGCAACGCCTGGCGATGCGTTCTTCTGCTTTCTAGCGGGACCGCTGGCCTCACCCACGGCGTTGGTGTCGTGGCACCCCGACTCTCGACGGCAGGCGGTCACCTGGCAGCGACGCATGACCGGGCGTCGGAGCACCGTCTGATACGAGCATTTCCGCATTCCGGGCGTCAGACGTTCTGGCTGATCCCGCGAGATGACACGACCCGGTGAGCCACCGAACGGAGGTCAAGACGGCTGCGGACGACGCCGGCAGGTCGGGCCAGGGTCGCCCCTTCAGGCCGCGGTGATCGTCGACTCGGCGGCCTGGGGGCCGGTGTCGGCGACAGGATGTGGCCGGCGGGACGTGTGTGCCAGCAGGGCGGCCATCGCGAGGGCGAGCAGCACGGGCAGCAGCCCGGCAGTCTGGACGCCGTGGCGACGGCTGAGCTGCCCGAACAGGACGGAGACCGGAAGGAAGACCAGCCAGGACAGTGTGCCCGCGCCGGACGTGACGCCGGCCCGCAGCTGCGCGCCGACCGCGTCGTGCAGCAGCCGACCAGCCCGGATACTGATCATCCCCGCTGCCAGGGCGACGACGAACTGGCCCGCGATGACGACGGCGAGGCAGTGGCCCAGCGTCGGCAGGATGGCGGCGAGCACCAGCAACGCGCCGAACCCGACGGTCACGGCCGGGCGGTCGAGCCGGGTCCGGGAGACGAGCCAGCCGCCGAGGCCGCCGGTCGAGACGAGCGCCGCCCAGTACGGCCCATACAGCGCGGCCGGCGCGTGCAGCGAGACCAGCCACAGGGGCCCGAAACCGAAGACCACCTGGATGACGACGGCCGTGAGCGCGCTGAGCAGCACAACCGGGCGCAGCGCGCGATCGGCGGCCAGCACCCGGACGGTGGCCAGGGCCTGACGCCGGAACGTGACCCGCTGCGCGTGCCGGTGCAGGCGCGGCTCATGGCAGCGTCCGAAGGCGAGGGCGGCGGCCGCCATGAGTGGGACGGTGGCGAAGTAGGTGACCCGAGCCGAGGCGACCGCGGCGAGCACTCCGCCCAGGACCGCACTGGCGACGAGCGCCGCGGCCTCGACGACGTGCATCCGCCCGATCCACCGCTCGTAGCCGTCGCCCGAGCCGGTCTCCTCGACGACGGTGTCGTAGACGATGCTTTCCACGGTGCCGGAGTTCAGCGCGAAGAACACGCCGAGCAGAACGGCTGCGCCGACATACGTCGCTGGCGTGGTGCTCAGGCCGCCGACCAGGGAACTGGCCGCGAGTGCCAGGGTCGCGAGGATGACCATCCCGGTGCGGTTCCAGCGGTCGGCGAGGATGCCGAAGGGCACCTCAAGCACCGGCGCGACCGCGGCGTAGACCGCCGCGACCAGTCCGATCGCCGCGGCGTCGAAGCCGATCTGCGTCATGAACATCTTCTCGACCGGCACCCACAGCAGCATGTTCTGTAGCGCAACCCCGACCTGGAGCGGCCGGAGCCGCCAGGCCAGGACCTGATCGGGTCGGGGTTCGGCTCCGGGCGCCGGTTCTGGTTCCGCTTCTGGTTCCGGCTCGTGCATTGGCGTCGGCTCGGCTTCGGTCTCGGGGAGCGTCGCGGTGGCGCGCATGGGTCGGATCCTCTGGTCGGCGGGTCGCGCCCGGTGATGATAGGGATCGTTCCCTATCATCACAACCGTGTTTAGCGGCCCTCCCTCCACGCGCACCCGCCGCCCAGCCGCCGAGACCCGGCAGGCGATCCTGGACGCGGCCGAGAACCTGTTCTACTGGCATGGGATCACCGCGACCGGGGTCGACCGGGTCGCGGCGGTGGCCGGCGTCGGTCCGACGACGCTGTACCGCCTGTTCGGGTCCAAGGACGCGCTGGTCGCGGCCTACGTGGACCGCTACGCAGCCGGCTACCGAGAGTGGATCGAGTCGCTGACCGCGGACGAGAGCCGCCCGGCGCGAGAGCGCATCCTGGCGCTGTTCGACGGGCTGGTCACCGTCACCGGTCCCGACGCGTTCCGCGGCTGCCTGTTCCTCATGGTGCTGGCCGAGTACCCCGACCCGACCTCCGCGGCTCACGCCAGCGCGCAGGCGGTGAAGGCATGGGTCCGCACCAGGCTCCGCGACCTCGCCCTCGAGCTACCCGGCCGCGATGCCGCAGCCGCTGAGGCGACCTCTGACCGCCTCGCGCTGGTCATCGAGGGCCTCTACGCCTCCACCGCCGCCCTCGGCACCGAGGGCCCGGCGCGCAGCGCCCAGGAACTCGCCATCCTGATCATCGACGCCCACTGACAGCCACGTGCCCTGACTCCAGCTCCCGATGCCACCGCCCCGCTCGTTGCCCGGAAGGTGGCGTGGGTCGGCGCGGCCGCGAGGAGTGCCAGATCACCGTGTCGGTAGGCTGCTGCCCGTGGTGGATTTGAGTGACGCCGAGCTTGATGCTCTGGTCGAGCGTGCCGTCGTCGACGCTTACGGCGAAGACGAACAACTGACAGCCTTCCACACCGTGATCGAAGAAAATCTGGCGGTTCCCTTCCAGACCACTGTCCTGGGTGTGGAGGTGACCGTCACTGGGATAGATCTGCAGGCCGGAGGCGGTATCGTGGCGGTCTGCACACGTGGGAGACATCGCCAGGCGATCGGCATCCTGGAACTACCGTTGCCCACCCCAGCCCCGGCGGGGGCGGAATGGATCCACGCCTACCGGCACTGGGCGCCCTGACGAAGCGACGACATAGGCGGATCGAACGGTGTCCGAGTACCAGTACTACGAGTTCCTGGCCCTTGACCGCCCTCTGGACGAACGGCAGCAGGTCGAGGTCCGGGCGCTGTCCACCCGGGCACGCATCACCGCCACCAGTTTCACCAACGAATATCAGTGGGGCAACTTCTCCGGCGATCCACACATCATGATGGAGCGCTACTACGATGCCCACCTCTACCTCGCCAACTGGGGCACCCACCGCATCATGCTCCGCCTGCCCCGAACCCTTCTCGACCTCAGGACCGTCGAGCAGTACTGCGTGGACCCACACGTCACCGCCTGGACCACCCGGCAGCACCTTCTCCTCGACCTGACCAGCGAGAACGAGGCCGAGGACTGGGTCGAAGGCGCGGAGGATTCACTGTCGGCAATCGTCGGTGTCCGCGCCGAACTTGCCGCTGGTGACCTCCGCCCTCTCTACCTGGCCTGGCTGGCCGGTTACGGAACCTGGGAACGGGACGAGGACGCCTTCGACGAGGAGGAGGAGGGGGACCCCGAACCGCCGGTGCCCGCCGGGCTGGGCACCCTCACCGCGCCTCAGCGGGCCTTGGCGGACTTCCTCCGCCTCGACGCCGACCTGCTCGCCAGCGCGGCTCAGGCCAGCCCACCCTCATCACCGGTCAAGGAAGACCCTCGCGAAATCGCAAGATGGATCAAGAGCCTTCCCGCTCGTGACAAGGACACGCTCCTCCTGCAGGTCGCGCGGGGCCACGGCACCCGAACTCAGGCGGAGATACTGCGACGCTTCCGCGGCGAACCCGACAACGACAGGAACGATCACCCTCGACGGACCGTCGCCCAACTGCTGGACACCGCCGCGGACATCCGCCAGAAACGCCACCGACGCGCCAAGGCCGCGAGCGCCAAGTCGAAGGCTTTGTAGGCATGACCTCTTCCCGAAGACAGAGGTCCAACGCAGCTGACAGATCTGTCGAGTTGTCTTACCGGTCCCGGCCGTGCTTGGTCAACCGTTCGGCGAGGGATACGGCGAGGCCCTCGTCGAGCTTAGCCCTCACGGCGCGGAGCGCAGTACGGGAGCGCCAAGCGATGCGGTCAGCGAAGCAGACCGAGGTAGCGTGAAAGCGTGTGCTCAACCTGCGCCATGTCGTCGCGGGAGAGGTAGTCCACGAGTTCACCGGTGACATAGGCGCTATCGATGGTCCGGATCTGGTCGATCAGGATCCTGGTCGACCGTCCCGTAATAACCACCTCCGGCCTGAAGGCGGACGCCTGCGCGCCGGTCGACGTTGGAACGATCGTAACCGTGGACCACGCGTTCTGCTCAATACTCATGACGACGCCAAGCCGACGCCCCCGCTGCTCATGCCCGCGCTTGGCGTCGCCGAGGTCCACCGGGTATACCGCCCCCCGGATCACGGTTGGTCCTGCGATCTGGCTGGTACCGCGAGATCCGTACCTGCGATTCTGATGTTGCCGTTGGTGTCGTACTCCCACGCGTCGGGCTCGGCGGACAGGTCCTCGTTCCGCAGCCGGTACATATCCTCGCGGGCACGCACCTCCCATGCCTCCCGGTCAAGCAGTCGCAGGGCGCGTCGGATGACGTCGCTGGTCTTCTCGTCTTGACGGCGGTTGGCCTCAACGATCCGGAGGTCCTCTTCGGTGGGGCGGAATCCGACGCTCATGAGGTCACTGTACAACAAAAGTACAACACCCGGGGTGGCCGGCGGACGCTCAGGTCGGGGGCACATGTTTCCCGAGTGTGGTACCGAGGCTGATTGGCCGCGTAGTCGTCCTCAGATCGTCACCGATGTCCCGGACACCTTCGAGGATCAACCGGCCCACCACGGCCGTCTCCTCGTCGAGGTCGTCTGCCGCGCTCGTGCCGCCTGTGAGGACACGCGCCGGATGGTTGTCCACGCACACGCCGGGTCGCGCGGCCGGGGCGCCAGGACCAAAGCCGGCCGCGGGCGCACATCATCGCGGTGGTCATGAGTGCCACACTTGATCGATGGAGGCGCGCACGTCGGCACAGGATTCACCGGTGGTGCTGGTAAGTCATGCGGCCTCCGACCGGCGGTGGGCCGAATGGCTGGCCTGGAGGATGCAGGCGGCGGGCGTCGAGCCGCTGCTGGAAGGATGGCACGCGGTGCCGGGCGTGAACCGCCTGCGGTGGTTGAACGAGTCCCTCGTTCGAGCGGACTGGCTGGTGCTCGTGCTGAGCGAGAGCTATCTGGCCGAGAGCGGGGCGTCGCTGCCGTGGCCGAGTATCGTCAACCCGACCGACCGACGTGTCCGCCTGGTCCCGGTGAAGGTGGATGAGTGTTCCCCTCCGGGTTTGTTGGCGAGCCTGGTGACGATCGACCTGGTCGGTCTCGACGAGGAGAACGCCGCGGCCACACTGCTGTCGGGTCTGGGCGCGAGCATCCGGGGATCCGCCGTGCCCACAGTGGCACCACCGTTCCCCGGCGTCCCCTTCCCTGGTGGCCGCCCGCTGCCCGGCGGGGCGGAGGTCGTCTCACCACCGCGGGAGCTGCCCCCGACCACACGGTTCTTCACCGGCCGGCAGCAGCAGATCGCCGAGCTGATGTCCGGTGCCGAAGCGGCCTGTCCGGATGGCGGCCGTGCGGCTGTGGCCGGTGCGTCCGTGATCCTGTCCGTGCACGGGATGGCAGGGGTCGGCAAAACGACGCTCGCCCTGCGCGTAGCGCATGAGCTCGCTGACCGGTTTCCCGACGGGTGCCTGTTTCTGGACCTGCACGGGGCGACGCCGTCCGTCGAACCGATCGAACCTGACGCCGCGCTGAGTGAACTGCTGCGCCGTGTGGGCGTGCCTGGTGCACAGATCCCCCCTGCGCTGGAGGCCAGGGCTGCCCTGTACCGGGGTCGGCTTGCGGGCACGCGGACCCTGGTCGTTCTCGACAATGCGCGCTCGGCGGAGCAGGTTCTTCCGCTGCTCCCCGCGGCGTCCGGATGCCTGGTGATTGTCACCAGTCGCCGTCGCCTTGCCGCGCTGGACGAGGCACGCTCGTGGCATCTGGAGGTCCTGCCCCCGGAAGGGGCGCGTGACATGCTCACCTCCGTGGTGGGCGCCGACCGGCTCGCCGGTCAGGACGACGCCACGATGCGGCTGGTCGACCTGTGCGGGCGGCTCCCGCTGGCGTTGCGGATCGCGGCGGCGCGGCTACGCACCCGGCCGGCGTGGTCGGTCGCGGACCTGGCTGACCGGCTGGCCGACCACCATGACCGGCTCGCCGCGCTGGAGGACGGCGAACGCGGTGTGGCCGCCGCCTTCGCCGTGTCCTACCGCGACCTCACCGGCGAGTCCCAGCGGATGCTGCGCCGTCTCGGACTTCACCCCGGAGTGGAGATGGACACGCACGCCGCCGCCGCCCTCGCCGGCGTCACACCGGCCCAGGCGGATCGGGCGTGTGAACATCTCCTGGACGTCCACCTTCTTCTCGAAGCCGGGCGTGATCGCTACCGATTCCACGACCTTGTGCGAGCCTTCGCTCGTGACCGAGCCGGCGACGAGGACTCCGAAACGGAGTGCCTCCAGTCGACCCGCGTCCTGTTCGACCACTACGTTTCCACCGCCGCGACGGCGGTCCGCACGCTTTTCCCCACAGAGGTTGATCATCTGCCGCCGGTGCGGTCCCCTTACGTGCAGCCGCGGTGGAGCGGCGATCGGCAGGGAGCGCGACATTGGCTTGATCTCGAACGTGCCAACCTGGTGCGTGTCGCGGCCCAGGCGAACCTGCACGGCTGGCGCCACGCCCTGGAACTGGCGGCGATTCTGTTCCGTTACCTCGACCTCGGTGCCCATCTGACCGAGGCGATCGCCGTCTACACCGCCGCCCGCGACACCGCCCGAGCCCTCGGCGACCATGCCCAGCACGCCCATGTGCTGACCAGTCTGGCGGGTATCTGCCGACACCAGGGGCGGTACGCGGACGCCGCCGAGCATGCCCGGGAGGCGCTCACACTCTTCCAGCAGATAGGTGACGAACGTGGTGAAAGCAGGGCGCTCACCGCCCTGGGCATCATCTACTGGCGGCAGGGTCGCTACGACGAAGCCCTCATCCACAACCAGCGCGCGTTCGACCTGTGCCAGAAGTCAGGCGACCAGCGGGGTCAGGCTCGCGCCCTCGGCAACATCGGCCATGTCCACTGGCGGCAGGGCCGCTACACCCTGGCCGTTGACCACCAGCAGCGGGCGCTTGAGCTGCACCAGCTGACCGGCGACACCCGTGGACAGGCCCATGCGCTGGGCAACCTCGGCAATGTCTACTGCCACCAGGGCGACCACGACCTCGCGGCCGATCACCATCGGCAGGCCCTCGCCCTCTATCTGACCTTGGCCGACCGCAACGGCGAGGCGGACGCCCTGACGAACCTCGGCCTCGTCCACCACGCGCAGGGCCGCCACGACGATGCCGCCCGTCATCACCGACAGGCCCTCGATCTCTACGAAGAGATCGATGATCATAACGGCCAGGCCCGCGCGCGGAACGGACTTGCGGAACATCTCCACATCGCTGGCCATCCCGAGCAGGCTCTTCACCACCATGCCCTGGCGCTCACCCTGACGCACGCCACCCAGGACAGCTACGAGATGGCCCGCTCCCACGCCGGCCTCGGCCGTGCCCTCGACGAGCTCGGCAACCACGACACCGCCCGCGAACACTGGCAGTCAGCCCGTGACATCTACGCCGCACTCGACGTCCCCGAAACCAGCGAGGCCAACAGCGCACTGAAAATGCCGACATCCACCAGATGAGTAACTCCTACCCCTCCCAGGCGGCATCGTCCTGCCGCTGCCGGACCGTCCAGCCCCGCTATAGCTCTTGATACGCGCTTGTTCGGCGGCGCATCGTCGATCTGGGGGCGCCGGACGTGCTGCGCCATCTGGAAAGGTGTCGATCGTGAGGGGGTAGGGACTTCATGCCGACCAGCCGTCATCATCTGTCCGGCAAGGCCATCCGAGATGGGGTTCATGTGCCGACCTGAATGCTGTCGCTGGCCCTGCTTTTCATGGGAATGCGGCTCGTGCTGCGGGCTTGCTGGCGCCATCCCATCGTTGTGACCTGGCTGGTCGGTGCGTTTCTGATCGCGCAGGAAATCAGCTTTCTTTAGGCTGTGCTCGCAATGAGAAGCGCCGCGGCGAGATGCTTGCCATGATCGTTCCTGCGAGATCGTTCGCAGTCTCGTGTACCGGAGTGAACCTCGCCATGGCGCGAGCGGGCTTGCGTCGACGCCGCGCATAAAAAAAGTCCGGCTGCAGCGTGATCTTCTATGGCCACGCTGGCCGGACTGGACGGGTGCGCCGTCAGGGACTTGAACCCCGAACCCGCGGATTAAGAGATCATCGGTGGGCTGTCCGCCGGTGTCCGTGGACATCCGTCAGTGCACGTCAGGGGCTCGGCCTCCTCCACCGAGCCCCGTGGCTGTCTCCAGCTGTTCGCGGGCTTGGCTGCCTGTCTGGCTGCCATCGCGTCGCCGGCAACCTTCTGATCCGTAGTCAGATGTTCGATCGTCCACAGGCGTCCGCGGGTGTCCCCCGGTGCAGGTCACAGGCTCGGCCACGTCCGGCGGCGTCCACGGCCGTCCACCCCCGTTGCAGTACAACTGCCGTACGGCACTCTCCGAGCAATGGTCACGGACCGTACTCACGGTAGCCGCTTCGCAGGGTGGCCACAGACAGTCTCGTGCCTGCCAAGGCGGAGGGGTCGGGCTGTCCGCTGCAACTGGCTCTGTCTCCCGGCCGCCCGCCGCTGGCGTGCCCCCTGCTTGCTTTTCTGCCCCCTGGCGTGCGCGGCGGGATAGCGACAAGACCATCGTGCCGTGGCTTGATCGTTCAGACACCGGTAGGTCGCCGACCCAACCCCAGCGAACATGGAATCTTCGGTGGCTCGTCCGCTGGTGTCCGTGGTCGTCCACCGGTCCTGGTCACGGGCTCAGTCTCGTCCGCCGGCTCCCGTAGCTGTCTCCCTAGTTTCTGGTGGCTTCGCTGCCGCTCTGGATGCCAGCCGTCGATCTTGACGGAGGCCAGGCCCGGATGTCTGGCTGTGCAGGGCGGTGCCTTGCAGCGCGGTGGGCAGGTAGGGCGCTCCCGTCGGGCGCAGTCCAGCGCGCTGGGCGGGTCCGGTATCGTTGATCGTCGGGTGGAGAGTGGCGGGCAAGGAGTTAACCAATGCGGTCATATGCGTTCTGGAACAATAAGGGAGGCGTCGGCAAAAGCTTCCTCTGCTTCATTGCCGCATGCGAGTACGCGCACAGGAATCCCGACTCGGACGTTTATGTCATCGATCTATGTCCGCAAGGAAATGTGAGCGAAACCCTCCTCGGAGGCTATCAGCTTAGCGCGGCGGCCATAGACGACCTGGTCTCGCGACAGCCTCGCGCAACGATCGCCGGCTATCTCGAGGCTCGCCTCAGCTCCCCATTTCGCATGTTGGATGACGTATCATCATTTGTCGTTCGCCCATCCGAGGTCAATAAGAGCATCCCCGAAAATCTTCTCTTGATCTGCGGAGACAATCTCCTGGAAGTGTTGTCGGAAGCCATCAGGCAGACGTCGCAGCTTGTAGTGCCGGTAGATGCGTGGCGCCAAGTCATCGAGTGGGTCAAAGACCTTACACTCGCGCTCTCTGCCCGAAGTGGTGACCGTGACTCCCTGTTTGTGATCGACTGTAACCCAAGCTTCGCGATATACACGCAGCTAGCCTTGGCAGCATGCCAGAGCGTCATCGTGCCGTTTACGGCTGACGATAGTTCACGAAGAGCAATTCAGAATGTAGTAGCACTTCTTTATGGCATCGGCGATGCACATATAGCAACATACGCTCGCATTAACTTTGCGAAACGTGCGATCGAAGAGCGCGTACAAGTTCCGAAATTGCATGCGTTCGTTAGTAATCGCGTAACCCAGTATAGAGGAAATGCTAGCCGGGCATTCGCTGCGGTTGCGCAGACCATCGCGCAAACGCTAGACGACATCTACAAGAGGCACCGAACTCTCTTCACGGACCCTTCCAAGCGTCCGAGCGACGCATTTATTGAAATTCCGGACTATCACGGTGCGTGTATCGTAGCCTCCATGACGGGGACGCCGCTGCACCGTCTGTACGCAGGCCCACGCAATATTGCCGGAGAACGAGTGCAGCTCAACTCTGACCCCCTGGATCGGTACAAAAGTGCTTTGGGCGACTTCGTAGATAGCCTATAGATGCCATCGCCTGCGCGATCGATATTTCTTGGTGCGATCAATAAGGCAATATTACTCAGAGTTACGGCCAATGATTATCGGCTTAAGCCAATGCGATCCGACGCCAAACAAGCTTACTACCACGCTTCTCTTGCTGCCTCCGTCGCTGCGTGGGAGTCGTATGTTGAGAACTCGGTTCGAGACTTCATTGCGGCATCCGCCGATCCGCTTCAGGTGGCACATACTGGCCTTCATTCGATTGTTGATGGTCACGCCCGGCTAGCGCTGAAGAAGTTCAACACGCCGACCTGGGAGAACAGTCGAACTCTCTTATTTCAGAATACCGGTTACGACCCAATCGGTGATTGGGTGTGGGTGCGCAGAAGATTATCTTCGTTGGCAGTGAAGGCGAGACTTAACGAAATAGTACAGGTTAGGCACAGTTTCGCTCACGGTTTCGACATCCCTGCCCTCGATTGGACAACCTCGCCACTCGGAGTCGTGCGACTGACAAGCTCCGGGCTTCGCTTCAACGAGCAGCTTTTCCTACACCTTGGGCGCGAAACGGAGCGCGGCCTTAAGACCCACCTTGGCACCGTTTTTGGGAAGCGAGTCGTCTGGTAAAGATGATTTATGTCAAATTGCGGGCGAGATGCGCTTTCGGCGCGACGGGCCGGCGAGCACGGCGCGCCAGCGCCGCGCGCAGCCGCCGCGCGGCGCGGCCGTCCGATTCGGCTCTTGAAATCCTAAAACGAGCAATTCGGCAACCTCAGACCTCGTCGCTCGGACGTCTGGCCGTGGCCATCGCGAACAGTGCGGATGTGCGGGCGTCTCGGCCGCCCTGAGTGTCGAGGTGGTGTTGGGCGGTGTCGATGGCGGCCTGGAGCTCGGCCACGTCGCCCCGTGGGAATGGGTGGGGTAGGTGGCTGAGGGGTGCGGTCACGATGCCGTCGGCTCCGGCGGTGAGGCTGGCGGCGATGTGACGGGCGGTGCCGTCCCATAGAGCGAAGCTCGGGCCGGTCGCGCTGCGAAGAGCGGCGATGCCCGCGGGCGGGACCTTGGAGACCTTGGCGGCGGCGGGGAGGACTTCGGCGGCGCGGGCGGTGGCGGCAAGCTCGGGTGTCAACGTGGTCGGGCTGAACTCGGGATGGCTGAACAGGTAGCTCGGCTTCGGCAGGCGGGCGAAGAGTTCCAGGGCCTCGGCGTTGCTGGTGAGGTCGCGTAGGACGACCATCGGAACGACACCGGAGTCGGTGGCGTGGGTGATGTCGGCAGGGGTCCAGCAGCAGGCGGTGAGCCGGTCCACGCCGATGGCGTCCGCCCACAGATCCACAACGGCGGCGCGGTCGGTTTCGCTGGCCTGGTGTCCGCCGGTGGTGGTGCCAGACAGGATGAACCGGTATGCCCACGTGCGCGCGGCTCGCATTGCGTAGGCCGTGGTGGCGGGGGCGTCGATGTGGCCGTCTGGGGTGCGGAAGGTGAGGGCGGGAAGGACAAGCTGCATTGTGGTCAGTCCACCTCGTCCCGTTCCGGCCGGACGGCTCCGGCTCCCTCTGCCAAGGCGCGGTGGATGCAAACGGCGGCCTCGTCGGGCGGTCGCTGGTCGGTGCGTAGCACCAGGTCGAACAGGTCTGCAGTCGCCGTGGCGAGATCGGTTTGCGTCTCGTCCCATGCGGTCAGTCTTTCGGCAACGTCGGTGCTGCCGCGCTGGCGGGCTCGGGTGGCGGTGATGTCGCGGGGGCACCAGAGCAGGACGGTTAGCCAGCGGGCGGGATATTCGGCGTGAAGCGCGTGGATGCCGGCGACCTGGCCGAGGTGGACGACTGGGACTCGGCTGGCAGCGGTCAACTCGTCGAGGCGGGGCCGGTCGATGGCGTAGACGTTCCCGTACCGCTCGTTCGCGTAGAGGATCGAGCCTTCCGCCTGGAGGCGGTCAAGGTCGCCAGCGGATGCCGCCCGGTAGGGGGCGCGGGCGTTCGCGCCGACTTTCAGCCGGTCGAACTGTGTATAGCGATCAGCCAACGCTGCCAATGCCGCGGTGACCGTGTCCTTTCCGGAGGCGGGCGGTCCGTAGAGGATGACGGCGTCAGGACGCATCGCGGATCCGGCTGGCCAGGCGGCGGGCGTGTTCGGCGAGGTTGCTGCGGGCGTGGCGGCTGTTGTCGACCACGTAGTGCGTGCACACCGGCCGCTGGTCGGGGTCGATGGTGGCCACGTACTCGTCCCAGTAGGACAGCTTCCACGTGTCCCGGGCGGCGTCGCGGGATTCGAGGTAGTCGCGTTGCGAGTCGATATCGCAGCGAAGCCAGACCACGGCGATCGCCGCGCCGGCCTTCGCGCAACGCTTCTTCATCCGCTCCACCCACGCCGCGTCCGTCAACTCGCGGACGAACGGGGCCGTGACGACCGTGGGCAAGCCCAAGCGGAGGTTGTCGAACGCGGTGTCGAACATCGCCCGGTACTCCAACGGGCGGATCCGGCCGGTGTAAATCTCGCCTTGGCGGTCGTTCGGGTCAGTGTCCATCGACAGCAACAGGGACTCGGTGAGCGGGCGGCTCATCGTGTCCTTGTCGAGTAGCGACCATCCGGTGATCTCGCAGAGGAACCGGGCGAACTCCGTCTTCCCCGATCCAGGGAATCCGGCCACCATGACGAGGACCGGGGCGCCTTCGCGGGGCCGTCCGGAACTCCAGGCGTTGAGGATCTTCGCTTCGAGATCGAACGGAGGCAACTCGACCCGACGGCCCTTCCCGGCGGCGGGCGGCTCGATGCTGGCAAGTAGCTGGCGGATGGAATCGGTGACCTCGTCGCGACGGGGCACGACCGGCGGCGCGCCGAACGCGGCCCCGGCCTGCTCCCGAAGATGGGTCGGTACCCGCAGCGACTCACGCGGTGGCCTTGGGGCAACCACCGGCGCACCGTGACCCTCCCAGGGCCGGGACGCCAGGCCGACCATCGCGCCGGGGATGCGCAGGCCGTCGGCGATGCGCTCGATCACCTCGACTTCCTCGACCCTGGCCTTGCCCCCGGCGATACGGCTGATCCGGGACTGACTGAAGCCCTCGATGGACGAGGCTATGCGGTCCTGGCTGACGTGGTCCCACTTGCGCATGAGCAGGAACGCGGCGCCGAAGTCACGGGCGCGTAGGACTGCGGCCATGTCGTCGCGGTGCAGCAGCTCGGCGGAGACGGTGTAGCGCTGCCAGGTGGTCTCAGGGTCAGCGGTCATTCGTCGCTCTTCGGTCGGTGGCAGGTCGGGACAATCTGCGTGAGCAGACCGGCACGGTGAGCATATCGGGGGGATGCCGTGTCGACATCCCAAGCCGGGATCAGGCGGTCAAACGGCGCCGGACCGGCGCTGATCTGTGCGCCTACTGTCGGCCGGATCGGCGGTGGAATGTCGTCGATCCATGCCGGGTCGACATTCCGTGTCCGGGTGGTCTCGATGAGTCTTGTCGGCAGTCGACGCCGTTCGTGCTGACTTCCGCTCCGCGGGCGGCGTCGACCCCGAAGCGACGGTGGTCGGCTCGTCGGTGGCCTCGTCGGCTTCGGTGTCTCGGGCGCGCCGTGGCGGATGGCGCCGACAGATCAACGAAGGGGAAGCGGATGAGCGTCGGCGTTGCGACGGACGGTGGAGGTGGTCACGGCATCGAGGTGACCTGTCCCGCGGCGGACGATCCGGAAGGGCAGGGGCGGCGGGCGCCGTCACGGCGGGATCTGCTGTGCGCGCGGACCCCGACCGAACCCGGGGGGCCGGACGCGGGTGGTCCATCGCCGCTCCTCGGCGCTCGTGGGGTGCGTCGGATGCTGTGGGCCGTCGTGGTGCGCGGGCCGCGGGGTGCGCTGCTCGGGGTCATCGGGTTCTTCTCCACCCGGGCGGCGGCCTGGACCTACGTCCGGGATCGGCAATTCCGGGGCGCGATCGTGCTGCCGGCCATGCCCGCCGGGGCGGAGTCGGTCCGATGATCGCCGATCGAGTATCGGCCAGTGAGGACACAGTGAGGTCGCTCGACCTGTCGGTGGCGCATCCGGCGCGGATGTATGACTACTACCTCGGCGGTAAGGATCATCTGCCGGCGGACCGTGAGGCCGCGGAGAAGGTGGTGGAGGCGGTGCCGGATGTGCCCGTGGTCGCGCGTGCGAACCGGGCCTTCATGGTCCGTGCGGCGCGGTTCCTCGCGGGCGAGTGCGGGATCCGTCAGTTCCTCGACGTGGGCACGGGCATTCCGACGAGTCCGAACCTGCATGAGGTGGTGCAGGGCGTCGCCCCGGAGTGCCGGGTCGTGTACACCGACAACGATCCGGTGGTGCTGACCCACGCACGCGCGCTGCTGACCAGCACCCCGCAAGGGTGCACGGCCTACCTGGACGCGGACCTGCGTGACCCGGCGCTCATCCTCGACGCTACGGAACTGCGCGACGCCCTCGACTTCCACCGGCCGATTGCTCTTTTTCTCGTCGCGGTCCTGCACTTCCTGACCGACAACGACGGCGCGCACGCCCTGGTGCGCTCGCTGGTCGACGCCCTGCCGCCTGGCAGCTTCCTCGTCGTCTCCCATGCCACCGGCGACCTTGCACCCCCACGGGTCGGGGAGGTCGTCGACGCCTACGCCTCGTCGTCGGCGCCGCTGGTGCTGCGGGGCCTGGGGGACGTGTGCCGCTTCTTCGCTGGAACCGATGTTCTCGATCCGGGCGTGGTGCGGCTGCCGCTGTGGAAACCGGACACGCCACCGGCCGACGTCCACACGGTGTGGGGGTACGGCGGCGTCGGCCGCAAACCCTGATCCGTCCGCACCTGGCGGCCGGATATCCGAGAAAGATCATATGGAGGTAGTGGGTGCTGTCTGATCTACGTGCGGCGGGAGCGGCGAGCCTCGCCCCCGCGGCGGGGCTGTTCCTGCCGGAGCTGCACCACCGGCGGGACATCGGCCTGGACCTCGTCCAGGTCAACGGCATTGCGGACCTGTGCCACGGGTACACGCAGAAACGATCGAAGATCAACCAGCAGATGACCCGGCTCGCCGGTGAACTGCTCGCCGGAATCCTGGGCGGCAAGGTCGGCAACGACACGGCCCGCCAGTCGCTGACCGCGCATGCCGAGACCCGCGGCATCCTGTTCGCCGACGCCGAGAACCTGATGCTCGCCACGCTCGCCGACGGCTACCGGCTGCTGAGCGCGGAACAGATCGACCGCGCGTTGGCCGTCCGGCGCGGGCAGACCTCGGCCGGCTTCGACACGATCGCCGACGCGATGTACATGGACGAGGCGGCACCGACCCGCCTGTGAGCCGGTGACGGGCCGTCCCCCGACATCCCGCCCGTCACCACCCGGGAGGACCCGCGTCCGGCCGAACCTCAGCGGCCACGGGTTCGGGTCCTCCCACCCTGTCACTCCCGCCACCCCAGGACGTGGCCGGCGTCCGTGAGCGCGTTCATGCCGGCCACACGCGGCCCCGGATCCCCATCATGGGATCCGGGGCCGTCCTGTGTCCGCAGCCGCGGACGACCGGGAGGCCCGGCCCCTGAGCAGAAGTGGGGGCTACCGGCTGCGCTGCCGGTCGAGGTCGTCGAGGCGACGCAACAGCGCACGCAGATCGTCGCGGATGTCGCGGACGCCTTCGAGGATCAACCGGCCCACCACGGCCGTCTCCTCGTCGCGGTCGTCCGCCGAGCTCGTGCCGCCCGTCAGGACGCGCACCAGGTGATCGTCTGGCCAGTCCAGGGCACGGGCAATGGCCGTCAACGTCCGGGTGCGCACGCGCCGGGTCGCACCGTGCTGCACCAGCCGCAACGTGGACACGGCGATGCCGGCCCGGTCGGCGAGCTCCTGCTGTCCGATGCGCCGGGCGGCCATTCGGTCGGTGATGGCGATGGCGACCGCTTCCCAGTCTTCGCCCTCGGCGTCGGGTGCGTTCTCGGATGCGTTCACCCGACCGGGACGATCAGCCATGCCCGGCATGCTAGCGAATAGGCATTGCACCGGCCTGCCCTGGTCAACGCCTATATCGACCCTGCATGTCGTGCATGAGTTCATGCACCCTCGACATTCATCGATCCCGACTGCTCATGCACCGCCGATATAGCGCTTGAAACGCGCTTGTTCGGCGGAGCATTGTCGTTCCGTACCCGCCGGACAGGCTCGACGTCCGGCCCGTCGGAGCAACGAGGATGGTGGATCTATGGCGGTGCCCAGGCGCATTCCGCTCGCGTTCGGGGTGGTGTTCCCTGTGGGGGCGTTCGTGGTCGGTGTCGATCCGGTCAACGACTTCGACAAGGTCCGGGCGGGGGTGGCCGACGCGCAGCAGCGCGACGAGGAGACCGGCGACCTGGTGTGGCAGGTCAAGGTCATCGACGCTGACCCGGACGCGCGGACGAACGAGGTCAAGATCCGGATGACCGCGCCGGTGCAGCCGGTCCCGCCGGACCTGCTGCCAGGAACACCGTTCCGGCCGGTGGAGTTCGACGGCCTGTCGATCACGCCCTACATCGACCGGCGCAATGCCGAGCGTCCGAAGATCGCCTACTCGCTGCGGGCGTCCGGCATGCGGGCCCCCGCTGCGCTGAACGGTCGGCGCCCGGCTCCGGGGGTGGCGGCATGACGGGCCGGCGGCGTCCCGTGATCGACGGCATGCGGTCGTCCTCTCACCTCGGCCTGCACGTCGGCGCCGACTGGTCCGTGACCTGCCACGTGTACCCGAACCGATCGCCGATCCTCGCGGTCCGCCTCGGGCTGACGTCGTTCTCGCTGTCACCGGCGGGGAATGCGGTCACCTCGGACCATATTGATTTCGCCTACGCGCTGATCGCGGCCGTGAACGACTATCTCATGGAATGCGAACGCATCCGGTTCGACACCGGCGAGTCGTCCGCGGGACCGCTGGCCGCGTAGCAGGATCCCGCACTCCCGGTCGGGCGGCTCTGGAATCAACCTGCGATTCCGGGTCGCCCGACCATCCTCCCTCACTTCCTGTCCTTGGTTTCGCGCGCTCGGAAATGGGTGGTGTTGGCATGTCCAGAATCAATGGTGATCAGCGTTTGCCGCGGGTGCCGACGCGGGCGGACAAGGTCCGGGTGCCGGTATGGATGCTGCTGGTCGCGCTGGCGTTCAAGGGTTTGTGGCTGGCGTTGCGGGGCTGCTGGCGGCATCGGGTCGTGGTCGGCTCGCTGGTCGCGGTGCTGCTGGTCGTGCACCGGGTCGGCCTGGCCGGGCTCGGCGCTCTCGTCGGCGGGCTGGCGCTGGTGGCGGTGGTGTGGTGGCGGGTGCATGGCCGGTCGTTCTGGCCGGTGGTGTGGTGGCTGTGGGGCCGTGCCCGGTTGACGTTCGTCTACCGGTGGCGGTGGAAGCCGGCGATGGTGCACACCGACCTTGCGATCCGCATGCCGACGTCGACCGGTGATCAGGTGACGTTCGACGAGTACTTTCCGCGGATCCGTTCCATCCGCTCGTCGCGGTCGGTGGACGTGCTGCGGGTGGAGCTGCTGCCCGGTCAGACCCCGGCGAGTTGGGCGGAGCAGGCCGAGGCGCTGCGGCACGTGTTCCGGGCTCGGCGCTGCCAGGTCCACGGGGAGACGACCCGGTTCGTGCGGGTCTCCTTCCACCGGCATGACCCGCTGACCCGCCCGGTGCCCCCGGCGAGCCTCGACGACGACTCCGACGATGCCGGCCCTGACCCGGCCGGCACCGTCGACCCCACGGGCGCCCGTCGTTCGTCGGATGTGGGCCGGCTGGTGGCGGGGCTGTCGGCGGTGCCGGTGGGCCGTTGCGAGGACGGAACAGAGTGGACGCTGCCGGTGCGCGGGTCGCATGTGCTGATCGCGGGGGCGACCGGGGCGGGCAAGGGCTCGGTGTTGTGGGGGCTGCTGCGCGGTCTGGCGCCCGCGGTGCGCGCCGGGCTGGTGGAGCTGTGGGTGTGTGACCCGAAGGGCGGGATGGAACTGGCCTTCGGTCGTCCGCTGTTCACCCGCTTCGCCACCACCACGGACAGCATCGCTGATCTGCTCGACGACGCGGTGGCCCGCATGCAGTCGCGCACGGCGGTGTTGGCGGGGAACACCCGCCTGCACACGCCCACCACCGTCGAACCGCTCATCGTCGTCGTGGTCGACGAGATCGCCTCGCTGACCGCCTACGTGACGGATCGGGAGGTGAAGAAGCGGATCGGGGCGGCGTTGCCGCTGTTGCTGTCCCAGGGACGCGCCCCCGGAGTGGTGATCGTCGCCGCGGTGCAGGACCCGCGTAAGGAAGTGCTGCCGTTCCGCGACCTGTTCCCGGTCCGGGTGGCGCTGCGGATGACCGAAACCGACCAGGCCGACCTCGTCCTTGGTAACGGCGCTCGGGAACGCGGTGCCCGCGCCGACGAGATCCCCCGCGCGCTGCCCGGGGTCGGTTATGTGCTGCACGACGGCAACCCCGACCCGGTCCGGGTCCGCGCCGGCTACATCGACGACGCCGAAATCGGCCGGATCGTCACCCACTACCGGCCGACGCCCCGGGGCGGGTGGACCCCCGACATCAGCGGCTACCTCGACGACGACGACCCGTTCGACGGCCTCGACCAGGCCGCGTGAGCCGACCGGACCCGGATTCCTGCGCCCCGCTTCCGTCCCTGCCGGCCTGTGCGACCTGCGGCCATCCTCTCGTCGCGCACGGCCGGCGGGGCTGCCGGGCCGACGTCTCCGGTCTGCGCTGCGGCTGCACTCACTACACCGACCCCGTCCCCGACGCTTCGGAGGAACCACCTGCCGATGACCTTCCCCACCGCCACCCCGGACCACCTGCCCCCGGCGCTCCCTGAACCGGCCAACCCCGGCCCGGTAGACCGGCCTGGGTCTCGGGCGGCGCGGATGCGCTCTCCGTTGGCCCGTCAGGTCGTCGAGGCGGTCGCGGTGGACAACGGGGTGTGCGTCCGGCCGCTGGCGATGCGCCGGACCAGCCTGGACACCGGCGAAACACAGATCATCCCCGTCCCCTGCGGCGCCACCTTCGCATCGAAGTGCCCGCCGTGCGCGGAACGGTCCCGGCGGCTGCGGATGGCCCAGTGCAAGAGCGGATGGCACCTGGACGACGAACCCCTTCCCGACCCCGATCCGGCGTCGAGCGACGCGAAAGCGCTTGCGGTGCTGCGTGCGGACCTGGAGCAGGCACGCGGCGAAGTCCTGGCGGCCGGCGACGTCGACCAGGTCGCAGAGATCGACCAGATGATCGGCCAGGTCGACCAGGAACTGTCCGACCTCGGTGTCCGCGGGCGGATCGCTCCGGCTGACCGGGACCGGCCGCGTCGGGTCCGCTCGACCCGTCGGCGTCAGGATGCCCCGGACCTGCCTCGGCTGCCTGTCGAGCGGCGCACGGTCGGGCGGACGTTCACCGCACCGGACGGGACGGTGTGGCGGCCGTCGATGTTCCTGACGCTGACCTGCGACACCTACGGCCGTGTCCGCTCGGACGGCACCCCGGTGGACCCGGCGACCTATGACTATCGGCGGGCGGCGCGGGATGCGATCCACTTCCCGAAGCTGCTGGATCGGTTCTGGCAGAACCTGCGCCGGGCGGTCGGCTGGGACGTCCAGTACTTCGCCGCACTCGAACCCCAACGCCGACTCGCGCCGCACCTGCACGCGGCGATCCGGGGGACGGTGCCGCGGGCGATGCTGCGGCTGGTCGCCGCTGCCACCTACCACCAGGTGTGGTGGCCATCCTGTGATCAGCCGATCTACCTCGACGGTGACCTTCCCGCCTGGGACGACACCACCGGCGGCTACCTCGACCCGACCACCAGCGTCCCGCTGCCGTCGTGGGATGCCGCTGTGGACGCGATCGGCGTGGACGACAACCCCGCCCACGTCGTCCGCTTCGGCCCGCAACTGCGCGCGGACGGGGTGACGGCGAACTCGGCGAACACCGGCCGGATGATCGGCTACCTCACCAAATACCTGACGAAGAGTCTCGACGCCTGCCACGCCATCGACACCGACCGGCAGCGGGCGCACGTTGACCGGCTCGCCGACGCCCTGCGCTACGAACCATGCTCCCCGACGTGCGCGAACTGGCTGCGCTACGGCATCCAACCCCGCAACCCCCGCAAGGGCCTGACCCCCGGCCGCTGCACCGGCAGGGCGCACCGGCGGGAAACGCTCGGCTTCGGCGGCCGGCGCGTGCTGGTGTCCCGCCGCTGGTCCGGCAAGACGCTCACCGACCACCGTCACGACCGGGTCGACTTCATCCGCCAGCAACTCGCCGTGCTCGGCGCCACCGGCACCGGCCCGGCCGCACCCGGCACCGACCCGGCCCGACTCGCCTGGACGCTGCTACGGCCTGGGGACCCGGCCGCCCCCCGCCGTGAGCATCTGATCCTGCACGCCATCGCCCAACGCCACGCCTGGCGCGCACAGCTCAACACCGGTGCAGGCGTCAACGGAAGTTCGGCAACGGGACCGCCCCTCGCGGACGCTGCCTGACCCGTCCGCCCGCGAACCCGGGAGACCCTGTGACGAAACTTCTTCTCACTCCGACGGAAGCCGCTGACCTGCTCGGCGTCAGCCGCAGCACCATCTACGAACTCCTGAACAGCGGCGACCTCGAATCCGTCCACATCGGCCGATCCCGCCGCATCCCCTCCGCGTCACTGCACGCCTTCGTCAACCGGCTCCGCGGCCTCGACGACGGACAGGCGGCATGACCCCGCTCATGGGCCGTCGGGCGGCGGGAGGTCGGGCCGGTGTTCGGCAATCCATGCTTCGACGTCGGTGGTCCGCCAGATGTGACCGGCGGCCAGGGAGGCATACGGGGTGGGGAAGGTCGGGTCTTCCTTCAGAAGCTGGTTCACCCTGGTCCGCCCGACCCCCAACCGGCGGGCGATCTCCGCCGCTCCCATCAGCGGTTGCGTCATACTCCGCAATCTACTGGACGACCGTCTAGCGCCGCGTGTACCGTGGGCGCCACTGGACGGTCGTCCAGTCGAGTTGAGGCGGTTCCGGCCTGGTGCGCGAACACCTGACCGGAACCTTGATCCCTTCCTGCGCGAACAGGAGAGAGACCCATGCCCATCTTCCCGCCCGACGGTCCCACCGCGGGGCCGACCCCCGGCGGAACCCCGCCGCTGATCGTCGTCAGCCTCATCCGCACCGGCGTCTACGCGCTGACAGTGCGATCGGGTGCCGATGCCCGCGAGGTCGCCGAGACGCTGGCCCGGCTGCCGGTCGACGCCTTCCTGACCGAACACTTCGGCAGCGTCGACCTCACCATGGTGTTCCGCACGGTGCCCGACGCTCGCAACCCCGAGCGCACCGGCGGCATCACCCCCACGGGACCGGCGGCGGCACGCGGAACCCGCCCGTAGCGGATCCCTCGCCCCACCCATTTTTCTTCCGTTCTCTGGTGGCGCCTCAACCTGTCGGGGCGACGGGCGGGTCAAGGGTCGGCCGTAGGCCGATCGCGTAGCGACGCGAAGCGCCCTTGACCCGTTCGGCGACCCGACAGACCATTTCAGCGCCAGAGAACGGAAATCCACTCGTGCGGCGACGTCAGCCGCTATCCGTGCGACCGTTCTTTCGGCAAGGAGCCAAATCCCGGATGTCCACTCACTTTCCCGCGACCCCGCGGGTGAGCCTTACTCAGGCGCTGCATGACCACCTCGACCGGGCGTCCCGTGGCCAGGGGCGCGCCTACCCCCAGTACGACGGAGAGACCAAGTTCGCCTGCGACATGGAAGACAGCCCCTACGGCTGCCCGTGGTGCGACGCCGTCGAATGGCCGGGCGGCAACCCGCTGGACGCCGCCTGATGGCCGCGCGCAAGGGTCGGCGCGGCGCCGGTGAGGGAGCCATCTACAAGGACACGTCCGGCCGCTGGCGGGCCACAGTGGATCTCGGTTGGAAGGACGGCAAGCGGCAACGCAAGTACCTCTCCGGCAGGACTCGGGCGGAGGTCGCCGAGAAGCTCCGTACGGTCCGGCGGCAGCAGGAGGACGGCGTCAAGGTCGTCACCGGCGACAAGCCGCTCACGGTCGAACAGTGGCTGACGTTCTGGCTCGACACGATCGCCGGTCGCAAGGTGCGCCCGTCCACCCTCGCGACCTACCGCGGATACGTCCACAACCGAATCGTTCCAGAACTCGGCGGATACCGACTCGACCGGCTCGAACCCGAGCACCTGGAATCCTTCTACGCCGCGTGCGAGTCGGAGGGGCTGGCACCGGCGACCGTGCTCCAGATGCACCGGATCATCTCCCGCGCACTGAAGATCGCCCATCGGCGGGGGAGGGTGACACGGAACGTCGCCACGCTGGTGGATGCGCCCTCAGTCGAGCGAGACGAGGTCAGACCGCTCACCGCGGCCGATGCGCGGGCGATCCTGGACACGGCCAAGGGGCAGCGCGATGCCGCTCGCTGGTCCGTGGCTCTCGCGCTCGGGCTGCGCCAGGGGGAAGCCCTCGGCCTGGCCTGGGACGCGGTGAGCCTCGACATCACGCCCGCAACCCTCACGGTTCGCCAGGCGCTGCAACGGCGCGCGTGGGCGCACGGCTGCGAAGATCCGAAGACCTGCACGACCGCGCGTCGCTGCCCTCGGCGCACCGGCGGCGGGCTCGTCATCGTTCCCCCGAAGTCGCGGGCTGGTCGGCGGACCATCGTGATCCCGGCGAACCTCGCCGCGAGCCTGCGGGTTCACCGCGCCGCGCAGGAGGCCGAACGTCAAGCGGCCGGCGGGGAGTGGATCAACAAGCATGATCTGGTGTTCGTGCAGCCGAACGGGCGGCCGATCGACCCGCGGGCGGACCATCGGGCCTGGCAGGATCTTCTGACCCGTGCCGGTGTCCGTACGGCTCGGCTCCACGATGCCCGCCACACCATGGCGAGCCTGCTCCTCGCGCAGGGTGTCCACCCGCGCGTCGTCATGGAGATCATGGGTCATTCGCAGATCAGCCTGACCCTCGGCACCTACAGCCACGTCGCGCCCGAGCTGTCGACCGACGCGGCCGACCGGATGGGCACTGCCCTGTGGGGAACTGCGCCGGACGCAGACAGTAATGCTGACCCACAGGAGGACACCGACGAAGAATGAGTAAACGCGCACCTGTGGCTGCCAGCCTGGCTGCCAGGAATGCTCCAGCGGGTTCATCAAAACCGATGAAGTGGCTGGTAGCTACGGGTGCGCCGTCAGGGACTTGAACCCCGAACCCGCGGATTAAGAGTCCGCTGCTCTGCCAATTGAGCTAACGGCGCCTGGCCTTCGCGTTCCCCCGGAGGTTCCCGCGTCGACATGGAGAACTGTACCCATGTCGACGCGGGAGCCTCCGGGGGAACGCGAAGGC
>NZ_FZMO01000546.1 GCF_900197875.1 Frankia canadensis | reverse complement strand
GGATCTTGCGGTCCAGCGAGTCGCCGGCGGCCACCTCGCGCTCCTGTGAGGTCCGCGCGTTCTGCAACAGCACGTACTGCACGTACTGCTGGGTCAGCGTCAATTTGGCGGTCGCACCCGAGGTCAGTTGTCCGTCGCGTAGAGCGGCGCGCACCACGGATTTGGGATCTTGCATATCAGCCTCTGGACGACTATAGAAAGCTGGATCCTGCGCGGCGACCGTCGCCTCCCGCATGACCTTGGGAATCTGGTCGCCCGGAACGACGATCCGGTTCTCCGAACCACGCAGCGTCGCGATCACCGAGCTGTCAGACGCAAGGATGGTCGAGCTCTGCGGCAGCGGCGGCGTCGCAAGTACCGAAGGCAACCGCACGAAAGTCGCCGCGTAAGTATCGAGAAGGCTACCGGCAGGCTCCGAACCCTGCATGAGCAACAAAAGAGCAACTCCAGCACCAATCAAGCGTCCCGCTTTAGCGACCGGAATCCGAGAAAGGCTGTCGGAGGCCATATACAGCAGGGGCATTACGACGCCCGCAGTTGAACGGATGTGTCGAAAGGCCCACGTAGCTACACCCGCGAGATTGACGTGGATCCCTGCAGTCTCGCGCGACGAAGCCGAAAGAATCGGAGGATTAGAGGCATCCTGACGGACACCCGACCGCGGAGAGGCGCCCCGTCTCGCGGCCGCGATGCCGAGCCTTCGGCGGAGCACGGTTGCTGGTGGGGTTAAGACTCGTGGCGCGGGGCGTCTCGGGTCCGACTGCGCCCGACGACGTCGCTCACTGCGATTTCGCGACAATGGAGCGCCACGATCCAGGGCATGCGCTAGGAGCATTGAGGTATCTCGATAGTGCGGGCGATCAGCTTGTATACGGGTGAAGACGTCGACCGCGTCGGACCACGAGCCGTTGTCGAGATGACGAAGACCGGCGACATACCGGCGGGCGAGATCCTCCTCGCCGAGGGCGTCTCGAGCCGCAGAGACAAGGCCGCCGGGGTCGGTGAGGCTGGGATCAAGTGCGGCGAGCCTTTCCGCCGCCGCAAGGAGTGGCCGCCATTGCCGCTCGTCGTGCAACCGTCGAACGACCGCAAGCAGGTCGATGATGTCCTGCTGCTGGCGCGCATGCGCTAGCAGCACGGCACTCGAATGGTCCTCGGGGTCGGCTGTGCAAATTAGTTCGAGTTTATCGACGGCGGTAACCCAGTCGCCGCGCGCGATTGCGCGGTCCGCCGTCTCCGACCAGAGGTGTAGCTGCTCATTACGTCGCGCCTCCGCGAGCCGGCTCACGATCCGCCGATTTTCCGGGTTACGTCGCCGGGCGCGAGTGAAGAGTTCCGCCGCAACGGACCATTGCTCGGCAAAGAACGCGGTGAGTCCAGCCGCGTAGTCCGGGTCGGAGTAAACGTCCGACTCGGCTACCCCGAGCCCCTGCACGTCTCTGTCCGGCGCATCTGGCTCGGCTTGCGCTTCGGGGGGTAGATGAGAGACGTCTACGGGTGACGTCGTGGGAGGAAAGTTCGGCGAAATGGCGGGAATCCGCTGTTCAGGTGGAGACACGGCCCCTGGGAATAGCGGCTCTGCAGCAGGCTTCCCCCTGCCGGCGAGCGCCCGCTGGATCTGCTCCAAGAGGCGGGTACGAGCATCAGCAGCCGGCAGGCCGAACAGATCGAACGACACGACGTTGCCCAGCAGCCCGGGCCGTGCGCATTCGGCTATCCGGACTGGGATGAGCTTACGGGCGAGGCCCTCCGGGTCTTGACGGAACGCGCCCTCCCACTCCGCCTTCCCGAAGACGGAGTGCAGGTATGCCTCGGACAGCACCGCGATGGTGTGAGACGCGCCACGCATCCCATTGTCCATCCTGCTGGTCCAGTGCGAGCCCGGGACGAAGTCCCAGGCCTGTACAAGGACTGCGAACCCGGCATCCTCCAGCTGCCACGCGATCCACTCCGCCCACGCCCGGTCTGCACCGGTGTAGGAGACGAAGAAGTCCCAACGGGTCGCGCGGCCCCTGTCCGCGCCGGGCGGAGCGGGCGGCGTACCCCAGTGGTCCCCCGACGCCATGGCGATAGCTTGCCATGAGTGCAGAAGTGTGCGTCAGAGGCCGCCGGTCTTCTTCCTCGTTCGCCCGCTGGTCGGCGAACCCCCCGGACGTTCCCCACACCCGACCTCCTGGGGAATAGGCGATCGAGTGACGGCACATCACCCGGCTGACCTGCATGAACGCACAGTGCGTATGTCTTCGAGGCTACGATGGATCATCCGTCGCAGCGAGCGATGGTCAACGCGGTCGCGAGGAGACTGGGCGGGACTCTCGGAGACTCCGCAGAGCTCCTTGGTCGGGCCCAAGCCGAGGTCGTTGGCGGGCAGCGAGCGGAGGCGAGTCGAAGGAGCTGAAGGGACTGCGGCGGGGAAGCGACAGGTTTGGTCGGTGCAGCAAGATCCTCGAGGCTGCGTTGGCTTGTACATCGTCCATCAAGCACGACGCACCCAGTCCTCAAGGTTGTCGTCAGGTTCATCCGTGAGCCCGCCGGCCGCGCCGACGGCGGGATGTTCGTGGATGGAAAGAAGATCTTGAAGATTGCTTTTCGAGCAGCGCCTCACATCGCCTTGTCCGCCTGCACTGAACCGACAAGGCATCCGGGGCGACGGACCCGGATGCCGGTCGCAGATGCCCCGAACCTACCTTTCATGATCAAAAGGGACCCGATCAGAGGACCTGGACGGAATCCGGTGGATCAGAGCGAGCGCCTGCGCGCATGGCGGTGTTGGTGTCGGCGAGGGTCCATTCGTCGTCGGTGATGAGGTGGTCGACGAGGGTGGTGTGGGGGCCGATGTGCCAGAGGGCGGTGAAGGGCGGGAGGTCGCCGAGGAGGGCGGCTTCGGTGCTGGTCAGGCCCATGGTGGTGAGGAGGTGGCTGACGTGTTCGGGGTTCTGGTGGAGGTAGACGCGGACAGAGGTGGTGTTGAGGAGGCCTTCGGCGATGCGGGCGGTGGCGCTGCGGGTGTCGACCTGGGATTGCAGGTCGGCGATGGCGTGTGTGATGAGGATGTTCGCGGCGCCCCATTGGCGTCCGAGGCGCCATTGGTCCTGGAGGTATCGGACGATGGCGAGGTCGTCGAGGGCGATCCAGGCCTCGTCGAGGATGGTGATCGTGTGCTGGTGGGTCTGGCCGTACATGACGGCTTGGAGCCAGCCGGCGGCGGCGGTGAGGACAAGGCGGAGTGCTCGGCGGTGGGTGAGCAGGGCGGACAGGTCGAGGATGAGGCCGGGGGCGTCGTTCCAGAGGCCGGGGGTGGTGGGGCCGTCGCAGATGCCGCGCAGGTCCTGTTCGAGCATGGTGGCGCAAGCGTCGAGCAAGGGGCGGCGGCGGTCGAGGAGTTCGGCGTGGGTGGTGTCGAGGTCGGCGGCGAGCGTCTGGTCCGGGTGGGCGAGGAGCCGGCGGACGTCCAAGAGCGTCGGCGTCGCCGTCTGCCGGTTGGTGAGGTGGCGGGCGACGGCGGTGAGCAGGCGTTGCTCGCCAACGGGCAGGTCCGCCTGGCCGAGGGCGACGGCGAGCAGCGCGGTGAGCACGGCGGCGCGGCGAGCCGTCTGGTCGCCAAGCTCGGCGTCGGCGGGGGCCGTCGTAGGGATGCCGGGTCCGACGTCGAGCGGGTTGACACGCAGGTTGCCGCCGGGGCGTAGGCGCAGGGTCGCGAAGCCGAGACGGTCGCCGAGGAGGGTCCATTCGCCCTTGGGGTCGATGACGGCGGTGAACCGGGGCCGGCCGCGCAGGGCGGACAGGGCGGCGGCGCGGTGGACGTAGGACTTGATGATCGCGGACTTGCCGTAGGCGCCGGCGCCGGAGACGACCATGTTCGGGCCCTGGATGAGGCCGGCTTCGTAGGCGTCAATGATGTCGAAGTGGAAGGCGCCGCCGGCAAGGCGGTTCGCGCCGAGGAAGACACCGTGTTCTCCGAGGCCGGCCTCGATCGACCAGGGGTTCGCCACACACAGGTGTGCGGTGGTGGCGACGTTCCAGGGCAACGTCAGGCGCCCGCCGCCTCGCCACCCGCGGCGCCCGCGTCCTCGGTTGCCTCGGGCGGGAATGTCAGGCATCAGGGGGCTCCGGTCGTGGACTGGCGGGGCACGAGGCCGAACGGGAGGGTCGCGGCCCAGGCACGGTGGTGACGGCCGTGCAGGGGGCGCAGGTCGACGATGCCGCAGCGGGCGGCCAGGTCGATGATGGCGGCGCAGGCGTCGTCGAGCTCGTCGCGGCCGGGCGCGGCCACGTCGATGAGGCCGAGGTAGGCGTACTCGGGGTAGCCGGCGCTGAGTTCGGCGTCGCGGCGGTCGATGTCGTCGTGGGCCTGGGCGAGGCCGACGGGGACGCGGACCGCGTGCCGGTCCCGCAGGTGCACGGCCGTGTCAACAGAGACGGTCTCGCTGTTGATGCGCCGCCGGGACGCCCTCCATGGCACGGGTCGCATCGCGACGGCGAGGGTGCGCACGCACGGCACCTCGTGCAGCAGCGGGTCGAGCCAGCCGGGGTGCAGCGTGCCCGTCGGCCAGCCGGCGATCCAGAACACCCGATGCCAGGTCGCACCAATCCGCATCGCGTCCCAAAATGCCTGGGTCTCGAACCCGCCAGAGGGCACCAGGCGACGTCGCGGCGGGGCACCGGCACCGGCGGCGAGTCCGGCCCGAGCAGCCAGCCCCGGAAACGATGCCACTCCCGAGCCGTCCAGTCCGCGTCCCGGCCCAGCGCTTGTGAGGCTCGGCGGGATGGCGTGGTCGAGCAGGGTGTCGTGCAGATCGGCGGCGCTCAGGATGGCGTGGACGTGCAGGCCGGCGGCGCCACACCGCGCGGCCAACGTGTCCGCGGCGGCGAGCGCGATCATCCGCGGATCGGCACGGCGATCTCCCCGCATCGGGCGCACCGTCAGCCACAGACGAAGGTCATGACGGGCGAGGAACGGCGCCGCCTCGGCGAGCGTCTGGCGATACGCCCGCACCTGCTCCGCCGACGAGCGCGCCTTCGCGCGTGACCGCGCTCCCGACGTTGCGGCCTCCCCCGGCCGCAGAAGCGTCTGGGCAGGTATCGCGATGGCGGTTCCCGGTCCGGACTGCACGGTCCAGCCGAGGTGGACGACAGGCGTCTCGCGCGCGAACTGGGTAAGCACCCGCGCCCACTCGACGACGCGACGGTCCCGGCCCGCGCCGTCAAGCAGCCCGAACGGGCCACCTCGCACATCAAGGACCGCGGTGATCGTCCCATTCCGGCGATCAAGGATGAGGCCGGGGGCTTCCCCGGTCCGCGTCGAAACACCGGCCCGGCCAGGCGCCGTCGACAGTTCAACCGATGGCGGAAGGCCAGGCAGATCCGGCCGATTGGCCTCCTTCTTGCCATCGCCTCGCTCACCGCGCGTATCGATCAGGAAGGCGATGACGACGGGCAGCAGGTGGACGAGGGGTTCGCCGCCGATCCGCATGAACGCGAGCAGCAGGCAGAGCATGAGCACCCCGGCTCCCGCGACTGTGCCAGCACCAGCGCCGAGCACCGCTGGGCCGATGGCGACGCTGCCGGCTCCGATACCGAGCAGGACCACCTGAGGCACGCTCGCTCCGAACAGCGCAGTCCCCGCCCGGCGAGGGACAAGGTGATATCCAGACCCGCTCATGTCCCAGGCCGATCGCCAGTTGGTGTCGCCACCCCGCCCGGTGCGGTGGGACGAGTGCGCGGCCGGCGTCGCCAGCCCGGCGGCGTGCCGGGCACCTGAGGCTGCGAGCGCCCACCGCCGTCGGCGGCTGGCGTCCCCGTCGGACGGGCCGGTCCCTCGCTGTCCGACGCACCCGAGGGCGCCGGCGGATCGCCTGACGCCGCGCGCGGACGGGCTGACCCTCCAGATGTCCCGGGACCAGGTCGGCCTGGCGGCCCTGCCGGCCCCGCCGGGCCCGGCGGCCCGCCGCGGCTGGTGGACGCCGCCGAGGTGTGAGCTCGATCAGCGCCCCTCGGAGACGGCTGGCGCTGCGCGTCGGCCCTCGTCTGACGGCCACCCACGTCGGATCGACCTCGTTGACCGCCGGTCGACGCGGGGCCATCGCTTCCCCCTCCGCGACCGCCTGGCCCGCCATCGCCGGGTGTCGGTACTGGCTGCGGTGGTCCGGCCTCGGGCGGCCGGCGACGCGCGTTCCGCCGTCGGCCCGGGTCCGGCAGACTCCGTGGCTGGCCTGGATTGCCCGGACCCGGAGGATCCGATCCGCCGGGCCCGTCCCCCTGCGGAAGTCCGTTTCCTCCGCCGCCGCCGTTTCGTCCCCCGAGGCCGCCCCGGCCCCCGCCAAGACCACCGCGGCCGGCGAGCGCCTGCGCCCAGTAGGCGCTCTGGGCGACCTGCATCGCGCCTCTGAACGGCGCGCGGGACACGCCCTGGGCGACCGCGTACGCCTCGGCGATCGGTATCAACCGCCACACCACGAACGGCATGAACACCGCGACCCCGAGCACCGCCATGCCGGTGAGGTACCGACCCCACCCTCCTGGAGTCAGCCGATGCTGATCCTCCGCGATCAGATCCACACCGATCCGCAGCGCGACGAAGATCGCCGGTTTCGCGAAGGCGATGGCCACCGTCATCTTCACCATCTGGCCTGCGGACGGCCGCGCCGCAGGCATCGTCATCCCAGCGAACGACAGCGGCGCCAACGCCGTCACGATCATCGTGAGTGCGTTCTGCACCACGAGCTCAAGATATATCAGAACAATGGCCAGGAACACCATCATGGTAACCATCAGGCCGGCGATGTCACGCGACGGCGGCAGCGATACGATGTCTTCGATCTTCTTGACGCTGTCCTTTCCGGGAAGAATCGCGTAGGCGATCACATCCGTCACGGTCACGAGCTTGTCGACGAACCAGGGGAATACCAGTATCGCGAGCACCGCGAAGGCAAGATCCCGCACGATCCGCGCGAGCGCCTGACCCGGTTCCCCCGACAACACGGCCGCCGCCACTCCCAGCGCGGTTGCCCCGACGAGCAGTAGGCACGAGACCGATGCCACCGTCTGGTAGGCGCCGCCCTTGCCGATGAAGAACGCGGCTCCCACCTCGGGCCGTGTGGAGGTTGTGAAGAAGTCACCGACCAGCGCCTTCGCCTGCTCCCCCAGGGAGTCGACGAGCACGCCGATGATGATCTTGACGCCAGCCTCGCTGATCGCGAGCGTGCCTTGCCGAAAGAAATCGAGAAAGATCACTCCATCGTCTCCACGCCAATGCTGTTCACGCGGCCCATCTCGCGCGGATACAGCGGGAGAACAAAGCAGATGGCATGATTCATGGCGTGTTTCACTGAGCCAGCCACGAGATCAGGTCGGGCGCGTAGACGATGATGATCGCTCCGCCTCCCCCACCGAGGAGCATCGCCGTTCCTCGAATGCCCGATGGCGCTGATCCGGTCACCTTTCCTATTCCCAGCGCTGCGCCACCGATGATGGCGACGGCGACGCAGCACACCAACGCGAGCTGCGACAGGGTGTCGAGCAGGCTCATGATGCGTTCCTTCGCCGGCAGGTCATGCCAGTCGGGCGTGACCTCGATCGGCTGCGGTATCCGCGACGTCTCCGTCGGCGTCGGCGTCGGATCGGCCAGGATCAGCACCGACGCGCCTCTTGCGATCACCGGCCCGGCCCCGGCAGTCCGCACCGGCTCCACCGCAGCGGACGCCGGCACGCCGACGCCGACAAGCAGACCGGCAGTGATCGCGAGCGCCACTACGCCCGATCGCCACCGCGAGGGCAGGTGCGATCGCGGGCGGCCTCCGCGTCGACGGCGCCGTGATCTGTCACGTCGATGGATCATCAACGCCTCCGGGAGTGCGTGGAACGTTCGCACTCCGGCTGTGTGAATCAGCGCGCGTGAACCGGAAGTCGCTCGGGCTACCACCTCCGCCTGGGTTGCGGCCGACGACGTCTGATCGCCGGAGGCGCACCCCCGCTGACTTCGCTCAGCTGGCGAAACGCTCGTCCGGGCGATGGCCGGGTTGGCGGAGGAGGATGCGGTAGAGCCTCTCGATGTCGGGGTCCGTGACGCCGTCCCAGAGAGGGTCGGCGTGCTCTGCCCGTAGGTAGGCGTCGTATTCGGCGCGGACGGCGCTGCGGTCGCCGGCTGCGGCGTAGGCGCGCAGGCGCTGACCGAACAGGCCCGGGTGCGCGGGTAGCAGGGCCAGGCCTCGGCGCGTGGTGCCGAGCACGGCGGCCGTATCGCCGCGGGTGAGGTGGTGGTCGGCGAGGAGGAGCGCGGCGCGCACGGCGGTGGTGGTGAGCTGGGAGCCGAGTTCGGCGTCGAGCCAGGGCTGACGGGCGGGCGTGCCGCGGACGAGGTCGAGCCCGTCGGTGAGCGCGGCGATGGCGATCTCGGGATGGTCGCGGTGCGCCTCGGCGTGTTCGACGTAGCCGTGCAGGAGATCGAGGTCGGTGATGACGGCAGGGTCGAGGGTGATCGTGGTGCGGCGGGTCGGGAGCCACTGCCGAGCCTGCTCGCCGGCGACGCTGGCGAGCAGGCTGCGGGCCCGACCGAGCTGGTTGTTGATGGAGCGGACCTGGGCGCCGGTCGGCCAGATCGCGGCCTCGAGGTCGGTGCGGGTGCGGCCGCGGTGGGTCGCGAGCCAGGCGAGGACCTCCAGGGTGCGTTCCCGCACGAGTTCCGGGGGTGGCCTGCGTCCATCGCGGGCGACGATGGTCAGCGGCCCGAGCAGGCCGATCATGACCTTCCAGTCGGGGCCGGTGTAGGGCTCAGGGTCCGCCTCGACGGGTGGCACCGGGATCGGCTGGGGTGGCTGGCCGACATCATCAACGGCGAGGTGGAGGTCACGCAGTTCGTCTGCGGCCAGTTGTGCGGGTACGACGCGCAGGCCAAGCGGGTCGAGCCTCCAGACGGGCTCTCCACCGACCTCCCCAGCACCGTCGTAGACCAGACGCCACGAGTCCTCGTCGATCTGGCCTGATTCTGGGAGCAGGTCGGTCACGATGGCGAGGCCCTGTCCGCCCCCGCCCGTGAGTTCGACCAGATCGTCGCTGGCCTGTCGGTTGTCGGCGTTGGAGTGAAGGCGCATCGCGACGGCCGCGGTCGCGTCCCAGGTGATCGTCGGGGCGGCCGCGCGGGCGGTGAACGTAGAGGGATAGCCGGCGAGGGCGAGCTCGTCGTGCAGTCTCTCCAGGCCAGGGGTGATCTGCTCGACAAGATCGGGAAGATCCTCAGCGATCACGACCTGGTCCTCGGCGAGCAGTCCAAGGGGATCGAAGCCGATCACCTCGACGCGGGCTCCCCCGGCCAGGGGAGACAACGCCAACGTGGCCAGCAGCGCGCGGCCCAGCGCGCGGGCTCCTTCCCCTCCGGCGCCGCCGGGATCGATGTGGAGAACGCCCAGGGCTTCCAGGTCGACGTACAGCTCTGCGCCGTCGGCGTCGCTGCCGAGCTGGACGAGGAGCGGACAGGGCGTCGGCATCCCAGGAAGCGGCGGGAGCAGCGCGGCGGCGGGCAGGACCCAGATTCGGCCGTCGACATCCGCCTCCCACGGAGACGGCGGGTAAGGATGAGGATCGCGAAGGTAGACGTCGATGGTGTCGTCCGGTCGAACGAGCACAACGAGCGGTTCGGGACCGGTGACGACGGCGGCGGTCCTGGCGCCGGCGGCGGCAGGGACGCTCTGGAACGCGAGCGCGCGCAGGGCCACGTCGAGTCGGGCAAGCCCCTCGGAGTCGGCGTTTGCGAGGACCGCGGTATGCAGTGCGGCGGTTCGTGGGGCAGGCGGGGGCGGCGCGCTGCGCTGGCCGACAGCCAGGTCACGGCGGTGACGCCGCGCGCTGATCGTGGCCGCGACCGCCGCAGTGAGCATGCCGGCAGCCCCGACCCAGATCGGGACAAGCTCCGGCCTGCTCGTGTGGCCGCTCTGGCCACGGTCGACGGGGCCCGGGGAGAGCTGCGGCGCGGGCCCGAGTGATCCGGGCGCCAGCAGGGTGGGCCGCACGATCGCCGGTGGGCTTGAACCCTTCGGAGTCGACGTTGGCCTTTCGCCGCTCCGCGAGGAGGGCGTGCTTGGCGTCCCGACGGGTGCGGACTGTGCGCCGCCGGCCTCGGGCGGCACGGTTGGAGCGGAGGTACCGCCCGATGTCGCGAGCGTGG
The DNA here is from genome assembly GCF_900197875.1 of Frankia canadensis. Taxonomy (GTDB): domain Bacteria; phylum Actinomycetota; class Actinomycetes; order Frankiales; family Frankiaceae; genus Frankia; species Frankia canadensis. Next base: position 16,801 of record NZ_FZMO01000546.1, on the reverse strand, counting down.
GCAGCCGCAGGGTCAATCCTGGATTGAGGATGTTCGGGTCGTGGAGGTGTCGCCCGTCGGCATCCGTGGCGCCTTCGTTGGCGCGGAAGACCTGCCCGACCAGCGACGAGAGATCACCTCTCCGAGCCGTCGGGTAACCGGTCCGGACGATGCTCCACAGCGTCTCGCCGGGACGAACAGCATGTGTGCTCTCGATCGCGGCGAGCACACCCGGGCCGGATCGGCCCGCGTCGCCGGTGGCCGCCGCACCCCCGACGGTCGCGCTCGCCGGAACCGGCGGGCGATACGCCCCGGACGCGGCCGGACCGGCAGCGAGAGCAGCTCGGGACGAGAGCAGCCCGAAGACCAGTGAGGCGAGCGCCACCCAGCGCGCCGTCGCGCGCCGAAGAGAGCGCGGCGCGGGCGGGCGCCATCCGGCGCGCGCGCCGGGGCGGGCGCGCCAGCTCGCGAACTCGGCCTCGGCGCGGCGCCGGCTGCGGAGGAGCTGCGCGAGCGCCTCCGTCGCGATGCAGAGGCTCAGATACGCCCAGACGAGCCAGGCCAGCGCGGCGATGCCGTTGGGGAGGAGGTTGGGGTCAAGATAGCCCCGGCTGGCCAGCATCGACCACCGACCCGGCTCCCAGGTGCCCGGAAGCGGATTCCCGCGCCAGGCAGCGAGGAAGGCCGGCACGGCGAGCAGGAAGAGGAGCAGGCTGAGCAGCGCACCGACGCCGAGCATCGCCTGCCCTGCCGAACGCGCGACACCGGAGTGACCGCCCGCCCTGCGGCGACTGGCCGGTCCTCGGCCTGGCAACACCCCGGATCGGGGGTGGTGATCCACCGGGTGCGTGGGATGGCGTGTGGCGCTGCGCTGGGGCATGGCGGGCGCTCCGCTGGATTACGGGCCGCTCAGGGCGACGGCGGACCGGGTCTGGACAACCGTTGCGCCGTTGCGACCGGAGACGGCGAGCAGGACATAGGTGATGTGGGTCCGGACGGTGACCGTCACGGTGTCGGCGGCGACGGAGACCACGCCGCCCACACCATGGCGATCGAGGTAGGCACGGGTGGCCGTCGTGGCCGCGGCGGGATCGAGGACAGGCGCGCCGGCGCGCAGACTGGTCGGCGCTATCTGCTGCGCGCCGACGCGCGCGGCCTTGCCCGCGAGGTCGGAGGCGTCGGCGTTGGCGTACAGGACCCGGCCGGTGTCGACGAGCAGGCCGGCCAGGAGAACCGCTCCGGCGAACAGCACCGCCAGCAGCAGGCTGACCGACCCGCTATCACGGTACGAATCCGATCGGGAGACGGTCATGATCGGTCCGGCAGGCCGCCGCGGTACCGATCGATGACCTCGTCGCTGCTCGCCTCCGCCGTCCGCGAGGGGCCGAGGACGACGCGGATGCGGCACCGGACGGTGACCGCAATGATCCCGCCGGCGCCGAACTCACTGACATCCACGGCGACGTTCTCGCTGTCCGCCGCGCAGGCGCCACCGGCCAGCACGCGGCGCGCGACCGCGTCGGCCTGCTGCCGGGCAGCGTCGGACGTCGCCGCGAGCGACGCGGCTCGTGCGGCTTCCCGGGCCGCGTCCCGGACACCGCTGCGGGCCTGCTCGGTCTGGAAAGCGACCACGACGATCGCCACCGCCAGCAGGAAGATCGACCATCCGGCGGCGAACTCGACTGCATAAGACCCCCGATCCCGGCAGTCCGGCTGCGGCTGCGGCTGCGGCTGCGGCTGCGGCTGCGGCTCACCGTGGGGCATGGGCCTGCAGCACGAACCGCAGCCGCGGCCCGCTGGCGGACCGGGTCACGGACGTGCCAAGGATCGAGGTGACGGTCACAGCGACCCTCACCTGCTCCGGTCCGACCTGCATCGACGTCGTCACGCTCCTGATCGAGCGGGTGGAGGTAGCGAGGCGGCCCGCGACGGCCGCCGCGTCGTTCTCCGTTCCGTCCGGGCTCTGCAGGATCTCCAGGGCACGTTGCGCGGAGGCGTCCGCGGCCTGGACAGCGAGCCATCGCACGCCCAGCGCGAGGGTGACGACGAGCAGGACGAGGACACCGCCGAGCACGAGCACGAGCTCCACCGGGCTACTGCCGGCATCGGCGCGCCGGCGCGCGGCGCGGATGCGTGTCGTTGGCATCGTGCCGCCTACTGGCAGGTGGTGGGATCGGCGCTGGTGCAGATGTGCTGGGCGATGCTGGTCGCCTTCCCCCGCAGAATTATGATCACCGCCACTGCGATCACCACGAGGCCGAGCGTGATGACCACGGTCGACAGCGCGTCGCCTCGATCGCGGTCGTCTTTCGCGCTTCGCAGTGGCAGATCCGTCCACCACAGGTGTGCCTGGGTCAGGAGGACACCGAGTCGGCGCATCGTCGTCACCATCCTTTCGATCTGTCTGCTGGATTCCGTGTCGTCTGGTCCGCGCCTCGGACCGGCATCTCGAGCGGCCGGCGGCCCGTTCCGCTGGGCGTCGACGTCCGGCCGCGGCCGGCTAGTCCGTAGGGGCGGGGCGGGTGTCATGGGGTCGGGTCGATGCCGGTGAGGATCGCCAGGAGCGGAACGGTGAGAAAGGCGACGAAGGCCAGCGCCACGACGACCGCCGGCAGCTCCATGGCCGCGTCCGCGGTGGAGGAGGCCAGGCGCGCCTGCGCGCCTTCGACCGCCCGCATGTGGGCGCTCTTGCTGCGCAGCGCGAGCACAGGAGACGCGCCGCGCAGGGCCGAGCTGACTGTCAGCCGAAGCTCGGCGAACTCCGCCACCGGCACCTGCCGGGCGAGCCGTTCCAGGCCAGCGTCGGGCGGCGACTGCCGGGCTCGCGCCCACCGCAGGGCACCGCGGATCTGCGCGAACGCCCAGCCGTGGCCGGTATCGGCGGCCGTCTGCAGCGCGGAGTGCAGCGGTAGGCCGCCGACCAGCAGGATCCGGACCAGATCAAGGTAGGCGGCCACCGCCAGCCGCGCCTCCTGCCGCCGCGCGTTTGCCCGGCGCCGCAGCGGCCGGTCCGCCCACCCGAGCCCGATCAGTCCCGCGAGGGCACCGCCCAGGGGCAGCGCCATCACAGGCACAGCCAGCCCGTTCACCACCGCGGCCAGGTCCAGCGCGACCATCGCACTCCCCGCGAGCGACACACGGATGACCCTGGTGACAAGGTGCGAGGCAGGATCGACGTCGAGGATCTCAAGATCGTCGGCGAGGAGTATCCGCCGGGACCGTTCCGGCCCCGCCACCCGGATGACTCCCCTGGTGACCGCTTCGGCCCACCGCCCGCCCGTTGCGATGCCGGTCTGCCGGCCGCCTGGCATCGGCCTCGCGTACAGGCTCCGCACGAGGGCGTAGAGGCCGGCGCCAGCGAGCGCGCCGCAGAGCGCCGAGACCGCGCCGCTGTCGAAGGTCCCGCTCATGGCTCGTCCCTGAAGAAGTCAGGGACGAGCCCGGGCCGTGACATCCGAAGCAGGGCACGCATCGCCAGACCCAAGCATCCCGCGAGCAGAACGACGATCGCCTGCCCCCACGCGGTGCGGTAGGGAGCGAGCATCACAGGCCACAGCGCCAGAACCACGACCACCGAGGCGGCGAACATGCCGAGGATGAGCGCCATGGACCGGCGGTAGCGCGCCCGAGCGGCATGCAGATCGCGCAGCACGGCGACCCGGTGCCGCGTCGACTCGACCTGGTCGGCCATGAGCCGGGCGAGGTCGCCCGCGCCTCGCTGGTAGGTCAGCGAGAGGACGGTGACGATCTCGCCGATGAGCTGATGGGGCACCGCGGCGCGGAAGTCGGCCAGCGCCACCGGAAGCGGTTCCCGGTCGAGACAGACTCGCAGCCGGCGAAGCGGCTCGGCGAGCGCGGTCGGAGGCAGCTGGCAGGAAGCGAGGACGGCCGCTCGCAGCGGCTGCCCGGCGTCAAGTTCCTGGCGTACTGTCTCGCCCCAGGTCGCCGCCGCCTCACCGAGCTCGTTCAGCTCGGCCACCTTGGGCTCCCTGCGCATGTCCTGCATCAGCGCACCAACACCGAAACCCACAACGGCCAGCACCGGCACTCCGGCGGCCACGCCGAGCACCAGGCCGACAAGACCGCCGCCGGCCACCGGCCACAGGAGCTCCGGACGCCGTCTCACCCGCTCGACCTCCCCAGGCCGGGTATCCGGTCTCCGGGTCGGTGCAGCAATGCCGGCCCTGGCCGACCGCGTCCGACCGCCGCCAACGGATCTTTTCCACAGTTGAGTGATGAGCAGCAGCCACAGACCCAGTCCGGCGAGTGCCCCGGCGAGCGCCTCGACGAGGGGGCGCAGCTGCGCGTTCACCAGGCCGCCCTCGTGCGGCGGCGGGGGTCGATCACCATCGGGTCGACTCCGGCGGACCGCAACTTCGCCGCCAGCGGATCGGAGAAGTCCAGGTCCGTGCGCACCGCCCGACCGGTTCGCGGCCCCCACCGCCACAGTTCGGCCGAGGTCACCCGACCCTCACGAACCTCGCCCACTTCCCGCACGCTCGTGACCAGCCTCTGGCCGTCCACGCTCGCGACGTGCACGATCAGGTCGATCGTGGAGGCGATCGTCTCCAGCACCGCCGGCTCCGGCACACGCTGCGCCTCGAACGCGGCGTAGGTCCGCAGCCGGGCGACGACGTCGGCGGCGCTCGGCGCGTGAATGGTCGTCGCGACACCCTGCGCGATGCCCTGGCCAACCGCCAGCAGCAGCGGCAGAACGCCGCCGTCCGGACGGAGCTCGCCAAGTAGCACCCGATGCGGCGTCTGGCGCCGCAGGTCTTCCGCGAGATAGCGCGCCATCGAGTACTCCCCGCGGCCATCGACATTGCGCTCGCGGGCCTCGAACTCGACCAGGTTGCGGAACCGTCCCCGATCCAGGCGGAGCTCCTGCTCGTCCTCCACCGTGACAACCCGGTCGAGGACCGACGGCTGCGGTGTCGCGTTGGCCCACGCCCGCAGCAGCGTCGTCTTCCCCGCCCCCGTCCCCCCGGAGATGATCAGGCCGAATGGTTGCCGCAGCGCCGCAGCACCGGCGAGGAGGTCGGCGAGGTCCGCGCCGATCATGCCGACATCAGCGAGGCCGGTCAGGGTGTCCAGACCGGGCGAGAACAGGCGGCAGTCGATATGGGTCACGCGTGTCACCCGCGACACCGCATGCACCCGCACGCCGTTCGGTAGCCGGAACCGCACGGACGGGTTGCTCTCGTCGAACCGCCGCCCGGCTGCGGCGGCGTGCTCCGCGACCCACTCGAACGCCTGGGCGTCACTACCGAACGGGGACCGCCCTTCAATCCGGTCACCACTGCCCCGCTCCGTGAGCACCAGGTTCTCCGCGCCGTTGACCTCCACGTCGGAGAACCGGTCCGCCACGAGGAGAGGCCCGAGCGGCCCGAGCGGGGAGTGGGCCTGCCGGACGCGTAGCCGCACCTCGTTCTCTCCGGCCGCGTCGAGCTGGGAGCCGTCCGACGCGCCGCGCCGGAGCTCGGCCAGCTCGCGGGCAAGCAGCTCCTCAGCGAGCGCCGCCCGCTCCACGGTCGTGAACCGCCGGCCACGGCGACGTCCCACCGCTACCTCACGTTGCACTGCGGCGTTGATCGACTCGGCAGCCGTCTCGACGAGATCGACCTCGTTGCCCTGCCCGGAGGCATCAGGCCCAGAGCGGATGCCAGCCGAGGGCGTCGCCTGCGCCATCACCTACTCCCCTCTCCGCCGCCGATGCCGAGGAGGCGAACGCCGTGCTCAGACATCGCCGCCGACTCCACAGCCCCCACGGCCTGCTCCGGCAGGGTGAGGTAGACGACGATCGCCTCCGGGCGGCTCCCTTCCGCCTGCGATCGCACGCCCGCGACGTGCGCATCGCGGACGAGCACCGCCGCCTGGCCGGTCACCGGATCCGTCCCCAGCACGCCCACGACGTCCCCCGGACGAACCGAGGCCCCAGGCAGGCCCTCCGGCGGGACCGTCACCCCGATCGTCGCCTGCCCGGCGGGCACCGCCACCGAGCCGACCATCTCCGGGCTGAGCAGGGTGCCGGCCGGCAGATCCAGCAGCACGGGTCGCCCCACGAGTGCGCCGCGCGCCAGCTGCGGAGACGCCAGACGAACCGGGCCGCCACGCGCGTCCACCGCCACCACCGCAAGGTCCGCCGGTGTCACGACCGCGCCGCGCGCCAGCGGACGGGCCAGCGCCACGACGTCCATCCGGTGCGGGCCGTCCGGGGACAGCCACAGGGCGCCGGCCGCGCCGAGAAGCATGAGCAGCAGCGCCGCCGCCGCGCTCCCCCACCGTCGGCGCGGCGCGGCGCGCTGCGGGAATGAGTCGAGCTCGTCCGGAAGCCATTCCTGATCGGTGGGTTCCGGTCGGCCGGTCATCGCCCTGCCCTTTCGACCGCTTCGATTTCCCGGACGACGACCGGCACCTGCGTCTTCGTCGTGAGGCCGGCGAGGTCGCCATGGTCGCCGTTGCTCGCGGCCCAGGTCACCGTCCAGTCGACGGCCAGGGTCGCCGGCCAGGCCTGGCCATCCGGCGCGACGGTAGAGGCACTTCGGTAGGTGTAGGAGCAGGCCGGCGGCCGGGAGGGCTCGGGCATGCCAGGGACGAACACGGGCCCCGGCCCAGCACAGGAGACCGACGGCGAGCCGTCGCCCGGGTCGAACCGCAGCACGGTCGGCGTCGCGGTCACGGTCACCGACGCGCCCGGGACCTGCGCTGACACGGACACTGTCGACCACTGCCCCGGCACGGCGAACCACAGCGGCAGCCGCGCCACCGCCCCCACCGTCAGGTCCGGCGAGAAGCGACCACGCGGTGCCGGAAGACGGCGCCGAACCTCCGACGCCACCGACGCCACCGCGTCGCCGACCCGCGCAGTTCGCAGCCACTGCCACGTGACGATCTGGTCGCCGCAGACCCGCGCGTACAGCCGGGACCGGCTACCGTCCGGCTCGACGCGATCGATCGCGATCAAATGGGTCGATTCCGGTCGCAGCTTCAGCAACTGGTCGGCAGCCGCATAACCGGCCTGCCAGTGGCACGCAACCGCAGCCGCGGTTTCGCGCGCCCTGGTCGGACTCCGGCCAGGGTCCGCGGCTTCCACCGAGCCGACTATGCTGCGGCTCGCCTGATCGGCGTCAGCGGAACCGCGTACGTCGCCTTCTCCACCTGTCCAGCCCAGCGCGGCGGCGTACGCCGTCGGAGAGAGAAGAACCATCAAACACAGGACGGCACCGGCCATCACGAACGCTTTGATGGCGGGCATCCGTCTCGCCCCTCCCACGTGTTCAGGACCTGCGCCGCGTCAATCTGCCACGTGTCACGTTTCACCCAGGTGAAAAGCGTCCGCTGGCTCAGCGGCACATCGTCGACGACGATCTCCGACCCGTCAGGCGCCTTCTGCCGCGCGTCGAAGATGACGCCGTCGTCAAACCCGCAGACCGTCGCCACCACGCGTTCCGGATCGGCCGCGACGGCGTCGATCTTCTCGATCACATAACGGTTCTCCAGACCGGAGCGGGCGGCGAACCCACTGTCCGCGAGATAGCGCAGCCAGGCACGGACTCGGCGGGCCGGTTCGCCGGACGCCGTATAGCTGGCCAGCAGGCCCTCGACTCCACGTTGATCGCCGGGATGCGCGACAGCGACCTGGAACGACTGGTAGTACCTTTCCTGCGCCGCCGTGATCTCCCGAAGCACGGCAGTCGCCGGATCCGACGCGCTGGGCAGCGAGGTGGACGGCAGGAGCTGGCGCGGTACGGCCGTGCCAGCCGACGTGGGAGTGAGCACGCCCTTACTTACATCGGGCCCGCCCCGTGCGCCCCCGCAGGCACTGAGCGAGACGAAAAGGAACAGGACAACAGCAGCTGGCAACGGACAGGCGAGACGGGAACAGGGACTCGCAGACATCGGGACCTCCGGAAGACGAACTCCGGCGATGAGCGGATCCACGGGCCCGGCTGCACGTCAACCATCACGACTGACGCCACGCCAGATCCCCGAAGATCCGAGAGAATATACGGCCGCACGTTGACCACCCGGGCAACCATGAGACACCGCTCGGCCGCGCGGCCAGCCTCCCCTCACACCTCGCGCGATCCGGCACTATTCTGATGAGCTCCGGTACACACAGACGTTGATACCACAGCCCACTGACAGCGAAAAACCGTCGACAACCATAACCGCAAAGAAAAGAAAGGAAGGTGATGGCAGTCCGTGATACCCGGCGAGGATCACACCGGCGCGGCCCACGACGCGACCGTCGCGACGCGTGCGAACCGACCTATCGATAGAAGCAGCGCCGCCAGCCCGGGCACCGGGCCACCGACGGCATCGACCAACCCAGGGAGTCGATCATGACTCACATCCCCAGCCCCCTGTTCACAGCAGGTGGGGGGCACGCCACGGTCACCCTGCAGAACCATCCCTCAGCCCTGCCGGGCGAGCCGACCCTGCTGCTCAGTGTCACCTCGCCGCGCACCGGCATCGCGACCGCACACCTGTCCCCACGGGACGCCCGAGCCCTCCTCGCAGCCCTTCACGCACACCTCGCCGCACCCAGCACCGACAGTGATGGTGATATGCATCACAGCAATCTCGGTCACCGGCCCCCCACCACCCACGCCGACGACCTCGACCCCTGGGGTGGCCACGCCCCAGGCCCCGCCTACGTCACCGACCCCGGCCCGCTCGACATCGACCCCGCCCAGACAGCCCTCACCCATGCGACCCGCGAACGCGATCACGCCGCCACAAGGTTCGCCCGCGTCCACTGTCATCACGCCGCCCACACGGTCATCCGCGCCTTCCCGACCGCCGCATGGATCACCGTCGACGTCATCTCCACCGACCACGGCAACCCCCAGGCGATCCTCCACGCCGTCCTCGACCTGGCCGGCCTTCCCCTCGCTGATCAGGCCAACACCGACCCCCGGTTCCGCCCGGTCGCGGACGCGGTCAACCTCGCACTCCAGACCGCCCTGACGATCAACCCGAACCTCTTCACCTGGTCCGGCCGCCGCAGCCTGCACCTCAGCCACCACGCCACCTGGTAGACCACCATGCCCCTGATCACCGGCACGCCCACCCCCTCCTCGGCAGGCCTGATCGGCACGATCAGCCCGCCAACGACATCCACACCGCCGGCCCCCGGCACGAAGTCCGACGGTGGCTCGCCGCGCCACGCCGCGCTACATGAACGCGCCGAGCATCCGACTCCCCCGCACTCCCCCACCACCGACAGCCGCCCATCAGAAGAAACGCAGGCATCGACACCGGGGGCGTCTCCAACGCCGCGCGCCGACCGCGCGAGCCGCACCGGCTTCACGCCCCCCACCGTGCCAGCGCGTCCACCTACCCCGCCCGCACGAGCCGCCGGCGCGGTCACCGCCGCAGCAAAGCCGCGGCGCCAGGACCCGACAGCTCCGGGCCACAGATCGCGATGGCGAACAGGCGACTTCTGGATCCGCCTCGCTACCGTCACCGCCGTTCTCGGCGTCGCCGGCATCGCCGCCGTCGTCAGCTACCGCCACATGCGCGCCGTCGCGATCCTCCACGGCGAGGACCCCACCAACTCGGCGATCATCCCGCTCTCCGTCGACGGCCTGATCGTCGCCGCCTCCATGACCATGCTCGCCGACAGCCGCGCCCACCGACGCCGCTCCTGGCTCGCCTACACCCTGCTCGCCCTCGCCTCCGCGGCCAGCCTCGCCGCCAACGTCATGCACGCCCAACCCGACCTCGCCGCCCGCGTCATCGCCGCCTGGCCCAGCGCCGCGCTCATCGGCGCCTACGAACTCCTCACCGCCCAGATCCGCGCCGCCGTCAGCGCCACCGCGCCGCAGCGCTCACGTGTCTCGGTCGCGCCGGCCGACTCACCGGCGGGGTCCGAGGATCCGTCACACGCGCAGCCTGCCGACTCAACGGTCGGCAGCCCCGTGGCTGACTCCTCTAAGACGGCGGACGAGATCGGCCGGCCCAGCCCGCAGCCGGCGAAGCCAGGCTCGAAGAAGGAAAGGCTCGCGCAGCTCCTCGCCGACCTCTCCCCTGACGACCCGAGATCCGTCTACGCCCTCGCCAAGGACCTCGCCCCCCTCATCGGCCTCCATGAGGGCACCGCCCGCCGCTACATCCCTCACCTGCGGCTATGAAGCGGGTGGGGGTGACCGGGCCCATGTTGGAGTATCAGGCGATCGGGCCTCTCGCCTGGATCAACCCGCTTCCAACGGCCAACCAAGCATTGCCGAAGGCATCAGGCGGATGGGGTGCCTGGCTTACCCACCGCAGCGGTTCCCCTACGATGCTCGGTCACTACGGGGAAATCGGGGGATACACGATGAGACGAATGATTGGCCTTCTGGCGACACTGCCTGCCTCCGCGATCTTGATCTCCGGCTGCGGGTCGTCGGCCGGCGAATCCGCTGCCCCCGCGGCTGGCGGCGCAGGGGCGTCCGCAGCCTCGGTCAGCGAAGGCGGAGCCAGCCAGCCCGCGCTGGAGGCAGCGGTCAGGGCGTACTCGGACGCCTACCTGACCGGGCAGGGTTCGGCCGCGTACGGGCTCCTCTCCGAGCGGTGCCAGCAGCGCATCAACCAGGCGGAGTTCACCGGCCTGACTCAGGCGGCACGTGTGCAGTACGGCAGCCAGCCCATTGCGGCGCTCACGGTGGACAGCCTCGCCGGCACGCTGGCCCGCGTCACCTACACCTATCCGACATCTGCGATCAACCAGCAGTCGGAACCCTGGGTGTTCGAGAAGGGCACCTGGCGCCAGGATGACTGCTGACCTTCGCCTGGCGAACGGACGCCACGAGGCCCGCGTGTCCGCCTAGGCATGCATCGCGCGATGCAATCCTCTTCGGCGACGCTGCTCGCCCTCAGAGGTCAAACGTGGGGGCATATGCCCTGCTCAGGGCCCGAATCTGATCGTAGCCAGCGGCTGCGGTGGGGTCCGTGGGCCGGCCGCCGACCGCGCGCCGCAGAGGGTTGGTTTCCTCCGCGGCACTGGCCGGCGTGCCGTAGGGCAGGCCAAGTTCACAATGGCGGAAGCGCTCGACGATCTCGGCCCTGTTGTCCCACCCAGCGGCGCCGGATTCGGCGGAGGAACGGTCGCCGAGGACTCCTGTCAGGTATTCGGTGGGTTCGATGGCGGCCCGGAAGATCGCGCGGGCGATCTGCTGCTCCAGGGCTGCCTCGATCAGCGCGAGCGCATCCTGCGCTCCGGCTGCCGGCCCGGTGTTGTCGGACGGATCGACGTCGCCGAGCGGCGCCGGCGTCGCACTGGCTGCCGCCGCCGTTCGCAGAAGGCGGCGGCGCTCGGCGGCGAGCTGGGCGGTGGGTCGCCGGGCCAGGTGGTGGATCTCGCAGGTGCGGAGGACGTCGACGAGTTCCTGCCAGTCCTCGTGGGCGGGTCGCGGCGGTGGGAGGAGATAGTCGGTGGGGCTCAGCCCCTCCTGCTCGCAGAAGTCGGTGACCCGGTGGTCCAGCACGGCGGCGCCGGTGCGCACTGTCGTCTGTTCGTGGCTGGTGAGGGCGGCCAGGAGCGTGTCGGGGTGGTGGCCGTGGTCGAGGAGGGCATGGATGCCGGCGATCGCGCGCGCTCGAGGTACCCGTTCGGCCTGACCATGCATACGGGCGCGAGACCGGTGGCGAGGCAGTCCGTCGGACCAGGCGCGTGCGATGCGCACCGCCTGGTCATGCTGCAGCATCCACTGCGTTCGCAGGGTTCCGGCCGGCTCAGGCCCGGACGGCGGCGGTCCGGGGTCGTCTGCGGGGCCGGCCTGCTGGTGTCGGGCGTGGTAGACGGCGAGGCCACCCACGGCCCGGTCCCACAGGATGCGTTCGCCGCCGTCATCGGGTCGCGGTCCGAGGCGAGCGACCAGGACGGCGGGTGGGTTGGCGACGGCGGCCGCGGCGAGGGCGGCCTCGGCGGCGAGTTCGGCGCGGCGGGCCACTGGGGGCGCTACGGGGTCAGCGCCGAGGGCCGCGTCGGCGCGTTCGGGCGCGGTGCGGCGCGGATTCGGCGCCGTCGGCGCGGGCATGTCGTTGGTTCGCGCCGCGCCGCTGTGGTGCCCGCCGGCCGGGGCGCCGTCGCTGGGCGAGTAAGGTCGGGTGGCGCGGTGCGCGTCGGGCGAGGTGGGCGCGGGGAGTCGGGCGAGGTCGGCCAGGGTGTGGGAGCGGCGCAGCCGGTGGGCCGCATGGGCGAGTGGGTCGAACTCGCGCGCCAGGCGCTTGGTGCGGGACTGGGCGAGGTGTTCCCCGAGGCGTTCCAGGGGGCCGGTCGGGTCGCGCAGCACGGGTAGCCAGTCTTCTTCGTCGAGGTCGGCTTCGAGGTCGGGGCGGCGGATGACGTAGGCCGCGAGGTCGGTTCGGGCGCGGGAGAGCATGACGTAGAGGCCGGCGCGGCTGGTGTCGTCGGGTGCGACGGCGCGTGCGGTGGGCATCGAGGATCCCTCGGCTTTCGCGGCGGTGATCGCGTAGGCGTAGCCGAGGCCGCCGTCGCGGCCGTCGGTGAAGCGGTGGGTGAGGTACGTCCACGGCACCCGCACGCGGCCTTTGCCTGGGAAGTGCGCGGTGAGGGCTTGTCGGTCGGGGTGGTCAGGGTCGGGGTGGACGTCGACGATGCGGCCGACGGTGCCGGTGCGGATGTAGGCGGAGGCGGGCTTGCCGTCGGGGATGAGGGTGTGGCCGGCCTGGGTCAGGGTGATGACCTCGTCGCCGGCCTGGAACTCCCGGCCGGCGACGGTCAGGACCGGGCCGGTCAGGGAGCCGTCAGCGGCGAGCCGGGCGCGGGCGGCGCGGGCGAGGAGATCGACGTCGCGGGTCCGCTCTGCCATCATGTGCAGCGGTGCGGGTCGGGGCCGCGCCGGTCCCCCCGAGCGGCGTCGTCCCCGGTCCCCCGCCTGCCCTTCGCTGACGCCCGCCCCTCCGGCGCTTGCCGTGTCGCGGGGTGCAGTGGCCGTGTCGTGCAGAGCGGCGCGTTCGGCATGCCAGTCGTTGACGACCTGGTCGAGGAGGGCCTCGCGGGAGTCGAACAGGCGGATGCGACCGGCGGCGGCCAGCATCTCGAGCGCCTTGCGCGCCGACGCGCCGGTGTCGGCGCGAAGGGCGCCGAGCGCGGCGCGGACCGGCGCGAGCGCCGCGCCGGCCTGACGGTGCAGCGCGCCGAGCGCCGGCACGTCCGGGGTGACGGTGACGAGGTGCGCGTACCAGCCGCCGGCACCCACCGAGCCGAGCTGGGCGGGGTCGCCGAGCAGGATCACGACCGTCCCGGTCTGGGTGGCGTAGCGCAGCAGGCGCGCGGCGTCGCGGGTGGAGACCTGGGTGGCCTCGTCGACGATGAGCACGCTGCCGGCCGTCCACACCTGGCTCGGGTTGTCGGTGTGGTCGAGCAGCGTGAGCCAGCCGGACACGACCCGTCCGGGGACGGCGATCCGGTCGGTGAGTTCCTCGGTCTGCCGGCCCCCGTGCGCGGTCGCGAACACCGTGCCGCCCGATGCCTGCACGATCCGGGTGAGCAGACGCATCGCCTCGGTCTTACCGGAGCCCGCCGGTCCGACGACCGGCCGCACCAGATCCCCCGAGCTGAGCAGTCGCCGCACAAGCGTGACCTGCTCCGCCGCCAGCAACGGCCCGGTAGACGCGCCTTCGGGCCGTGCGGCCTCGCCTGGGCTCCCTGCTGCCGCGGAGCCGTTCAATGGCAGTGGCTGGCAGGCGTCGGCAAGGTGTGCCTCGAGCGTCGCCTGATCGACGAGGATCCGCGGCGGCGCACCGGCGTCGACCCGTCCCTGCCGGCACAGGGCCAGGACAGTGTCCTCGGCTTCCAAGAGCTCCTGCGTCGTATACGTCGGCGCGGGTGCCCTGCGTGCCCGGGACGTGTCGTGCCCAAGCAGGACGACGCGTCTGTCCGCGAGCACCTGGTCGGCGAGATGCTCGATCTGCTCGGCCGGCAGGCGGTCCACGGCCCAGGACGCGACCTGCCGCACGACCACCTGCCGATCGAACGTCGCGTTGTGCTCGGTCAGCCCGGTCGGGCCGGTCAGCGTCTCGCACAGTTCGGCCACGTCGTCGCTGCTGACCGAGGGCGGGCGATCCGGGGCGGCTGCGGCGAGGCCGCGAATCCCTTCCGGCGTCCACCCCGCGGCCGTCAGCCGCTCAAGCTGGATGCGGCGGACCTGGGCGTCGGCGAGAACTTTCTTCGCCGCCCGGGAACCGCGCTGCGCGGCCGCGGCCGTCACTCCGCCCGGGGTCATCCCCTCCGCGACAAGCTGGGCGTACTCGGCCTGAACCTCGCCGTGCCGCGTGGAGAACGCGGCCAGGAGCTTCTGCGGGAACGCGGCAAGCTCGGCGACTCCGTTACGCACCGGCCCCCAGCGCAGGCCCCGCCGTCGGGTCAGTTCGTGGCGTAGCGCCGCCGCGCCCACATAGCCGGCCGTCTTCACGTGAGCGAGGAACACCTCGCCGTCCAACGCCCGCCAGTCCACCACGGGCCGGCCCTCGCCATCGACTGCCGGCCGGCCGTGCTCGTCAATGTCGGGAATGGCGATCGCGTTGACCACGATGGAGTGCACATGAAGATGCGCCTCATCGCTGCGCGACACCTCATGCAGATAGGACGCCACCGCCAACCCGAGGCCGGGACGATTCCGGCCATTGATCGTGCCGACCGCCGCGTGACGTTCGAGATAGCCGAGCATCGCGTCCACACCGGCATCCATCGCCGCGGCCACATCCCGGCGGATCTCCTCGTCGCCGAAGGCCCGCAGCAGCGAGATCGCCTTTGGCGCCGAGGCCGTCACGTCGTATCCCAGCACCACCGCCGGAGGCACCCTCGCAGTCCGGAACCGATCCACTTCGCCCGCGCTCACCACCCACCGCCCAGTCCCCGCCTCCCTGACCGCCGCCAGGTGAGGACCCCGACTCGTGACGGCCTCTCCAGAAGCGGAACCCTCCGGCCGGCCCGCGCCGAACCCATCCGCATCCGCCGAACTCCTGTCTGCGGTGCGGACGGCCAACTGGCGCAGATAGGCCGCGCTCACACCAATTCGCCGCGCCGCCTCTTCCAAAGTCAGCACATCATTTCCCGCCCCGACCGGGCGCCCACGATCTCCCGCTGACACCGCGCGACCCGCGGAGCCCGACGCCGCCAGCAACGGCCGCTCGGTCACCGCATGCTCGCCGCGCAGCAACCGCTCCAACGCCACCCCCGACACCGGCCGCCCCGCAGCCAGCCCCACCAGCTCTGCCGCCAACCCCCGCGCACGCCCGGGCGCCAGCCCCTCGCCGTAGTACCTGCGCAACGGAGACATCTCCCGTGGCTGCCCACCCTCCACATAGGCACTCACCGCCCGCGCGGCACGGGCAAGATCAGCCCCATTACGCGCCCGAAGCGTCAGCACCTTCACCGTAGCGATCATGAAAAGTGCCCCTGACAGTGCGCTCACGGCTGCCGACGACACACAGACGCGCCGAAGACCCACGCCCGCGCTCACGGCAGATCAGGAGACCACCGTGGCCGCAGTGAGCACTGGCGATGACCTCCGCGGACACCTCCGACGCGACATCCCGGCCGTCGCGCGCTCGCCAGCACGCTCCAGCACGGTCCGTCATCGCAGGCCCGGCGCCACTCACCGCGCACCCGAGATCGACACCGCCCAGGCCAGACGCCCACCGCAGACATCAGCACCAGCCGACCGGCGATCAGGTGGAACCTACGGACCACCGTCAGCCAGACGGGAACCAGGCACGGCGCGCCTGCCTAAAGGTAGAGATTCCGATCAAGAAGGGCGGGTCTCATGGCGTCGCCCGGCGACGCCCAGGAGTACGCCAAGAATTCGTGCCGAATTTCTAAATAAAAAGAATCTAGAAGGAGGGAGATAGAGCCCTCGAGGAAATTCCGAGCACATAGCGGCAGTGCACACCAATACGGAGAGCGCGATACCGAAAGAAACGGCCAAGACAGTCGAGAGACCCCGCCCAATTTCACGTCGCGCGGGATAGAATTAGAGTGCGGTCCGGGAATCGTGAACCATTACCCGACGGGGATGGACAATGCAATCTGACGTCGCGCTCGACAAGATCCGCAAGTTGCTGGCGATGGCCGAGGCCGAAGGGATCACCGACGAGGCCCGCGAAAGCTACAACCAGAAGGCGACGGAGCTCATCGCCCGCTACGGCATCGACCAGGCGCGCCTCGACGCCAGCCAGAAGCGCCCCACCTCGGCCGGCGACGTACTCATCACCATCGACGCGCCGTACGCCCTGGACAAGCTCGGAGTCATGTGCGCCGTCGCCTTCCCCCTCGGCTGCCGGATCGTGTCGAGAAAGAGCACCACCCCCGGACGCCCCGGTCAGGAAGCCCACCTGTTCGGAATGGCCGCCGACCTCGACCGCACCCAGATTCTCTTCACCTCCCTGCTCGTCCAGGCCACGTTCGGTCTCGTCGCCACCCCCCTGCCCACCGGCGAGGACCCCCGCGCCTTCCGCCGAAGCTGGCTCGCGGGCTTCGCCAACGCCGTCAGCCGGCGCCTCACCGCCGCCGAGACAGCGGCGAAGGCACGCGCCGCCCAGGAGGACAGCACCACCACCGGCCCCTCCACCGCGCTCGTCCTCGCCGACCGCGCCGCACTCGTGGAACGCCGCGTCGCCCACGCCTACCCCAGGCTTCGCAGCGCACGAACCCGCCAGCTCTCCGGCTCCGGACGCCGCGAGGGCTACCGCGCCGGCGAACGCGCCGCCCCCGGCGCGGAGATGGCCCCGGCCCGCCGTGGCCGCCAGCCGCGGCGCGACCTCCGCGCGCAGCGGCGCGGACTGCGCGAGCAGGTCGAGAAGGATGAAG
>NZ_FZMO01000548.1 GCF_900197875.1 Frankia canadensis | reverse complement strand
CCCGAGGGGACCGCCCGGATCGTCGGTGGCGTCGCCGGCGCGGCCGGGTGCCCCGGCGCCGGCCCCGGGCGGTCGCGGGCCGATCTCCCCCCGAGGTCGGCCCAGTCCCGGGACGGGCGGCGCTGGCGCGGTCGCAACCGAGTTATCAGGGCAGTAATGGCTGAAAGGCGCGACAATGGCGACTCGCCGATTTCAGGTCTACGACGGGGACGGTGAGCTGGTGGCCACCTTTCCGGAATGGGAGGCGGCCCACTCCTGGGCACACCGCCGGGCCGCGGAGCCGGCCGCCCGGAATCCGGTGCAGATAGAGGACCGGGTGGAGCGGCGGACCTGGACGATCGACACCGACCAGTGCCGGATGACGGTATGGCGCCGCCGCGTGGAATACGGGTACTGCGGCCGGACGGACGCCCACCCGGCGCCGGACGCGCGCAGGCCGGCCTACCTCTCCTGATCCGCCGGCGGAATTCCGGCCGGACGGAGCTCGCCGCCGGTCTCGTCCCGGACGTTCGCCGGTTGGCCGACGCCCGCGCGCAGCGTCTCGAAGATCGCGACCCCCTGGCCGACGAGGCCACTGGCGATCTCCCCGATGCCGTCCGCGCCGTTGAGGACCGTGACATTCGCGCCGGCGAGCCCGGCCGCCGCCTGCCGGACGATCTCCGGCAGCTGGTCGATGAGCATCCGGTCGAGGGCCACCCGGTTGTGGGACGCGGCCGCCTCGGCCTGGACGCGGATCTTCTCGGCCTCGGCGAGCGCGAGGACGCGGACCTGTTCGGCCTGGGCCTGCGCGGGCCTGACCACCTCGGTGACGAGCTGCTGCTGACGCAGTTCGGCCTCCTGCTCGGCGAGCTGCGTGCGCGCCTCGACGACGGCCCGCTGGGCCTGCGCCTCGGCCAGCGGGCCGGCCTGCCCGGCCTCGGCCTGGGCACGCTCGATCTCGGCCCGGTACTGCGCCTGCACGACCGCGGTCTGGCGGGCGTACTCGGCCTGTGCCCGCTGGGAGCGTTGCTCGGCCTCGGCGGCGGCCTGGTTCGCCTCCGCCTGGGCGACCTGCGCCTGGCGCTGGATGGCCGCGTTGTGCGGCGCGGCGATCGCCGCGATGTAACCGAGCCGGCCGTCGTCGATGGACTGGATCTGCAGCGCGTCGATGGTCAGCCCGATGCGGGCCATCTCCTCCTTGGAGCCGTCGAGCACCTCGGTGGCGAGCTTCTGCCGATCCCGGATGATCTGCTCGACCGTCATCGAGCCGATGATCGAGCGAAGGTGCCCGGAGAAGATCCGCCCGGTCAGTATCTCCATCTGCGCCTGGTCGGACAGGAAGCGCTGCCCCGCGTTGACGATGCTCTCCTGGTCGTTGCCGACCTTGAATGCGATGACGGCTCGCACGTTGAGCGAGATGCCCTGATGGGTCACGCAGGTCTCCTGTACCTCCGCCTCGCGCATGGCGAGCTTCAGGAAGCGCACCTTGCGGAAGAACGGCAGGATGAAGGAGCCGTGGCCGGTGACGACCTTGAAGGGCATTCCGCTGCGACTCTTGCCACCGGAGATGAGCATCGCCTCGTCCGGGGATGGAACACGGTAACCGAACACGACCGCGCGCCTTTCGTCAGAGATCGCCGCCGAAGACGGCGGCGGGATTCAGCCACGGCACCACCTCGACGGTCCGCGGCCCGGCCGACCCGACAACCAGGACAGACGCCCCCCTGGGCAGCGGGGTGTCGGACTGCGCCAGGAAGGTCTCGATCCCCCCGCGGATCCGAACCGCCACCTCACCTGGGCCGTTCTCGCCCCGGGTGGCGACGGTGAGGACACCGACGCGACCGATGACGGCCGGGTCGCCCACCATCAGGTCCCCCTCCTGTGGCAGGTAGCGGGCGCGGAAGGCCGGAATCGAGTGGTCGATGCAGGCGAGAATGAGAGTACAAGTCGTGCTCGTCCGGATCAGGCGGTCGGCCTGTCTGCTTCCCGATTGACCCGCGGCGGCGAGAAGAGCTCGGCCGGCCCTGATCCCGGCGGCCCGGGCACCGCGTGCCGACGCCGTCGGCGTACGGCGGAACACCCGCTGGCTCGAACGTCCGGTGGCGCTGTACGGTGACGCGGTCAGCGTACGGTCGTCCCTGAGGAGGTGAGCCCGATTACCGCGGTATCAGGGCGGGCGCCCACCTCGCGCGATCATCTGGGGTCTGACCGGGCCCGGTGATCGCCGAAGGCGCCCATCGGCGTCTCCGGAAGGTCAACCGTGTCCTCCGCGTCATTCCCCGCACCCGATTCCTCGCCTGACTCCTCACCAGGTCCCACACCCGAGGTCGCGCCGGCTCACGAGCCGGGCGTGGTCGTCCGCCGGCTGCGCGCCGCCGGGTGCGTCTTCGCCGAGGAGGAGGCCGCTCTGCTCGTCGGCGCCGCCCGCGGCCCGGCCGAGCTCGCCGCGATGGTGCGCCGGCGGGTCGCCGGCCAGCCGCTGGAGCACATCCTGGGCTGGGTCTGGTTTCACGGTCTGCGGATCCAGGTCGACGCGGGGGTCTTCGTACCCCGCCGCCGTACCGAGCACCTGGTCCGCCTGGCACTTGATCGACTCGATGCCGGTGCGGGAACCGATCCTGATATCGGCGTCGGCGCGGGCGTGGGCGATCGGGACGGTGCGCGCGAGCGGGAACCGGTCCGGGGGACGGGCGCTGTCGTGGTCGACCTGTGCTGCGGCTCGGGTGCGGTCGCGGCCGCGATCGTGGCCGCCCTGCCCGCTGCCGAGGTGCACGCGGCCGACGTCGAACCCGCCGCGGTGCGCTGCGCCCGGCGCAACCTGCCCGCGCGGGCCGGCCGCGTGCACGAGGGCGACCTGTACGCCGCGCTGCCCACCGGCCTGCGGGGACGGGTGGACGTCCTGATCGCGAACGCGCCGTACGTGCCGACGAACGCGATCGGCCTGATGCCGCCCGAGGCACGCGAGCACGAGCCTCGGATCGCTCTCGACGGCGGTCCGGACGGCCTCGCCGTGCTGCGCCGGGTGGTGGCCGAGGCGCCGCGGTGGCTCGCGCCGGGCGGCTGCGTGCTGCTGGAGACCAGCGGCGGCCAGGCGGGGACGCTGCTCGACGCCGCCGGTCGGTTCGGTCTGACCGGTCGCGTGGTCACCTCCGCCGAGCTGGACGCCACCGTCGTCGTCGCGTCCCGTCCCCGGCCGCCGACGCGCTAGCTCGGGGAGGTGGCACCGGCGGGTCGGGTGGTCCGCGGGGCCAGCGGCAGGCCGCCGGGGGCCAGCCGGCTGCCCACCCAGCCCGCGGCCGCCGCCGCCGGCCACAGCCGGGTCGCGGCGTTACGCGCCCGGATGCCGGTCCACGTCGCCGGAATGAGCAGGTGGGAGGCCTGGTCGACGCCGCGGTGACGGCGGTCGACCAGCCGACGGTGCCTGCCCTCATACCGGCGTAGCGCCGCGCGATGGTCGTTCGGGGTCGCGGCCAGCTCCTCGGCGAGGGCGAACGCGCCCGCCATCGCCAGCGAGGAACCGTCGCCGAACAGGGACACGCAGCAGGCGGCGTCGCCGACCAGCGTCACCCGCCCGCTCGACCAGCTCGGCATCTGCACCTGGCTCACGGCGTCGAAGTACAGGTCCTCGGCGGCGTAGGCCCGCGCCAGCAGCTCCGGCGTGCGCCAGGAACCGGTGCCGAAGGCGGCGGCGAGCAGGAGACGGTGCTGCTCGATGTCGCGATGGTTGAAGTCCGCGAGTTCCGGCCGGCGGAAGGCGAAGAAGGCGGTCTGCCCGTCGGACGTCGGATGCAGCGCGACGGCCCGGCCCGGCGTGTTGTGCATGACCACCTCGCGCTCGTGATGCGCCGCGGGGCCGGCGAACGGCACCGTCGCCAGATACAGGCCGAGATGACGGGCGTAGTTGCGTTCCGGGCCGAAGGCGAGGCCGCGCACCGCCGAGTGCAGCCCGTCGGCGCCGACGACGAGGTCGAACCGGCGCGGCCGGCCGTGTTCGAACGTCACCTCCACGCCGTTGTCGTCCTGCGCGATCCCCGCGACGGAGTCGCCGAAGACGAACTCGGCGTGGTCGGCGCTGGCCTCCTGCAGGATCGCGGCGAGCGCGCCGCGGGGCAGCTCGACGTCCTGCCCGCCGGTGGACCGGGCGAGTGCCCGCAGGTTGATCCGGCCGACGGTGTTGCCGGCCGCGTCGACGAACCGCATGCCGGAGACGTTTGTGCGGGCCGCCCGCAGCCGCGCCGTGATCCCCATCCGCTCGGCGACCCGCAGGGCCTGCCCGCGCACGTCCACCGGGTTGCCACTGGCGCGTTGCCACAGCCCGCGCTCGACGACCGTCGGCCGGAATCCGTGCCACGCCAGCCAGTAGGCGAGCGTCGTCCCGGCGATGCCCGCGCCGGACACCAGCACCGTGCGGTTGCTCACGCGTCCTCCGCAGGTCGATACAGATCGGAAAAGTCAGCGTACGACCCGTTATCAATGTTGATCAAAGAACGATCTGCCGGTGTGATGAACGTCGGCCGGGGGCGCGGCGAATGGTTCGCCGTGCGTGGGGATTCCGCTTGACGGTCTGTTGGCCCGGGGCGAGGGTCGAAGGACGCGCCGGGATGGTCCGGCGGTGTCGGGACTGCCGGGGAGGCGCATCATGCCACGAACCGTTCTGGTACCAGACGCGGTGCATCCGATCACGATCGAGCCGACGGGCCGGCGCGTCGTGGTCCGGGTCGGCGCTCATGTCGTCGCCGACACCTGCGCGGCTCTCACTCTGCGTGAGGCCAGCTACCCGCCCGTCCACTACCTGCCGCTCGCCGACGTCGACGCCAGCGTCCTGCGCCCGAGCGACACCTCGAGCTACTGCCCCTACAAGGGAGAGGCGAACTACCACACCGTCGAGACACCCGACGGCGTCCGGCTCGACGACCTGATCTGGGGCTACGAGCAGCCCTACCCGGCCGTCGCCGCCATCGCCGGCCATGTCGCCTTCTACCCCGACCGCGTCACCATCACCGTCACCGACCCAGCCTCCTGAGTCCGTCGCCGGGCACGGCGAGGAGCTGCCTGCGGCGCCGGTCTCAGGGGTGCTGGTGACAGATCGCTGTCGATCTGCGGGAGGCGTGGACCAGGCCGTATCTGGGCGGCCGTCTCATGTCAGGGCCGCGACGTGGTCGAGGGCGTGGCGCAGGTGGCGGCCGAGGGCGGCGCTGCCGGTATGGCCGGAGTCGGGGACGGCGATGAGCTCGGCGTCCGTCCAGGCATACGCGAGTTCCTCGGCCGTCCGAATGGGCGCGGACAGGTTCTGACTGCCGTGGATCAGCACCCCGGGAATACCGGCCAGGCGGTTCGCCTCACGCAGCAGAACGCCCTCGTCGAGCCAGGCGCCGTGGGAGAAGTAGTGCGCGCAGATCCGGGTCAGCGCCAGACGGGCCCGCGCCGGTCGGCCGCCGTACGCGCCAGGCCGCCCGTTCGATTCCTGGGAGATCACCGCGTCCTCCCAGGCGCACCAGGCGTCGGCGGCCCTCGCCCGCACCGCCGGATCCGGGTCGTTCAGCAGCCGCGCGTACCCGCCGACGAGGCGCAGGCCGGCGCCGGCACCATTCTCGGCGCGGTCGGCGGCCGGTAGCGCGGCGCGGAATCGCTCCCATTCGGTACGGAAATGCCGGGCGACGCCGTGGTAGAGCCAGTCGATCTCCGAGCGGCGGGTCGTGGTCACGCCGACCAGCACGATTCCCGTCACCCGGGACGGATGCCGCTGGGCGTAGGCGAGGGCGAGTGTCGACCCCCACGACGAGCCGTACAACACCCACGTGTCGACGCCGAGGTGCCGGCGCAGCCGCTCCATGTCCGCCAGCAGGTACGCGGTGGTGTTGTGCCGTAGCTCGGTGTCATGGTCGCCGGCGTGCGGGGTGCTGCGACCACAGCCGCGCTGATCGAACAGGATCACGCGATAGCGCCGCGGGTCGAACCAACGACGGACGCCCGCCGAGCATCCCGACCCCGGCCCCCCGTGGACGACGAGCGCGGGCCATCCGTCCGGGTTGCCGCACGCCTCCCAGTACACGAGATCACCATCACCGACGTCGAGAAACCCCGACGCGTACGGCTCGATCGCCGGATATCGCGCGTCCACTCGTCCATTGTCCCGGCACCGGCGGGGCGGGAGCCCGGGTTGCGGGGCGACCTAGGTTGCGTCCTGGGTTGCGATCTTTCCGGGTGTTGTCGCGACCGTTCACGGCAGCCCGTGTCGCATAATCTGGGCAAAACGGACGGGAAGTCGCGAATTCGCGACACGGTACCGCTGCCCCCCGCGCATACTTCCCACCCGCGGGACCTGGCGGTGGGGTAGGCGAAGGAGAGGACGGCGGAATGGGCGCCAGCGTGGTGGAACAGCGGGGTTTCCCGGTGCGGTTCGGATGGGGCGCGGAGGATCTGGCCGTGCTCACGCCGGTGAGCGACGCCGTGGTCATCGTTGACGTGCTGAGCTTCACCTCGGCGGTGTCGGTCGCGGTGGGTCGGGGCGCCCGGGTGTGGCCGTACCGGTTCCGCGACGCCTCCGCGGCCGCGTTCGCCGCCAGCCTCGGTGTCCAGCTGGCCGCGCCCCGTACCGCGGCCAGCAGCCCCGGCCGGTGGACAATCTCGCCGGCCGGCCTCGCCGAGATCCCCGCGGGCACCAGGTTCGTGCTGCCCTCGCCCAACGGCTCGGCGCTGTCGGCCGCTGCCGCCGTGCACCCGAGCGTCACGGTTGTGGCGGGCTGCCTGCGCAACGCCGCCGCGGTAGGCGGTTGGCTGGCGGGCCTGGTCACCGCGAACGCGGCGAACGCGGGGCGCACGGTCGCCGTCATCGCGGCCGGCGAGCGCTGGCCGGATGCCGCCGGGCGCCCGCACGCCGGACCGCTGCGCCCCGCCATCGAGGATCTGCTCGGCGCCGGAGCCGTCCTCGCCCGCACCGTCGAGCGAGCCGCGCTCTCCCCACGCAGGCACCTCTCGCCGGAGGCGCGCGCCGCTCTCGCCGCCTTCCGGGCCGCCGCCGAGGCCGACCCGACGTGCGACGCGGCGGTCGGCGAGACATGCTCCGCCGACGCCCACGCCGTGTCCGTCGACGCAGCGTCCTCCAGCGGCGGTGCCGGGCTGCTCGCGGACCTGCGTGAGTCGGTGTCCGGCCGGGAGCTCGCGGCCGGTGGCTGGGGCGCGGACGTGGTCGCCGCCGCCGACCTCGACGCCGACGACGTCGTCCCCGTCCTCACCGACGGCGCCTACGACCGCCTGCCGGAATGGACCACCAACTGAGCACGGACCACCCGCTGAGCCCGAGCTACCCGCTGCGCACGAGCGATCCGCTGATCAGGCCAATAGCTCAGTGGGAGGACGGCGCCCAGGGGCCGACGCCGCCGACCCGTTCGATCGTGTAGCGCACGACGAATCCCGGGCCCTTCGGCGCCGGAAAGGTGGCGTCGGGGGACATGTAGACCTTGGCCAGCCGGTCGAGCAGCGGCCAGGCGTCATCGCCGAAATCCACCGTCGCCCGTGCGTGCACCACGGCGTACTTCCGCAGGAACGCGTCCGGCTCGGGCGGAGCGAGGAAGGACAGCACCACCCGCGGATCACGTTCGATGTTGCGCAGTTTCACGTACCTGGCCATATGGCCGCTGACGATCTCGTCGCCGTCCAGGCCGACCCAGATGACGGTGACCTGGGGGCTGCCGTCGGGATTCGTCGTGCTCAGGTGCGCGAACGGCCCACCCTCGATGACCGTCTTCAGCTCAGGCGACAGATCGCTCACGTCCAGACCCTTCCAGTGCCTCGCGGAAAGAACGATTCTGCGTGCGCGGCGGGGGCAGCGGCGGGTGCCGTCGGTTCTCGGCGCGTCACGCCGGTGGCAACACCCGGATCGGCTCGGTCATTTCGCCCGCGCCCGGTGGCTCGGTGGACGGTGGCCCGCGTTGCCAGGACGCTTGCCACGACGCGCCGCGGCTACGCGCACGACGGCGGTCACAATCGAGACGCCGCCGAGCAGGCCCGGCCCATGCGGTCAGGCCCATGCGGGCTTCTGGGCATCGCGCACCGCGCGAACGGCGGCGACCGCGTCGGCCGCGGTCAGCCCGGTGAAGGCACGGCTGCGGTCGATATCCGCGAGTACTTTTTCAAGGCTCGTGGAGGCGAGGGTTCCTCCTGCGGGCGTAGCGGAGAAACGAGATCCGGTCCGGACTCATCCGTGGGTCTTGGCTCCGCGCGTCGGCGGAACTGGCCGGGTGGGATGCCGAGCTCGCGTTTGAATGTCTTCGCGAAGGCGAACTCGGAAGAGTAGCCGCAGCGCGCGGCCACGGCGGACAGTGCGAGCTCGGTCTCCCGCAACAGCCGCGCGGCCACCGTCATCCGCCACCAGGTCAGATACGCCAGCGGCGAGCGGCCGACGAGGGCGGTGAAGCGCTGGGCGAACACCGTCCGGGACAGCCCGGCGCGGGTGGCGAGATCCCGCACCGTCCACGGCGCGCCCGGCTCGGCATGGATGGCCTGCAGAGCGGCGCTGATAGCGGGATCGGCGAGCGCGGCGGACCAGCCGGTCGCCCGTTCCGCGAACCAGGCGCGCAGCAGGTAGAGCAGCAGTAGGTCCAGCAGTGCCGCCACGCTCGCGCTCGCGCCGGCCTGCGGTGCCTCGGCAACCTCCGCGCCGAGCAGATCCACCGCGGTGCGCAGCCGAGGATGGCGCCCGACTCGCGCGGGCAGGTGGATGACGTCGGGCAGGTCCGCCAGCAGCGGATGCGGCCGGGACTGGTCGAGCACGTAGGCGCCGCAGAGCAGCTCCGTGACGGCGCGACCGGCGCACGGCTCGGCCCCGGCCGTAGGCTTGTCGCCGCCGCCGGTCTCTTTGCGGCTGTCACCCGCTTCGTTGCCGCTGCCGCTGGCCTCGTTGCGGCTGGCCTCGTCGTCGCGTGCGGCTGCGGGCCGTCGGGCGTCAGGCTGGAAGTCGATGAGGGGGCTGGCGGGATCGTCGGCGAGGGCGTGCCCGGCCTCGCGGGGCAGGAACACGATGTCGCCGGTGGACAGCGGCAACGGCTCGGCACCCGACCGCAGCAGCCAGCAGCTGCCACGCAGCACGACGTGGAAACCGGCGCCTTCGGCCGGCGGGAACCGCATGCCCCAAGGCGCCACCAGCCGGGTGGTGGTCGAGTGCGGGCGGCCGGCGCGCATCATCGTCACCGAGTCGCTCAGCACATCCACAGGGCAAGCCTATGCCCGTCCCGGCTCCTTTGTTCGTCCTCGAGTTCGGACGAACGAACAGGAAATCCGAACGTGCTGACATGGATCGTCCGGGTCGCTGCCTCCTACGGTCGATCTCGTCGGGCATTCCCCGGCCTCGACCGACCGCTACAGGGAGACCAGATGACGATCGCGCTGCACGGTGCGAGCGGGTTTACCGGCCGACTCGCCGCCGCCGAGCTGGCCCGCCGCGGACTCGACGCGGTGCTCGTCGGCCGCGACGCCGAGCGGCTGCGCCCGGTCGCGGCGCGGACCGGTTTCGAGGTGCGGATCGCCGACATCGGCGACGAGGATGCGCTGGCGGCCGGGTTCAAGGGCGTCGACGCCGTGGTCAACACCG
The DNA here is from genome assembly GCF_900197875.1 of Frankia canadensis. GTDB lineage: Bacteria > Actinomycetota > Actinomycetes > Frankiales > Frankiaceae > Frankia > Frankia canadensis. Next base: position 17,305 of record NZ_FZMO01000548.1, on the reverse strand, counting down.
CCGGGCCGTTCGCCAAGCTCGGCGCTCCGGTCGTGCGGGCCGCGATCGCCGCCGGCGCCCACTACGTCGACACCACCGGCGAGCAGCACTACCTGCGTGACCTCTTCGACACTTTCGGTGGTGCCGCCACCGCCGCCGGGGTGTCGGTTGTGCCGGCGATGGCCGATGACGGCGGCCCGAGCGACTTCCTCGGTCATCTGGTCGGCGAGGCGGCCGGACCGGTGGACGTCATGACGGCCGCCGCCTGGTACCGCGACGGCGTCCTCAGCCGCGGCACGCTGCGCTCGTTCGACCCGGTGCTGATGTTCAGCGGCGCGCTGCGCTACCAGGACGGCTCTTGGCTGGCCTACGGCGACCCCAGTCACGCGAGCTGGCGTTTCCGGGACGCGGAGGCACCCGTGCCGGTCGCCAAGGCGGCGCTGCCGGCGGTCGCCACGGTGCCGAGGCACGTGACGGTCCGGACCCTGGAGGGCGTGCTGGGCGCCTCGTTCGACGGGCTGGCGGACGCGCTCGACCCCGCGGTTCTCGAGACGCTGCCGGAAGGGCCCGACGAGCAGCAGCGGCAGCACGGGAAGTGGACGATCTCCCTGGAGGCGGTCACGGCCGGCGGGCACACCGTGCGGGGCGAGGTCGGTGGCGTGGACGCGTACGGGACGACCGCGGTGATCGCGGTGGAGGCGGCGCGCCGACTGGTGACGGACGGTGCGGCGGCGGGCGTCCTGGCGCCGTCACAGGCCTTCGACCCCGAGTCGTTCCTGGGATTCCTGGCCGACCACGGCGTGCGCTGGCAGCTCGGCGAAGTCTGAACCGGGCTGATCCGGCCGGGGCGGAACGCGCCGGGGTGACCGGCTAGTCGACCTCGCGAAGAACCTTTTCCATGGTTTCCAGCCGGCCGCTCATCTCGGCCAGCTGCTTGTCGATGGCCGTCAGCCGGGTCGATGGTCAATGTCCGCGCGGCGGCTGCCACTGCCTCGGGGGTGAGCGTGAAGGCGAAGGGCGTGACCTCGTAGAACTTCATCGCCTTTCCGTCCTCCGATATCTCCATGCGCGGCTTCACCAGGCCGACGGCCTCCAGCCGCCGAAGGTGAACCTGCAGGAGAGGCCGGCTTATCCGCAGGTCCCGGCGATTTCCTGGCGTCGGGTCGCTGTGCGTGAGGTCGCTGGCAGGGGTTGCGTCACGGCACACCGGAAACCGCGTCCCGCATGGGCGCCGTGCTTCCCCGGATCGCCCTGGCGATCTTCGGGGCCGGGGTTGGACCCTACGGTTGGGTGAGGTCGACCGTCAGGGGGAAGGGAACCGCGGTCTCGACGACGCCGGCGTGGACGTCACCGGCGCGGTAGGTGCGCGACGCAAGGTCGAGCACGTAGGTGTGGACGAGCGGGACGCCGGTCGCGGACGGCTCGATCCGCCAGTAGAACTGGATGCCGGCCCGGGCGTACTGCTCCGGCTTGAAGATGCGGTCGGTGGTCTCGGAGCCGGGCGAGACCACCTCGCCGACCAGCAGGATGTGCTCGGTGCGCATCGGCGCCGCGCCGACCGCGCTCGCCTCGTACACGACTATGTCGGGCCGGCGCACGGTGAGCGGCACGTCCTGCAGCCGGACGTCGAAGTCCAGGTCGGCGAACCACTCCGGCGCCCCCGCCGCCTCCATCGCGACGGCGACCTTCTTGGCGATCCGGTTGTGCCGCAGGGAGGCGCTCGGGACCATCACGACCATTCCGTCGACGATCTCGATGTCCCGCAGCTGCTCCTCGGACAGCGCGTCGTACCGCTCCGCCGTGATCTGCTGGTGCATCCAGGCAGGCGGCACCGTCTGCGCGGTCATGGCGCACCTCCCAGATCCGGCCCGGTCTTCGATCCTCGACCTTCGGCGTCAACGCCCTGGTGCAAGCGTAGCGCGCCCGTTGGGTGGAGACGGGCTGACGGCTCGCCCGAAAAGGACGCATGCCGGCCCGAGCCCCGGTCAGTGATGTCGGTGGGAGGAAGGGGTGCTGTGGTGGAGGGAGCTGCCACTGCGGTGGGTTGAGCCGCCGCCGCTGTGGCCGGCGACGAGGATGACGATGACCGCGATCACGATCAGCGCGGCGATCACCGCAAGGGCGATCTTCACCTTGCTCCACGGGCGTTCGCCGTGTACCTCGCCGGTGCGGGCGTTGACCAGGACCTGCCAGGTCCGGCCGGCGTAGACGTAGGAGGCGATCCACACCGGGAGCAGCATCAGCTTGAAGGTGACGTCGCTGTACCGGGTGTTGACCGAGTGCACCTGCTGTTCGTCACCGCCGATGTCGCGGCGGCAGTCCTCGGTGATGACCGGCGCCATCCGCTTCTTCGCCTCGGTGAGCCCGTCCTCCGGCTCGACGTCGTACCGCAGCGCGAAGTGCCCGGCCAGGTACTCCTGCTGGAACGGTGCCGCCGACTCCAGCGGCCAGGGCGCGAGGTCGTCGACCTTCTGCTCCGGGAGCACCTCGCTCGCCGGCACCAGCACATCGTCGAAGGCACGCCCGACCGTGCCGCGCGCCGGGTGCCAGGCGGTGCGCTGTACCTGCCGGGTCTGCTGCTTGCCGTCGCCGTCGGTGTAGCTCTCGGTGACGTAGTAGTGCTCGCCGCGCTGGCCGGTGTAATCCGAGACGGTCTGCGAGTCGAACGTCCAGTGCGGCAGGTAGGTGCTCTTCAGCGACTCGGTGTCGGACACCTTCTTCAACGCCGACGGCGCGAACCAGCGCGACGAGGTCCACTTCTTCACCGACGCGCGGACGGCGCCGCGGTCGAGCTCGAACGGCAGCACCCCCTCGGGCACGATCTGTCCCGACGCCGCCGGGTCGATGACCAGCGGCGCGCCGCAGAACTGGCAGACGCTCGCCGTCTCGTTCGTCTCCGTCCGCGCCGAGCAGCGCTGGCAGACGAAGACGTACGACCCGATGCTGCCCACCGGCTTGCGGGCGATCGTCGGCAGATCCGCGAATGCGATCTCGCGGATCTGGCGGCCGTTCGACGTGATCTCCTGCCGGAATCCGCAGTACGGGCACTGCATGGCCGTCGCACCTGGGGCGAACTCCAGCCGCGCCCCACAGCCGCCGCACGGGTAGGTCGTCGCCGCGACCGGCGCCTGCTGCGCGGACTGGTCGGTCATCTGTCTTCCCCCACGATCATCGGCACCACGCCCCTCGCCGCGCGTCCCTCGTGTCCGCGCGCGCTCCACCCGGTCGCGACAGGGCTGTCAGCCCTGCGGCGGCAGCGGCGGCGGGACGCTGGCCAGCAGCGGCGCGACCTCCGACACCTGGCCGGCGGGCGTCCACTGCGCCATCCCCGTCTTCCAGACGAGCGTGTCGTGACGCACCTCGCCGGCGCCGACCCGCTGCGCGAGCTGGGTGCGGTCGAACGGGCCGAGCTGCTGACCGTTCACGCCGACGAACCACTGCTCGGCGGTCGGCAGCGGCGGCGGCCCGGGCGGCGCGCCACCGGCCGGCGGACCCGCCTGCGGCGCCGGCTGCCCCTGATACGGCTGCTGCCCCTGGTAGGGCTGCTGGCCCTGATACGGCTGCTGCGGCTGATACGGCTGGTACTGCGGCTGGCCGGTCGCGCCGGCGGCGCGCTGGCCGAGGGCCATGCCGAGGCCGATGCCCAGGCCCTCGCCGGCGCCGCCCTGGTTGTGCGCGGCTGCCTCGATCGCCTGCGCCGTCTGGAACTGGGTGTACTGGTCGAGGTTGCCGACGATGCCCATCGAGCTGCGCCGGTCGATCGCCGCTTCGACCTCGGGCGGCAGCGAGATGTTCTCGATGATGAACTTGGGGATCGACAGGCCGACCGGAGCCAGCTCCTTGCTGAGCGCCGAGGCCAGCGCGGCGCCGATGGTGTCCTGCTGGGTGGCAAGGTCCAGCATCGGCACCCCCGAGTTGGCGAGCGCGTTGCCCAGGCGTCCGACGATGACCTGGCGCAGGTACTCCGAGACCTCCTCGGTGCGGAACTGCGGGTCCGTCCCGGCGAGCTCGCGCAGCAGCGCGGGCGGGTCGATCACCCGCAGCGCGAACGCGCCGAACGCGCGGAGCCGGACCATGCCGAACTCCTTGTCCCGGACGATGACCGGGTTCTGGGTGCCCCACTTCAGGTCCGTGAACTGCCGGGTGTTGACGAAGTAGACCTCGGCCTTGAACGGCGAGTCGAAGCCGTACTTCCAGCCCTTGAGCGTGGACAGGATCGGCATGTTCTGTGTCTTGAGGGTGTACATGCCGGGCTGGTAGGAGTCGGCGACCTGGCCCTCGTTGACGAACACTGCCGCCTGGGACTCGCGGACGGTGAGCCTGGCGCCCATCTTGATCTCGTTGTCGTGGCGCGGAAAGCGCCAGACGATCGTGTCGCGGCTGTCGTCGGTCCACTCGATGATGTCGATGAACTCGCCACGGATCGCGTCCATGAAGCCCATGCGTACTGCCTCCCCGCCGAGCTACCCGGCCGTCGCGCGAACAGGCCGTCCCACCGGCGGGCCGCCCCCCGGACAGGCCGTTCCCGCGCGGCGCGAGGCCGCCCGCTTTCGCTGTCCGGACGGCACCTTATCCCCAGATCGTGCCGTTCGGGGCGCCTGTCGTGGGGGCGACGCCGACCGTCAGATCGTCACCTGGCGCAGGCTGGTGAAGCCGCCGGCCGCCAGGGCGATCGTCAGGGCTGGACTTCCCTGCTCCAGGCGGCGAGGCCCGCGAGGAATCCCGCCCGGTCGCGGGGGGAGAGGGTGTCCAGGGCGCGCAGCAGCGGCGCCGAGCGGGTGGCGACGAAGGACTCGACCGCCGGCCGGAACTCCTCCCGCAGCGACACCAGCGTGCGGCGCCGGTTGGCCGGGTCCTCCGTGCGATCGATCAGGCCGGCCTCGCTCAGCCTTCCGACGAGCTCACTCGCGGTCGACAGCGAGACGCCCAGCAGGGCGGCCACCTCGGTGACACTGAGCCGCTGCCCGCCGGCCAGCTGGGGCAACACCGAGCCGTGCCGAGCGGTCAGTCCGTGCGCGTCGAAGGCCTGCCGCAGCTGCGGCGGCATCTCCGCGCGGGCGCGCTGGAAGTAGGCCGCCAACAACGGCACATGTCGCAGCGCCTCGCGCTCCTGCGTCGTCGGCGGGCGCGGCTGATCAGCCGTCGACACCTCCGTGCCGTCGCGGGCTCCCCGGTCTGATCGCACGCTACGATCGTAGAAGATTCGGATTTCCAAACTATTTGGCGATGTGAAGCGAGGCGGTCCGTGCGGGAGCGCCTTCCACCGAAAGGACTCGCACATGCGTTCCAGCATGGGACGCCGTCTGCTCCCCGGTCTGATGGCCGGAGTCTCCACGGCGCACATCCGATGACCCTGACGACCTATGGCGACGTGATGGCGGACGCCCTCGACCGTCTCGACGACCTCGGCTACGAGCGGGCCGGTCAGGCCGACCTGGCCAACCACGGGCCGATGGGGGCCGAGGTGCTGGCCGTCCTCGGCCACGGCGACGCGGTCCCGGGCTGGGTGGCCGCCTACCGCGCCGCGATGCCCCATCACGACCGACCGACTCGCCGCCATGACCTGGATCCGGCGGACGAGTCCTCCTGGCGGCCGGCACTCGGCGCCATCGACCGGGCTGGCGACTGGGAGTACCTGTTCCGCCGGGAGCTGGCGGCGGACCCCTGGCGAGACGTGCTGGTCCGCTGGTGGCCGCGGCTCCTGCCCGGCCTGCTGTCCCGACTGACCCATGGGTTGATCCGCACCGCGCACGCGGTCCGCGGCGTCGCCGCCGCCGACGGCGCGCCGGACCCGCGGCAGCTGACCGAGCTGGCCCGCGGGCTCGCCTACTGGGCCGCCCGCTTCACCCCTCTGCCCGGAAACCCCCGGCTCGACGGACGCCTCGACGTGGCCGCCGCCGTCGCCGCGGTGCCCCGCACGCCCGCCGACCCGGCGCTCTCACCGGGCGAGCTGCTGCGTGACCGCCTGCGCCGGCTCGACGAACAGCCCGGCTATCACGACGCCCTGACCGCGCTGCGCGCCGAGCAGGCGCAGGTGCTGCTCAGCGAGCTGACGGCGCAGTTCGCGGGCCTGTGCCTCGTCCACACCGGCTCGTCGCCGGTGCCCCTGATCCACGCCGTCACCGCACCTGCCGCCCTGCGACTCGTCCTGCCGTATCTGCCGCCGGAGCTGCACGAGCCATCCGTCGCCACCATGTGGCAGACCCACGCGGCACTGCTGATGGTGTTCACCGGCGACGCTCGCGAGGAAGGGTCCGCCCGCGCCCGGGCCGCGGAGGTCGGCGTTCCCGCGCACGACGAGCTGATCCACCGGGCCGTCGAGCACGGTGACGAACATGTCCTGAAGTTCACCGAGGCCTGCCTGCGCGAACATGCCCTCCACCCCGATCCCCGCTACCTCGCGGCTGCCACCGCCGTGCGGGACCGCATAGCCCGCTATCCCGCGCGTGCCACGAGATAGGACGGCGGGCCATCGATATCTCGACGGAGGCGGACTTCCCACAGGCGGGAAGTCCGTGCGGGAGACGGCGGCACCGTGTCGCGAACACCGTGTTTCCAGTCCTGTTTGTCCGCCTGTTCCGCGACACGGACCGGGGCGAAGCCGCGCGGATCAGCCGTCCGGGGCATCCGCGGGAGCGACGCCCGGTGGCTCGATGCCGGCGTCGAGGGCGAGGACGATGGCCGCTGCGCGGTCGCGGACCTCGAGCTTGCCGAAGATGCTGCTGACGTGGGCCTTCACAGTGCGTTCGCTCACGTGCAGGTCGGCGGCGATCTCGCGGTTGATGGCGCCCCGGGCGATCGCTCGCAGCACCTGGCGTTCGCGGTCGGACAGCCGGGCGAGGCGGCGGCGCACGCCTGGATCGGCCGACGGCGCGCGCCGCACCGCGGTGAGTAGGCGTTCGCTGGCCGCCGGGTCGATCCACGAACCGCCCGCGGCGACGAGCCGGATCGCCCGCACGATGTCGTCCGCCGGCCGGTCCTTGAGGATGAAGCCGCCGGCTCCCGCGGCCATCGCGCCCCACACGACCTCGTCCTCGGTGAACGTGGTCAGGACCAGCACGGGTGGCGGCGAACCGCGGCGGGCGAGCTCGTGCATCGCCTCGATGCCGTCCATCCTGGCCATCCGGACGTCGAGCAGGACGATGTCCGGACGCAGCGCGCGAACGGCGTCGACCACCTGGTCGCCGTCCGCGCACTCGCCGACGATCTCGATGCCCTCCTCGGCACGGAGCACCAGCGCGATCCCGGCTCGGATCAGTTCCTGGTCGTCGACGAGCAGCACCCTGATCGGCGCCGGCCGTCCCGGCCCGCCCGATGCCGATGCCGATGCCGATGCCGATGCCGCCGAGCCTGATGCCGTCGTCATGCTCCTGACTCCCGTCTGGGATCGCTGATCCTCGAGTCACCGTCCGGGACTGGCTCGGTGTCCGGTCCGCCAGCGGCCGGCGGGGTGATGCCGAGGCCCAACGGGATGCTGGCCGAGAGCCGCCACTGATCCCCGACCGCGCCGGCGGCGAACTCCCCACCGAGCGCCCGTACGCGCTCCGCCATGCCGGTCAGCCCCAGACCGGTCGGCTCGCTGGTCCGGCCCAGGCCGGTGCCGACACGACCAGTGGACGGCAGGTCGTTGTCCACGGCCACGCGGACGGCGTCGGCGCCGATCGTGACGTCCACCCGGGCCGGCATGCCGGGGGCGTGCCGGGAGACGTTGGCCAGCGACTCCCGTGCGGTCCGGAACAACACCGAACCGGCGACCGGGCCGACGTCGTCGAGGTCGCCGGTCACGCGCAGCCGCACCGGAAGGCCGCCGCGTCGGTAGCCCTCGACGAGGGCGTCCAGATCGTGGGCGTCCGGCAGCGGCCCCGAACCGCTGGCGGAGCTCCCGCCGGCCTCGCGCAGCAGACCGACGGCCTGGCGAACGCCGTTGATGCTCTCGCGCCCGACCGCCTCCGCCCTGGCGAGCGCCTCGTCGGCCGCCAGAGGGTCGCGCCCCATCGCCCGGCGCGCACCGGAGATGTTCAGCAGCACGACGGCGAGGGAGTGGGCGACCAGGTCGTGGACGTCCTGGGCGACGCGGCGGCGTTCGTCCGCGGCGGCCACCGTCGCGAGCCGGTGCTGTGCGGCGGCGAGCTGGAAGGCGAGTTCTCGCGTCCGGCGCAGGAGATATCCGGTCGCCGCCCCGTAGAGCGCGGCCGCCACCCAGATGACGGAGCCCGCGTCCAGATGCCCGCCGGCGACCTGCTCGGCCGCACCGCCGTACTCGAGGAGGGCCGACAGCCCCAGCACGCCGAGCATGGCCAGAACGTTCAGCGGCAGCGACGCGCTGCGCAGGGCGACCCAGCCGGCGACGGCGATCGGGATCAGCATGGCCAGCTTCGCTCCGCCCAGTCCGATCACCGCGCCGACGGCGCCGAAGCTCACGGCGACCACCAGCACTGGTGGCAGGCGCACCCCCGCGGCTTCGAGTGCGAACGGCGCGATCGCGAGACCGACGAGACCGAGCAGCCTGACATCCGGCGCGACCGAGATCGCGCTGAGCGCCGCCATCACCCCGATGATCCCGTAGACGAGCAGGTTGGCGATCTGGACAGTGCGCAGTACCGCCGCGATGGCGGCGACCCGCTCCGGATCCGGCTCCGGTCCTCTGGTCGTCACCGAGCCCACCGCCCGTTCCCGCCGCGCTCGTCTGACCTGCACGATACGTGGCCACATCACGGCCGCGCCGCCCTGCCGGTGGAGCCGTCGTGGCCGGTCCGACGCACGGCACGGGACGCCCGTCGGCCTGGCGTCACAGGCCGGCGAGCATGCCGCCGTCCACCACGACGGACGTCCCGGTCAGGAAGCTCATGTCCGGGGAGGCCAGGGCGAGCGCGGCCGCGGCCATCTCCTCGGGGCGCGCCAGCCGCCGCAGCGCGTCGACGTTGGCCGCCCCGAACGCCGCCTTCGCCTGCGCCCACTGGGCGTCGGTGACATTCGGGGGCCGCCGCGCGTCGGCGAGCCCCGTGTCGGTGGTGCCGGGCGAGAGCGCGGCGACCCGGATCCCGTCCGGGCCGTAGTCGAGCGCGGCCGTGCGCACGATTCCGGTGACGCCGCCCTTGCTCGCCGAGTAGGCGCCGAGGCCGGGGCGGCTCGCGAACTCGTTCGCCGACCCCGTCACGACGATGACGCCACCGCCGGACCGTTTCAGATGTGGCACCTCGTACTTGATGGCCAGGAAGACCCCCCGGGTGTTGGTGTGCGTGACGTCGTCCCACTCGTTGACGGTGAGCTCGTGCATCGGTTTCGCGATCTGGATGCCGGCGTTGTTGAACGCGACGTGCAGCCCGCCGTACAGCTGGGCGACCCGGTTCACGAACGACTCGACCTGCGCGGGGACGCGCACATCGGCCTTGATGTAGGTCGCCGTGCCGCCCGCGGCCCGGATCTCGCGTTCGACCTGACGCCCGAGGTTCTCGCGACGGCCGCAGAAACCGACCTTCGCGCCCTCACGGGCGAAGGCGATCGCCGCCGCCCGCCCGATCCCGGACGTCGCACCCGTGATGACGACGACCTTGTTCGCGAACCGCCGCATCGGTGCCGGCGGCGGCGCGGCCTGGGCGGCGGCGGCCGGGGTGGGAGACAGGGCCGTGCTGGCCAGCTCGGCGGTCAGGCCGGCGGCCGCGCCGGTGAGCAGGAGGCGGCGCCCGAGGGTGGGCGTCCTGCCGTCGTCGTCGCTCATATCGCCTCTCGGTGCGTCTGGTGATTGTTCGGACGCACCGAGTAGCTCACACATCGCCAGTGTGCCGCATCGCGCTGGAGGTCATGGCGTTCCGCCGCCTGGTCCATCGACGACGCGGCCGCTGGGACAGTCTGGGATTGGACCCTGGCACACCCCCGACGGGTGGACGCCAGCCGCCGGCGGGGTGTCAGTCCTGCGGGTTCCAGGTCCAGGCGGGCACCTCGCGGATGGGGTGCAGATCGGCGTCGGTGGCGGCGCGGGAGTTCTGCTGCGCGACCTGGGCGCCGAACTCGACGTGCTCGCGCACCGCCGCGCGGAAGGGCGCGTCGTCGGGCAGCCCGGCCTCGTCCAACACCGTCAGGTACATCTCGACGAACCGCTCGCGCTGCTCGTCGGTGATCTGGAGGCCGCGGTGCACATCGATCAGGTTCTGGAACCCGACCTCGCGGGTGTAGCGGTCCGGCCCGCCGAACGACTCCGCGGTGAACCAGGTGAGATGGTCGACGTGGGTCGGCACCCGCTCGCGGAAGACCGTGCTGAGCACCGGATCCGCCAGCGCCCGCTGGTAGAACAGCTCCTCGAGCCGGTGCAGGGCGGCGTCCCCGCCGGCGTGCTCGTACAGCGTCTCCGGCACTTCGTGGCTCTCCGGCACGGTTTGGCTCTCCGTCATGTCGCCGTGGGTCTCCGTCCCGTCGTGGTCCGGTCGTCGCGGTGAGGTCGCCGCCGCGCTGTCCCGCACGGTACCTGGATGGAACGCTAGGGCGATGTCCGCGGTCGGGGAAACAGAACTTTTCGGTGGCGCCACAGCCGACGCCGGTCGATCGTCCGAGCCGTCCGCCGGCGCGCGCGTCGACCTGCGGCTGCTGGACTACTTTGTCGCCGTCGCCGAGGAGCTGAACTTCACCCGCGCCGCGCGCCGGCTGAACGTGGCCCAGCAGTCGCTCAGCAGCGCGATCGCGCGGCTGGAGACGCAGGTGGGATTCGCCCTGTTCGAGCGTTCCAGCCGTGCCGTCGGGCTCACCGAGGCCGGGACGCGCTGGCTGCCGCACGCGCGCGACCTGCTCGCCGCCGCCGACCAGTGTGCGCGGGTCGCGCGGGACATCGCTGCCGGCGTGGCGGCCACGCTGCGCATTGGTCTGGCGGCCACCGCTGCCGTCGAGATCACCCCGAGACTGCTGAACGCCTACGCCCGGCGGTATCCCGACGTCCAGCTCGTCACCACGCATCACGGTTTCGAGGACCCGACCGGCGGACTGGTCAACCGGACCAGCGACGTCGCGATCGTCCGGCCGCCGTTCACCGGCCTCGGGCCCGGTTCCGGGTTGGAACTGCTCGTGGTCGCCACGGAGGCGAGGTTCGTGGCCCTGGAGGCCGCACATCCGCTCGCGAGCCGGCGCAGCGTGACGTTCGACGAGATCGCCGACCTGCCCTGGATCGACATCGTCGGGTCGGATCCCGTCTGGTGCGGCTTCTGGCGGGCCAGCGAGCGGCGCACCCGGCCGCCCCGGATCGGCGCGCGCGGCCGCACACTGGACGACCTGCTCGACGCCGCCCGCAGCGGCCAGGCAGTCGGCCTTGTCCCCGCCTCGATCGCCCTCGCCCAGCGCTGGCCTGGGCTGGCCTTCGTCGAGGTCACCGACCTACCCGGCTCGGACATCGCCCTGGCCTGGCACTCCACCGGCCTCCCGGCGCCCGCCCGCGACCTTGTGGACCTTGCCGCCGCGTTCCTCACCAGCGAGGACGACCGCCGCTGACGTGGACCGCCGAGGCTGTCCGCGCGGCGGTCCAGTGCGATGTTGGCGATCAGGCGGTGTTCCTGGACGGTGCGCTCGTCAGATCGGCGCCGAGTGAATGGCGAGGAGGATCAGGGGCCGAAGGCGTCGAGGCTCGGGAGCGCGGCTCCGCGCTGGTCGAACATGGCCAGATTCGCCGCAGGGGGTGCCTCGCCGGGTTTCGGGGGGACGGTGAGCCAGCCGGGTTCCCAGGCGAGGAACCCCAGGCCGCGGCCGTCGGGTACCTCCCGCAGGAGCTGGCGCAGCTGTGCGAAGTACCGTTCCTGCCCCTGCGGGTTCGGCGGGAGTGTGTGCGCGTCCGGAAGCTGGTCCGCCGAGGTGACCCAGTCGCCCGGCTTCGCGCCGGCCAACGTCCACGGGTAGGCGGTCTCCGTGATCAGGATCTTTCGCTGGTAACGCGTGGCGAGGACGTTGAGATTCCCCCGCAGGCTCGCCAGCGAGCCGTTCCAGAACGGGTAGTAGCTCAGGCCGATGATGTCGAACGACGTCACGCCGGCCTGGATCAGACTGTCAAAGAAATACCGCGAACGGCCGAGGTCACCGCCGCTGTCGATGTGCAGGACGACTGGCAGGGACGTCCTTGACGCGCCGGCGCGCGCACCCTCGATGGCGCTGTTCACCAGGGCGGCGAGGTTCGACCATTCGGTGGGTGTTCCGTCCCGGACCGAACCCAGTGGCCAGAGCATTCCGTTGGTGATCTCGTTACCGATCTGGATCATGTCGATCGGGGTGCCCTGGGCGGCGAACCTCGCCACGAGGTCGTGGGTGTAAGTCCTGACGGTGGCGGTCATGGCGGCGAGATCGGCGCCGCGCCAGGCCGCGGGTGGCTGCTGCGCGTGCGGATCCGCCCAGAAATCGGAGTACTGCGGCGCCAGGAGAATCTTCAGGCCGGCTTTCCTGGCTCGCCGGGCCAGTGACAGGGCCGATTGTTCGTCGCTGTATCCGGCGGGCGGATTCACCCACACCCGCAGTCTCGCGTAGGTTCCGCCGCGGCCGGCGATGATCCGCTCCAGGGGAAGCTGCCGACCGCCGTCGGAGAGCGTCGTCCCGGCGGCCTCCTCCTGGCGGGTGAACGAGATATCCGCGCCACGAACGGACAGGACGTCGGACGGGCTCGCCGTGCGCGACTGAAGGAGCAGGAACAACGCCGCCACCATGGCGACGGCCACCGCCGCGATCGCCAGATGGGCCACCCGCACTCGTCCCCCGCCCCGAGATGTCCGCTTTCTACTGCAATGGCCGATCCTGACGTCGGTCGATGCCGAGAGTAGCCCAGGCAAATCTCCTACTCGCAGAGTCGCGGTTCGGTCGCTTTCTGTCGAGAAGTTGTCATGTGCTGGACGATGTCATAGTGTCCCATTCTGTCCGAGACAGGTCGACCGTCAGGCGACCTTCCGTCGGACCCGGGGGGCGCATCGTGGGGCGAGCCGACGTGTCAACAGGTCATTCTTCCGGTCGACCGTTTGTGACCTGATCACTCTCGGTTCCGGTTAGGATCAATGGCTTTCGGATCTTTGGTGCCCTTCGATGGCGCAGGTCGATCGCCTTCTCAAACTGCGTGAACGGACCTGATTGCGGGCCTGCTGGGCCTGCGGGACGTCCTTGCCGGGCCGGCGGGACCGCCGCCGGCCGTTTCTTCGTCGCGCATTTATCCGCGTGCTGATCATGGGGGAGAGCGGTGCGGAACGCGCTGCGTGAGGACACGTCGGCGGACCATCCGTCCACGGGTGTGGGGCAGCTGACTATTCCGCTCCAGTACCGCCTGCCGGAGCGCGACCACCCGGACGGCCCGCACCGAGGGGCGGTGGCCCGGGTCCAGGCGGCCAAGGTGCTGGACCGGCGGCAGACATGGCAGTATCGCCTGATTCTCGCGGTCTGGCTCGGTGCCGTCGTCTTCTTCTGGCAGTGGTGGCTCCAGGCCAGCAACGTTGGCTCGCTGCCGTTGTTCGTGCTCATGTCGCTCTCCTTCTTCTACGTCGGCACCTTTTTGTCCACCATGTACATGGTGTTCGTGGGGAACATGCGCCGGCCGGTACCCGTGCCGGTGCGGCAGGCGGAGCGCGCCAGCCGGATCGGTCGGGTGGCCGTCATCAGCCTGACCGTCCCCGGCTCCGAGTCGCTGGAGATCGTGCACCGCCAGCTGGTCGCGATGAGCCGGATCAGGTACCCGCACGACAGTTGGATCCTCGTCGACAAGGTCCACTCGCCGGAGATACAGAAGCTCGCCGGTGACATGGGAGTGCGGTACTTCTGCCGGCATGACCAGGGCCGCTGGGGAAAAGCCGGCGTCGTTGGCTGGAACCGAAGGTTCCCACCGTTCCAGCGCAAGACGAAGGCCGGCAATGTCAACAGCTGGCTGGACGCCCACGGCCATCGCTACACGCACTTCACCCAGCTCGACATCGACCACATTCCGAATACCGACTACCTGGACCAGGTCCTCGGCTACTTCGCCGATCCCGTGGTGAAGTGGGTGCAGGCACCGAGCGTCTACGGCAACTTCGAGTACTGGACGGCCCGGGGCGCGGCCGAGCAGGAGCTGGGGCTCCAGGGCCCGCTCCAGATGGGTTTCTACGGATTCTCCCGGACGCCGTTCATCATCGGCAGCCACTGCACGTACGACACGGCCGCGATCCTGGAGATCGGCGGATTCCAGCCGACCCGGGCGGAGGATCATCTCGACACCGTCTGCCTCGCGGCGCGCGGCTACGAAGGGGTTTTCGTTCCCGATGTTCTCGCGGTCGGCGACGGGCCCGAGACGTTCGAGACCTACCTGTCGCAGCAGTTCGCGTGGGCGTACTCGATGATCGAGGTGCTGCTGCGCCACACGCCGCGGCTGCTGCGGCGATACCGGCCGCGCCAGGCGCTGCAGTTCCTGTTCGCGCAGACCTGGTACACGTTCTGGTCGCTGTCGATGCTGATACTGTTCGTGCTGCCGCTGGCCGCGCTGGTCCTGGACTGGCGCATCGCGCGGGTCCATTACCTGGACTTCCTGGCCCACAGCGTGCCGATCACCGTCGCCGCGACGCTGATCTGGATGTGGAGCCGACCCTGGCACGTGCCCGCCGGCATCCGCCTGACCTGGCGCGGGGTGGTGCTGCACGCCGCCCGCTGGGTCATCGTCCTGTCGGCGCTCGTCCAGGTCATCCTGCGGGTCAAGAAGCCCTACATGATCACGAAGAAGGGTGTCGGTGCGGACGGCGCGGCCCTTCCGCTGGGGCTGGTGGCGCCCTACATCGCCATGGTGGTGCTACCGCTCGCATCCTGCTGGTACTACCTGGCCGTGTACGGCTCGGGTGCCACGGCGGGCTATCTCCTGTTCGCCTTGCAGGACGCGCTGGTGTTCCTGCTGGTGCTGGTGTTCGTCCTGGCGCAGGAGGTGCGTTCCGCGGCGGCCGGTGAGCCCCGCCTCGCCGCCCGGCTGCGCTGCCAGAGCCGTCCGCTGGCGACGACGACAACGCTCACGGTCGCGCTGGTCGCCACCGCGGTCGCCTGCTGGCCTCCGCTGTGGACGGCCATCTCCTCGTGGTGACGAAGTGACCGGGGGGACATGACCTCGTCCGGCGCGGCGGCGCCGCCCCGGACGCGGACCCGGCCCAGTGCTGGCTTCGCGACACGATTCGCGCCGCCATCACCCAGCCGCGGGTCATGGAGGTGCCGCCGCGCGTTTTCTGATTGTCAGGGTGCTACAAAGGGCCATGGCGATGTTGACGCGTGGCGCCCGGCTGGCGGGCCTCGTTCCGCTGGTCCTCGCGGCCGCGGCCTGCGCCGGAACCGGCGTGTACGGAGCCGCCGGCGGAGCCGGCGACAACCCCGGAACACCTGGCGGAACTGCCACCGTGGCGCTGCGGGTGGACCGAATCGGCGGATTCGTGACACCGGCGATGCTGGCCACCCGGCTGCCGGTGTTGGCGGTCTATTCCGATGGCCGGGTGATCGACGAAGGCCCGCAGATCGAGATTTTCCCGCCACCGGCGCTGCCGAACATTCAGCTTCGGCGAATCTCGGGTGCCGATGTGCGCCGGCTTGTCGACCGGGCGGTCGCCTCCGGTGTCGCCGCCGAACGGGACTTCGGTCAGCCTCCCATCGCGGACGCCCCGTCGACCCGGTTCACCATCCAGACCGCGGACGGCATCCGGACGGCGGAGGTGCCCGCGCTGCTCGAGGCGGACGGCTCCGGGCTGACGGCCCACCAGCGTTCGGCGCGGCGGACGGCCCGAAGTCTGTACGACGCGCTCACCGACCTGCCGGGCACGCTCGGGGCGGGCTCGGTCAGTGAGTCGAGGCCATATGCGCCGACCGCGGTGGCCGCGATCTCCGAGCCATGGACCGAGCCCTGCTCGCCCTCGGCGCCAGCCCTGTCTCCGTCCCCTGCTTCGAGCGCAGCCGCATCGCCGGCGCCGGGTGCGGCCGCGGGTGCGTCGCCGTCGGCTGGCGGCGCGCCGGACGGCTCGTGTGGCGCGGACCCGACGCGTCAGAGCCCGCGGCCCTGGCCCGGGCCGACGCTGCCAGGCGAACCGCTGGGGGACGGCGTCGGCCTGAGCTGCGTGACGGCTGACGGCGACCGGGCCACGGCGCTGCTGGCCGCGGCGCGCACGGCGGCCACGACCACGCCGTGGACATCGGGTGGCAGGCAGTGGCGGGTGAGCCTGCGCCCCCTGCTGCCGGAGGAGTCCGGCTGCGCGGACCTGCGGGCGGGCGGCTGAACCGCTGTCGGCTCGTGGCGGACAGGCCGCCCGGAGCGCCGTCCGGACAGCAGCCCGCCGCGTGATCAGGACCGGGTGAAGGTCAGGTGGGTGACGCCGCTCGGGGTGGTCACCGACTCGACCGCGAAGCGCTTCTCCACGCCTTCCAGACCGTCCCAGAGCCGCACGCCGCGGCCGAGGATGATCGGCACGACGACGACGTGCAGGTGGTCGATCAGGTCCGCGGCGAGGAACTCGTGGACGGTCGTTGGTCCGCCGCCGATGCGCACGTCCAGGCTGTCGGCGGCCTCGCGGGCCTGGCGCAGTGCCTCGGCGGGGGTGGCGTCGAGGAAGTGGAAGGTCGTCCCGCCTGCCATCGCCAGCGGTGGGCGGGGATGGTGGGTGAGCACGAACACCGGGGTGTGGAACGGGGGCTCATCGCCCCACCAGCCCGTCCAGCCGTCGTCCGGCCAGGGGCCGCGCTGCGGGCCGAACTTGTTGCGCCGTTGTGAGTCATAAGGCATGAGTAAGCCTCTGTCTCGCAGCCGCCTCTTGCGGGGCGGCGGTCCCGGTCTGACCGGCCGTGGCCGTGCCGGGTTCCCGTTTCACGGCCACCGGCCCGCTTACGCGGGTCTTACGGTCGGCTCCACGGGCGTTTACCGTCTCCGACCCACTGTCGGCGACGAGGTTACGTAGATTGACCGCGGCGTTGGCGTCGCGGTCGCCTGCCAGTCCGCAGGACTGGCAGGCGAAGGTGCGGTCCGACAGGGTCAGGCTTGGGTTTCGCCAGCCACAGCCGGAACACGTCTTCGACGATGGGTACCAGCGGTCCGCGATGTGCAGCCGCGAGCCGTACCAGCCGGTCTTGTAGGTGAGCTGGCGGCGGATCTCGGCCATCCCCGTGTCGGCCACGGCGCGGGAGAGCCGCCGGTTACGCACCATCCCGGCTACGTGCAGATCCTCGACGACGATCGTGTCGTAGGACCGGGCGAGCTGGGTGGTGAGCTTGTGCAGCCCATCGCGGCGCTGGTGGGCGACGTGAGCGTGGATCGTCGCGAGTCGGGCCGCGCGCTGGCGACGCCCGGCGCTGCCCGGTTCCGACCGGGCGTAGGCCCGCGACGCGCGGCGCA
>NZ_FZMO01000550.1 GCF_900197875.1 Frankia canadensis | reverse complement strand
CCCGCCGCACACCCCGACACCGACCCCGCCCACACCTGGACCCACGTCATCTACACCGCCTGGCAGATGATCAGCCAAACCACCGGGCCGGCCCGCCTCACCGAGATCGACACCCTGCCCCGCGACCGGGCCGGCCGCCGCCGCGACACCCGCCACCACATCCACGCCACCAGCGACGTCCGCGTGGTACGCGTCCACCCCGACCACGACGGCCCCACCGCCGTCCGGGGCGCCGACCGGGCCGGGCTGGACTACCGGCTTCGGGTCGCCCCGTACCGGCGTAACACCTGCCTCAGCCCCCACGCCCACGCCGCCGGCCAGTGCACCCACCACGAACAGATCGTCGCCGGCTACACCCGTGGCCCCGACCACGCCCCCTGGCGCACGCGACCCACCGTCCACCTCTGGGATCAGTAGCCCACGCCGACGATCAGGCCCGCGCTCGGGGCCCGCCCCGCCCGACGGCGAGTCCAGGCCCCGCCAGGAACAGCCCCCAATAGCAGGGCCGTGTTGGGCGGATCTGCTGCGGTGTAGGCGGGTGGCACACTGGTGGGGTGGGCAACGGGGGCACTACGGAACGCAGCAACGGCGAGGGTGGCGAAGGCTGGGACTTCTTCGTCTCCTACACCCAGACCGACCGGGCATGGGCCGAGTGGATCGCCTGGACGTTGGAGGAAGCCGGCTGGCGGGTATTGATCCAAGCCTGGGACTTCACCCCCGGCTCCCACTGGATCTGCGGCATGGACGCGGGTGTTGCTCGGGCCGCCCGGACCATCGCCGTGCTGTCGGCGGCCTACAGCCGGTCGGTGTACGGGGCGGCGGAGTGGCGGGCTGCGTGGGCGTCCGATCCCCGCGGCGTTCTGCGCAAGCTTCTCGTGGCCCGGATCGAGGACTGTGACCGGCCGGGCCTGCTCGGCCAGGTCGTGTCCATCGACCTGTACGGCATCGCTCAGGGCGACGCACGGGCCGACCTTCTCCGTGCCGCCGGCCTCGCTGTCACCGGCGAGCGGGCGAAACCGGCCACCGCGCCACCGTTTCCCACCCCACGTTTCGTCTCGAGCAGCCCGGCCGCCACCAGCCCCGCCGAACCTTCGAGCAGCGTTTACATCGGGGCAATCGCCGCGGCCGGGGGGCAGGCCGTCGGGGTCAACTACGGGCAGATCACCCAGAACACCATCGGTCCCGGGCGATGACAGCCGGCACCAGCGGTACCACCCCCCACCGCGGCCCGTCGGCCGGTCGTGTGTCGGCGGCGAATGGGCAGGCCATCGGGGTCAACTATGGGCAGATCCTCCAGCAACGGTTCTCTGGTCCGTTCGCGTTGCTGCGGGACGCCACCATCCCCCTCGACCCACTGCCCGGGGACCTGCGCCTCTACGATCCCGCCACCCCGGACAACCCAGTTGCCAGATTCCGGGGGCGTACCGACCTCATCAGGAAGATCGACGCGTTCATCAGCCGCAGCATACAAATGCGGCGTGGCGGCTACCTGCTGATCGAAGCCGAAGCGGGCATGGGCAAGTCAGCGCTGGCCACCTACCTGGCCTTCACCCGAGGCTGGCCGGCCCACTTCACACGCCTGGCCGACGGACGCACGCCCGAGGCCGCACGCCTCAACCTCGCCGCCCAACTCATCGCCACCTGGCGACTCAACGCTGCCCCCGGCGGCATCCTGCCCGCAGGTGCCGACACCCCACGCTGGCTCTACCAACGGCTCTGCGACGCCGCGAAGATCCGCGACACCACCGCGCCCGGCAGGCCAGTGGTGTGCCTCGTCGACGGCCTCGACGAGGCACCGCCCGCGACCTCACCCGGCGAACTTCCCCTCGGCCTGCCCCCAGCGTTGCCCCCGGGGACGGTCATCATCGCCACCACCCGCCCCAGCACCGTGACCTTCCCGGCCGGATCACGAACCGTGGAACGAATCGACGTCGAAAGCGAGTTCAACCGCCAGGATCTGCTGGACTACCTCACCATGGTCAGCACCCGCGACCCGCTGATCGCCGACGCGCTATGCCGCAGCGGCATGTCCGTCCGCCGATTCAGCCAGACGCTGCTCATCCGGTCAGACGGAGTGTGGATCTACGCGCTAACCGTCCTCGACCAGATCCGCGACCGCGACCGCGACCCCAACGACGTCGACGAGCTCCCCCATGGACTCGCCGGCTACTACGCCGACAACATCCACCGCTGGCAGACCGCGCTCGGTGACCACGCCTGGCAGACCCGCGGCCTACCCCTGCTCGCCACGCTCACAGCAACCCGGGAAGCTCAACCCGCCGCCACCCTCGCCTGCTGGGCTGACGTCCCCGAACCCGACACCCGCAAACTGCTGCACGGCGTGTTCCGACCGTTCCTCGCCGTGCGACAGGGCGGCGACCCAGACCTCTACCTGCCTCGTCACCAAAGCCTGCGCGACTTCACCGCCGGCACCACACTCACCGACAGCGACCACGATGGCGTCCGCCACCTCGGCTATACGCTTGCCGCCGCCACCCGTGCTGCCCACACCCGGATCACCACTGCCCTCACGCCCGTCGAGCCAGTCGGTCAGCGCCGCTGGGCCGCGACTGGCGCCTACGCCCTCGCGTATCTACCCGAACACGCCGCCCACGCCGGCCTGCTCTCCGACTTTCTCCACGACCCCGAATTCATCTCCCACGTCGGCTTCCGAACCGTGCTCCACCAGCGACGCCACCTCACCACCGCCACGGCACACGCCTTCTTTGGCGCCTTCGACCTCGCCGTCGGACACCACACCACCGAACGCCTAGCAGTGATCGAGGTGTCCGCCCGCAAGACTGGTGCGAACAGCCTCGCTGATAGCGTCGCCCGTCGCCTTCCTAGCAGGTTATGGCGGCCGATACACGCCATATGGAACGGCCCCAGCCACAACATTCTCACCCACCGCGGGAGTCCGGTAGTCAGCCTAGCCACCGTTTCCCTGCCCGACGGGCGCACCCTGCTCGCCACCGCCGACGGCGAGACGGTGCAGTTGTGGGACCCGGCCAGATGCCAGGCCGTAGGCCCGCGCCTGACCGGCCACATCGGCACGGTACTCGCACTGGCCGGCCTTTCCCTGCCCGACGGGCGCACCCTGCTCGCCACCGGCGGCGACGACGAGACGGTGCGGCTGTGGGACCCGGCCAGCG
>NZ_FZMO01000551.1 GCF_900197875.1 Frankia canadensis | reverse complement strand
GGTCACGACGGTGAGGCCGGGCGGGGCGTCAGGGCCGGGGAGGCGGGCGAAGGAGGTCAGCAGCACGATCGGCACGTGCGTGCCGGCGGGATCGTCGCGCAGGGTCGAGGCCAGCGTCAGGCCGTCCAGGTGTGGGGGGCGATGGTCGAGGATCACCGTGTCGTAGCGGCGGCCGGCGCGCAGCCAGCGCAGGACGGTCTCGATCGACGTCGTGTTCGTGATCCGCATCCGCCATGACCCGACGAGCCACTCCCCGACCAGGGCGCGCGTCCGGGAGTCGGGAGTCATCAGCAACGCCTCCCCGCCGGCCAGAGCGGAGGTGTCGGCCGGTACAGGATCCCGCCGAGCCACCGTCGACGACGCGGCCGACGGCGACGGCACGATGACGGTCATGGTGGTGCCGACTCCGGGTCGGGAGGCGGCGGTGATCGTGCCGCCCATGAGAGCGGTCAGCCGGCGGCAGATGGCCAGGCCGAGGCCGGTGCCGCCGTGGCGCCGCGAGGTGGACGCGTCGACCTGCGTGAACGAGTCGAAGATCGATTCCAGGTGTTCGGGCGGGATGCCGATACCGGTGTCGCGCACCGTGAATCGCCACTCGCGGGTACCCTCCCCGGCGCCCCGACCCATGCCCGCCCGCGCGTCCGTGCCCATGGCCGTGGCCGTGCCTGGACCGGTGCCCGCACCTGGGGCCGTGCCGGACGGCGATGTGCCGACGGTGACGGTGATCTCGCCTCGTTCAGTGAACTTCACCGCGTTGCTCAGCAGGTTGAGCAGGATCTGCCGGATCCGCGTCGGGTCGCCGACCATGGCTGGCGGCGTGCCGGGTTCGACGGCGCAGACGAGGTCGAGGTCCTTCGCGCCGGCGTCGGCCGAGACGAGGTCGAGGGCGGCCTCGACACATTCGGCGACGTGGAACGGGACCCGCTCCAGGCGGAGATGGCCGGCCTCGATCTTGGAGAAGTCGAGGATGTCGTTGATCAGCAGGAGCAGAGAGTGGGCGCTGTCGTGCACGACCTCGGTGAGATGTCGCTGGTCGGCGGCGTCCAGACGGCCGTCCAGGAGCAGCCCCGACATGCCGATGACCGCGTTCATCGGGGTCCGGATCTCGTGGCTCATGGTGGCGAGGAACGCGCTCTTGGCCTCGCTCGCGGTCTGGGCGGCTGACGCGGCGGCGCGCAGCGCGTCGGCGGTGTGGACCCGGTCGGCGACCTGGCCGAGCTGCCCGGCCACATCCGACAGGAGCGCCAGCAGGGCCTCGTCCGGGTCGACCGGATCGACGGTGAGGAACTCCAACACGGCGACCACGTCGGCGCCGCCGGACCCACGCACCTGCGCGTCCTCGGGCTCGCGTGTGTCCGCGCTTCGGCCGGTCCGCACCGGAACGGCGATCCCGGCCCCCGGCCCGCGCATCGTCCCCTGCTCGATGGAAAGATCAGGCAGCCAGACGGCCTCCCCGCTCGCCAGCACCCGGCCCGGCAGACTCGCCGGCCCCGGCGAGGACGGGTCGGACGGAGTCACGTCCTCGCGGAGGTCAGCGGTGGTCGTCAGGGCTACCAGGCGGTCGCCGTGGCGGTGGTAGGTGCGGCCGACGGGCCAGCCGGTGTGGGCGCGGATCAGGTCGACGACGTCGGCGGCGGCGGTGGCGAGGTCGGTGGCACGGTGCGCCGCGTCGGCGACCCGGTGCAGGAGCCGCAGCTCGGCGGAGCGGCCCTGGACCCGCTCGGTCATCTCGTTGAACCGCCGGGCCAGCGATCGCAGCTCGTCGACGCCGGCGACGCGCGCCCGGACGTCGCCCGCCCCCGCGGCGATCCGGGCCGTCGCGGCGTCGAGTTCGGCGACCGGGCGCAGCACCGCCCGGCGGGTCACCACGGCGAACACCGCCATTCCCGCGAGGAGCAGCAGCGCCGCCCCGATCGCGCCCGCGGACCAGGCCCGTGCCTGGTCGGTGGCCGAGGCCGTCTCCCGCGCCGTGCGGGTGTCGACGAGCGTCAGCACCTGCCCGATCGGTTGCATGATCTCGTCCTTGGTCCGCAGGTAGGACGCGTCGAAGAGCATGTCCGTCGCGCGCTGGCGGTTCGCCGTGCCGCCCGCCGCGGCCAGCGCGAAGGCTCGCTGCTCGACGCCGGCGAGGGCGTCCGAGCGCGCCTTCGCCGTGCCGAGCAGGTCCAGTTCCCGATCGGTGAAACCGGCGCGGGCGGCCAGGGTGGCGAAGGCGACCGGCGGGCCGGACGGTGTGGGCCGCCGGCCGGTGTCGGTGACGACGTCCCAGTAGATGTTGTCGTAGCCGCGGGGCCGTGGCGCCGTGCCGTCGCGGATCGCCAGGATCTCCTGGAACCAGCCGCGGTAGCGGACCTCGCCGGTGACCACGTAGGTCCGTGCCATCCGGGTCAGGTCGTCGGAGGTCTGCCGCAGCTCGTAGGCCAGGCGCAACGACTGCGACCGTCGCGCCTCGGCCCCGGCCGCGCCCCGCGTGCTGCTCTCGGCCTTCAGGCTGACCAGCAACATCGCGGCCAGCAGGACGGCGCCGATACCGACCCCGCTGCGGACCAGACCGCGCAGCGACATCGGCCGCCCCTGCACAGACGGCCGGCCCGTCACGGACGGTCGAGTCCGGAGCCGGAGCGGGCCCGCGCGACCTCCGCGCGCAGCGTGGCGATCTCGCTGCGCAGCGCGCTCTCCCGCTCGACGACCGACCGTCTGGCCCGCAGTGACGCGCGCAGCCGGGCCCGGAGCATCGTCGAGCTGTACGGCTTGGGCAGATAGTCGACCGCGCCCAGTTCGATGCAGCGCACCACGCTCTCCAGCTCCGGCACCGCCGACACCATGATCACCGAGATGTCGGCCAGGCGCGGGTCCGCCTTGATCCCGGCGAGCGTCGCGTACCCGTCCAGCACCGGCATGAGCAGGTCCAGCAGCACGATGTCGAACCCACGCGGGCCGTCCTGCGCCGCCCGCAGCATCTCCAGGGCCCGGTGGCCGTCCTGCGCGGTCTCCGCCTCATATCCGAGCTTGGTGACCGCGGTCGCCAGCAGCGTGCGGTTGATGCCGGTGTCATCGACCACGAGCACCCTGCCCAACCGCTCCGCGGTCGCCGTCTCGGCGGCGGGCAGCACCCGCGCGGCTGGCGGGTCGCGGTCCGGCGTAGCGCCCGTCGTACCCGTCCCGGCGGCCATGGCAGGTCGCGACGGTGTCGGCGTCGGCCGTTGCCAGGCGAGGGCAGGGTCCTGCCGCAGCACCGCCTGTTCCAACTCGCGCAGCCGCGCGCCCGGCTCGATGCCCAGCTCGCCGTGCAGCAGCCGGCGGGTCTCGCGGTAGGCGGCCAGCGCGTCCACCTGCCGTCCGCACCGGTACAGCCCGAGCATCAGCTGTGCCCGCAGCCGTTCGCGCAGCGGATGCCGTCGCACCCCCTGCTCCAGCTCGGCGACCAGGGCGGCGTGCCGGCCCAGGGCGAGCTCGGCGTCGATGCGGTCCTCGACCGCGCCCAGGTGCAGTTCCGTCAGACGGGCCGCCTCGGCGTTGACGAACGGGGTCGCCGGAACATCGGCCAGCACCGGTCCGCGCAGCATTCCCTCGGCGCGCAGCAGCAGCCGCGCCGCCCGTTCGGGGTCTCCCCCGCCGAGCGCCCGCCGGCCGCGTTCGACCAGGTCGATGAACGCGTGCGCGTCCACGGCGGGCGGTTCGACGTCGAGCAGGTACCCGGGCGACGCCGTCACCAGGACGGTCGCCGCCTCGCCGCGTGAGCGCTCCGGTTCGAGCGCCCGGCGCAGCTGAGAGACGAAGACCTGCACCGTGGCCGCCGCCCGTGCCGGCGGACGATCCGCCCACAGATCGTCGATGAGCTGCCCGACCGACACCACTCTGCCGCCCCGCAGCAGCAGGGAGGCGAGGACGGCACGCTGCTTGGGCCCGCCGACATCCACCGGCCGCCCGTCCCGGTAGACCTCGACGCGGCCGAGGAGCCGGAACTCAAGGCCAACCATCCGTCGATGGTCACCAGCCGCCATGCACACCAGATAAGCGAGAAATTACAAGCCGATTACGGCACGTCATCCTCAACCAATCGGTTGACATCTACCCGCGGGCGACCTACGTTATCAACCAAGCGGTTGAGAACTGGAGGTCAAGGTGAGCGACCCGCTGTCGCAGTTGTTCGCGGCCCTGGCCGACCCGACCAGGCGCGACCTGGTGGCGCGGCTGACCGACGGCGACGCCACCGTGGGGCAGTTGGCGGCGCCGTACCGGGTGAGCGTGCAGGCCATCTCCAAGCACGTGAAGGTGCTGGAGCAGGCCGGCCTGGTCAGCCGCGGCGCGCAGGGGCACCGCAGCTCGGTGCACCTGGAGGCGGAGGTCTTCGACCTGATGACGAAGTGGATCGAGCGCTACCGGCAGCGGGCCGAGGCCCGCTACAAGCGGCTGGATGCCGTGCTGGCGGAGATGAACGACGAGGAGGCCGGGCACCGCCCGGCGCGAGAGGAGACGGCATGAACGACACGACGACGACCGCGGCGACCGCGGCGATCGAGGCGGACCCGAGGGTCCCGATCATCCACATCACCCGGGACTTCGCGGCCACCCCCGCCCAGCTGTTCCGGGCGCACACCGACCCGGAGCTGTTCGCCCGCTGGGTAGGCCCGGACGGGATGACGACCACCCTGGACCGCTGGGACGCCCGCACCGGGGGCAGCTGGCGCTACGTCGCCGCCCGGGACGACCTGGAGTTCGGCTTCCACGGCTGCTTCCACGAGGTCCGGCCGGACCGGATCGTGCAGACCTTCACCTGGGAGGGCGAGCCGGACGCGGTCGCGCTGGAGACGCTCACCTTCGAGGACCTCGGCGACGGTCGCACCCGGCTGCACGCCCAGTCGCTGTGCGACAGCTTCGAGGGCCGGGACGCCTTCCTGCACAGCGGGATGGAGGTCGGCGTGGACCAGGGCTACGCCAAGCTGGACACCCTGCTCGCCGCCGGTCAGATCGCCGGGACCGCGGCAGGAGCCGAGGCGTGACCCTCCCGGCGGACCCCGGCCAGCCGTCATCGGGCGGCCGGACGGAGTAGATCAGGCGATCCGGTCCTGGGCGGGGTCGTCGGCGATGGCCGTACGGCGGCTTCTGACGCGCCGAGCGGCGAGGACGATCAGGATGACGGCGACGATCCCCACGATGATGTAGGTGGGGCCGTGGAACCCGTTGGCGATCTTCTCCCAGTTGTCGCCCACGGCGTAACCGGCGATGCCCAGGGCGGCCGTCCACGGGATGCAGCCCATCGTCGTGTAGACCCCGAAGCGCAGCGGCGGCATCGCCGCGATGCCGGCCGGCAGGGAGATGAAGGTCCGGACGACCGGCAGGAGCCGACCGACCAGCACGGAGACCGCGCCGCGCCGCTCGAACCACCGCTCCGCCCGCACCAGATCGTGCTCACGCAGGAAGACGTAGCGACCGAAGCGGCGAATCGCCGCCGGACCGCCGTAGCGGCCGACCGCCCAGGCGGCGTAGCTGCCCACCACGTTGCCGACCACGCCGGCGACGATGACCAGGACGAGGTTCGGGTGCGCGCCCCCGATCGCCCCGGCGGCCAGCGCACCACCGATCAGCATGATCACTTCAGAGGGGATCGGGATACAGGCCGACTCGAGGGCCATCAACGCGAACACCGCGAGGACCCCATGAGCGGCGATGAGATGTTGCACGGGCGTGTCGGCCTTCCTGGTGGGCGATTCGCGGCCGCGGAAAGCTGCGCGCGGACGTCGACGTGGCGGGTCGAGCGGCGCGGGCTCGGTGCGCGGAGTACGTGTCGGCGGCACGCGGCGCGCCTCCCGCGATCGCGGAGGCCCCCGTCTCGCCTCCTGCTATCGGCCCGAGAGTACGCGGCCGCCACGAAGGATCCGCACGCGCCGGTGGCGGCCGCGGCCAGCGGCCCGCCACGGCGGGATCCACACGCTCTTCACATCCTTCCTCCTCTACGGTTCGCCCAGCAGTAGATCATCCGGCTGGGGAGGGTGCATGGCCGCGACACCGACGGACGCGCGCGGCTGGTCAAACGGTTCAGCGGCCCGACGGCCGTCGACCAGGTGGATCTGCGGCAGGCCTTCCTCGGCTATCCCCGCGCCGCGCCGGCCATCCCGTTGACATGAACTGGGCTTGAGGTCCTAGCGTGCGGCTCAGCAGCGGCTTCCCGCGAGCGCGGCCGGCTCGGTGCAGGCTTCGGCCGGGTTGGGACGGCTGGCTGGCGGGCAGCCGGTAGGCGGGCAGGGAGAGGGAGCAATGCCAATCACGACGGGCTTCAACCACGTGGCCACGATCACGGCCGATCTGGACCGGCTCATCACGTTCTACGTCGAGGCCTTCGGCGCGACGATCACGTTCGAGATGGCCTCTCGGGACGACCACCCCCGCATGACGATCATCGACCTCGGCGGAGGCGCGGCGCTCAACGTGTTCGAGACGGCGGCCGAGGACGGCGCCTGGGACCGGCGCCGCCCGGGCGGGCGGGGGCCGATCGACCACTACGGCCTGGCCGTCGACTCTCTCGCGACCCTGGAGGCGACCCGGGACCGGCTACGCGACCTGGGCGCCGACCTCGGCGAGATCCAGCGCCTCGGCTCCGAGTGGTCCCTGTTCTTCCGTGACCCGGACGGCATGGAACTGGAGGTCTGCTGCCACGCGGACGCGTGACCGAGACCACTCCCACCACAGCACGCCACCGACCCCGTCCTGGCCATAGCCGGCGACCGGCTCGCGTGCCGGCCTGGCACGCCCCGATCAGGCCGCTGAGCTGAGCGGTTGTGTTTTCGTACAACTGGCGGACAGGTTGAGGCCCCCTCTGGGGTGCGGTTTGGGCACTACGTTCCTCCGCTAGGTCCGACGGGGGTCGGACAGAGGGGACCTGACCTGCAGATGCGTAGATCGCTGCTTGCCGTGGGGGCCGCCGCCGCCCTGGCGGCATTCGCCGCACTTCCCGCCTCGGCCGCCGCGCCGGCCGACGCCGGTGCGTTCACTCTCGCCGTGTACGGCGATGCGCCGTACGGCACCACGCCGACGGACGATGCCGAGTTCAAGGCCACGCCGTCGTTCATCAACTCGATCAACTCCGACCCGGCCGTCAGCGTGGCCGTGCACGTCGGGGACATCCACTCGGGCAAGCAGTACTGCACCGCCCAGTACGACCAGTCGATCGCGACGCTCTGGCAGCAGTTCCAGGTGCCGCTGGTCTACACCCCGGGCGACAACGAATGGACCGACTGCCACAAGGCCGCCGAGGGCGGCGGCACCTACGACCCGGCCACCGACAAGATCAAGTATGTGATCGACCCGGCCACCGGCCAGCCGGTCGACTACGCCGGCGGCGACCCGGTCGCGAACCTCGCGCTCGTCCGCTCGCTGTTCTTCCCGACGGCCGGCGAGACCCTCGGCAGCGGCAAGCTGCACGTCCAGTCGCAGGCCAAGGAATACGACCCGGCGCACCCGTCGGACGCGCAGTACGTCGAGAACGTCATCTTCGAGCGGAAGGGCACGCTGTTCGTCACGCTGAACGTGCCCGGAGGATCGAACAACGACGCCGACGTCTGGTACGGCGCGCCGACGGCGAGCTCCGCGCAGACGCAGGAGACCGCGGAGCGCACCGGCGCCGACCTGCGGTGGCTCGACCACGCGTTCACGCAGGCCCGCCAGAACGGCGACACCTCGATCGCCATCATCTCGCAGGCCGACATGTGGGACGTCGACGGCAAGAGCCCGGCGCACCTCACCAACTACGAGCCGCTGGTCGCCAGCATCGCGTCACACACGACCGCGTTCGGCAAGCCGGTGCTGATGTTCAACGGTGACTCACACACCTACCGGTCGGACAACCCGCTCTCGCCGACCGCTCCGTGCGTCACCGAGTCCGCGGCCGGCGAGGTCGCCTGCGCGAACGAGTCCTCCGCACATCCCGGATACGACGTGGCGAACTTCCACCGGATCGTCGTGCACGGCAGCACGTTCCCGCTCGAATGGCTCAGGCTGACGGTGAAGCCCAGCGTGAACGCGCCGGCGAGCGCCAACGCGTTCGGCCCGTTCAGCTGGCAGCGCATGCCCCAGCACTGACGTTCGCTGTCCGGGCCGGCGGCCACGTGCCACCGGCCCGGACTTCCGGGCGTCACATCGCCTCGGACGGGGGCCGACGCCGCCCGCTCCACGGTGCCGACGGTCAGTGGACCAGGCCCTGGTATCCCCAGCGTGGCGTGGGGCCCGGACCGCCCAGGTCGGCGCCGACGGGGTCCTGGGAAGCGCAGCAGCGCCTGGTGCCCGCCGAGGCGGGCGGTGAAGTCCCCGGGTCCGCCGAGGACCTCGGCCAGCCAGACGGCCACGTGATCGAGGTGGGCGGGCGTGAAGTCGGCGAAGACGGGGGCGAGCAGCTCGTCCGCGAGCACCCGCTGGTAGAACGCCGCCGGCAGGAGGCGCAGCCCGTCCACACCGCCGACGTCGTCATAGAGCGAGGAATCCACGATTGCCTCGCCGCGCCGCCGCTCAGGCGGTGCCGACGAGGAACGAATAGGTCTGCGCGCTGACCAGCCAGCAGCCATCCTCACGGACAGCATGACCCGGCTCGTTGATCGTGTAGCCCCAGCGGCCGCCGAGGGCAGGGTCTCGATGAGTGAAGACCAGATCGACCCTGGCGCTGTACGCGTTGAGCATGGCGATGCTGGTGACCCTCACGGTGAGGGTGCCGACGGTGCCCGGATAGCGTGCGAGGAACCGCTGCGTAATGGCGCGGTACCTCGCGCCGTCCTGGACGTGGGTGAGACCGTCGTCGGGATCGGCGTCGCCGTCGAACGCTCCCTCGAACGCCGCTCTGATCGCGCCAGCGGTGGCCGGGTCCGGCGTCGCGGTGGCCGTCGGAGGGGTGACCGGCGGAGGGGTGACCGGCGCGTAGACGGTTCCGGGGGCGGGCGCGACGCCTACCGGTGGTGTCGCGGCGGGGTCGGGCCGGGAGAACGCACCGCTGCCCGCCGGGGTGACGACACTCAGCCCGCCCACGGTCCCCACGTACCTGTCGACGATCAGGCCACCGAGTACCAGCAGGCACGTGGCCAGCGCCGCCGCGACCACCGCCCTCCTGGGCCGCCGCTCCCGCCACGCTCTCTGTTCAAGAGTGCCTCGACACGTCCGATACGGCCGTCGCACTCGACGGCGCGCCGGCGCCGCGGCATGCACTCTGGCGGTCAGATCCGCGGGTGCGGTGATCTGCCGGCTGGAACGGTCCAACAGGTCACGCAGCACCTCTTCGAAGGCCGCCTCGCCGGCGGGCATCGCGGAACCGGCTCCGGAGCTCGCCGCGAGACGACCATCCGCCGGTACGCCGCAATGCGATGTGGGACCCCTGCCGGCGTCGTCGGACATCAACGCCCCCTGTCACTTCGCATGCGGACGTCCCCCAGATGCTCACTCAGCCGAAGTCGGGCGAGAGCCCGCGACGCGTGGGTCTTCACCGACCCGACGCTGCAGCCGAGAATGTCGGCCACCGTCGCCTCCGGCAGATCGTCGAAGTAACGCAGAACGACCACGGCGCGTTGCCGTTGCGGGAGCTCCCGCAGCGCCCGGAGCACCTGGTCCCGCAGCGCCAGGTCGGGGCCGTCGTCCGCGCTGGCCCGGTCGGCCGACGCCTCCAGCGGCTCCTCCCGAAAGCGGCGTGACCGCCAGCTCCGCAGGGACGCGTTCACCATCGCCCGCCGGACGTAGGCCTCCGGAGCGAGGATCTTCTTGCTGTCCCACTGCTCGTAGGTGCGTTCCAGTGCGCCCTGCAGCAGATCCTCGGCCGCGTGCCGGTTGCCGGTGAGCAGAAAGGCCGTCCGCATGAGCCGGTCGGCCGAAGCGGTGACGAAATCCTCGAACGCCTCGTAGGACGTCACGTGTGACGTATGCCCCCATCAATAGGCCCGCGCCGCCCGTACTCCCCTGCGTACACGTCGACGAAGCGGCGGCTCACGGTGAGGTGAGCCGCCGCTTCGCGGGGCGCGCCATGTCGATGGTCGACTGACCGCGCGGACCGAGCCGGCTGGTTGTGCGAACAGCGTGCCGGCTCTATGCCGGCTGGTTTCCGAGCTGTCCTGCCAGCGCCAGCACGCTGCGGTAGGTCGCCTCCGAGACCTTCCACGCGCCCTGGGTGAAAACCGCCTTGCCAGCGGTGCCGATCGAACCGGACTGGCCCTGGTAGGAATAGGCGATGGTGAACGTGACCGAGGCATGGTCGTTCGACCAGACATACACCTGGTTCACCGTGACCTTCGCCGCCAGGCCCGGGTAGGTGGCGCGGAACTTCTCCAGCAGGCTGACCAGGCGCTGGCCGTTCTCCACGTGGGCCAGCGGCACCCGTGGCGGCGCGCTGGTGGCGTCCAGCCCGGCCGGGAAGGCGGCCCGGATCAGCCGCTGCGACAGCGTCTGCCAGGCCGTCGGCTTCGGCGCCGGCCCGACGGAGAGCGACGTGGCGATGTGCAGCAGGTCGGCCTCGGGGAACAGGCTCGTCGGGGCGCCGCCCTTCCCGTCCCGGTACCCGGCCACCGTGAGCACGACCGCCGGGCGACCCTCGACCCAGGTCAGCTCGTTGAACTGGGTCGAGCCCTCGGGACGCAACGTGACGGCCTCGGTGCCCCGCAGCGTGATACGGCCAAGCCGGGAGGCCGGGTAGTACTGCGCGTAGGCGGCGGCCACCTGGGCGGGCGTCGCGTCAGGCGTGCTCCGCTGGACGGTCAGCTGGACGGTCGTGTCGCCGCCCTGGAACGTGCCGACGATGACCGGGCTGCCGATCCGGGTGGACTGCTGCACGTTGGTGAGGCTGACGCCGCCGGGCAACCAGCCGACCGACACCCCGTCGACGCTCGGAGCCCGCCGCGCGCCGCCATCCGCCGCCGTCGTCGAGGCGGCCGCCGACGCCGGGCCGGCCAGCGCCACGCCGACCATCCCGGTCAGGGCCAGCGCGGTCAGCCTGGCCAGGGCGCGGGGCAGGCGACGGGTGACCAAACGTCGCCGAGGCCGAGTCGATTCCCCCAGGTCAGACCCCTGATACACGGCACGCTCCGCGCCAGAGCACCCCGGTGGAATGCGGATGATGCCGTCCGTACCATGCGTCATGAACGCCTCCAGTTCCGCTGGGAGCCGGCCATCGCGGCAGCACGCCCCGGTCGCCCCAGCTCCTGTTCCACTGTTTCCACTTCTTCTAGAGCGGAGACGGAGCAGACAGGTTGACGCGATTCACCAAACCATTCCCCAACAACCACACCACCGGATTGGCCTCAAGGCTCCTCGACACCCGAACGAGGTGAGTCATCCTTCTGTCTCGTCGGGCGGGACAGAATCGATCTCGTCGCGATCCGCCGTCGCCGACCGGGGGGCGGCCGCGTCGCGGCAGCAGACCGGCGTCCGCCGGCATGCGCCCGGCGGACCTCAGTGCGTCCCGGAGCAGGAACTCGATCTGGGCGTTCGTGCTGCGCAACTCGTCACCGGCCCAGCGTGCCAACGCATCGTGCACGGCGGGATCCAGCCGTAGAAGAATCTTCCTGCGTTCCGCCACGGGTACGGATACGGCGGCGAGCTGGCCTGGCCGGCTACGGCGCCGTATCGGGGGCAGGCGCGGTCGGAGACGGGACCTGCCGGGCTGGCGGAATCCGACGCGGGTCCTTCAGGGCCATCAGGTGGTCGTAGGCGGCGTGCCCCTCGGCGAGACCGTCGTGCTCCGGGCGGGGCAGGTCGGTCAGCACGTCGTCGTGGCCCAGCCGGCGCAGCAGCTCCGCGGCGTCCGGGCGGGTGGCGACGGGGCCGAACACACCGTCGAGGAGATGCACCAGCCAGGGGACTCCGCTCGCGGACGCGTCGGGAATCCCGTCCGGGCCGATGCACAGCCCGCGCGCCGTCACGCCGAGAATCGCGCAGCCCGCGCTGAACACGTCATCCCGCGGATCGACGAGACCACCACCGGTGATCTGCTCCGGCGCCTCCCAGTCCCGCAGCGCGCGCTCCCCCGGCGCGCGTACTCGAACCGATTGATCTGCACCACCCGGCTCCGCGCATCCCAGTGCACGGTGTTCTCCCGTATCTGGCGATGGACGACGCCGAGCCGATCCAGCACCGCCAGCCCACGCGCGAGTCCCACGGTGAAGGCCCGCAGATCATCCGGCGACGACAGTGACCCAGCCGTCCCCGAGGACCGCAACCCCGCCAGCGGCATCCCGAACTCCACCGTGATCGCGAAAGGGACATCACATTCCACGTCGTACCCCACCAGCCGCGAGAGCTCCCACGGATATCGCTGCGGATTCCCCTCCCACGGCCACCGCCGATCCGCGTCGAAGAACCGCAACATCCGCAGCCCCGCCCCGACCGCGTTCTCCAGCGCGAATTCCGCGCTCTCCCCGCC
Organism: Frankia canadensis; assembly: GCF_900197875.1. Lineage (GTDB taxonomy): Bacteria > Actinomycetota > Actinomycetes > Frankiales > Frankiaceae > Frankia > Frankia canadensis. Next base: position 14,309 of record NZ_FZMO01000551.1, on the reverse strand, counting down.
GACCGCATACCGAATCGCCAGCGGAAAGTTCTGGTAACGGCCGTACCGGGTCCGGAAGTTCCGCGTCCGCACCGCCGGGCCGGGCATCATCTCCACCTCCCACACCACCCGCGACCCATCCGGCCGGCAGAAACCCAGCGTCTCGAGATGAGGGCGGTCGTCCGCGTGGACGTCCTCGTGCGGGGAGATGTCCTGCCGACCGGAGAGGTCATCGGTGCCGTGGGCCGGCGCCGCGGGAAGCCCTGGATCCCCCGCCACAGTCCGTGTCACATGCACCGTGGTGACCGGTGGCTCCCGCGGGGCCGGCGCCTCCGGTTCGGGTCGCACCTGCGGCACGGCGCGGAACGCGAGGCCGGCCACGTGGAAGGGAACACCCGCCCGATTACTGAGCACCAGCTGAAGGGAACCACTGCGAACGGCATCGTCCACCGCCAGCACGTAGCGGGCGGGCCCGTAGGTACCGCCGAAACGGTGGAGCACCACCGCGGGCTCGGTCATGAGCGTCGGAACGATCCCGGGCGGGCAGAAAAGCTGCAGATGCACCGTCACCTCCTCCCGCGGAAAGGGCCAGGCGCCCGCGTCCGCGGCGGGCCGCACGTCGACGGTCAGCTGGTACAGCCCGCCCGCGCGCACCTCGTGCGGCCAGCTGACGACCGGCTCGATCGTGAGCGCCGTCGGTGCCGCCGGGTCGGGTCCCGGGGCGTCCGTCATGTCACGGCACCCGTTGACTGACGAGTCGCAGCGTCGCGAGCGGGTGGCCGTAGTAGACGTAGTTGAACGTGTCGATCCAGCGCCAGGCCAGCTCGATATCCCTGTTCGTGTACGGCGGCGGGCCGAGTGCCAGGTCCGCCTGGGCGCGCAGGCGGCTCAGCAGCTGCGGGATCGGTGCCTGCGGGTCGTCGGCCGCCGCCCGGAGGATTTCCGCGAGAACGAGCGGCGCCGTCTCGACGCCGATCGCCGACGTGGTACCTATCATTCCGACGGCACCCATGCGGAGAAAGAAGTCCGGCAGCCCGTAGAGCGAGTCGTCCCCGAAGTGACCGACGGTGAACATCTCCGCCGAGTTGCAGGCGTTGACGAAGACGATGGTCTGGCCGCCGCTGATGCGGGGCAGGTCCTGATAGAGCATCATGGTCTTGAGCCGGAACGGCCCGACGGAAGTCCTGGCGCGATCATCCCCGGCTTCGCTGTGCGCGCCGACATAGACCATGGCGGGTCGCTTCTCGCCAGGCGGGACGGGTTCGCCAAGAGCAGCGACGAAGGCGTTCTCGTCCACGTGGGGTGTCCCCGCGAGGAAGTCACCGAGGCTCGCCAGGTCCGCTCCGCCGGAATCCAGACCCCGCTCGAAGTATCCGATCGCACCGCCCTCGCAGGCGATCGTCTGGTCGAGGTCCGACGGGCCCACATACTCGCCGAACCACGGGGTCCACCGGGTGACGGGCAGGACCGCGCCAAGCCAGCCGGCACACGGGAGATCACCGTGATCGGGTGGCTGCTGAAGGCGGAACGCCTCCCACGGAATCGCGAGATTCGTGCCGTCCTCGATGATGACGTGGAGGTCGGAATGGCGCAGTCGCAGATCGTTCAGCCACCTCCGCAGCGCGTTGCGCCGGTTCCCGAGCGACCACATGTTGAAGTCCTCGATGAACTCCACGGGTTGTATCGCGGAGTATCGCTCCTGCAGGTCCTCGACCCGGAGCCGTAGCCTCCTGGGATCGTAGCCGGCGACCACGGCCCCGTCCGAGGGCTGGCCCCCGAAGGTCCTGGCCCCGCCCTCGAACCCCTCGATACGGAATCCGGTCGGGCTGTCCTGGTGCACCTTGATCGTGACGAATCTCGCCGGCAGGCAGTGAGAGTCGTCCAGCGACGCTCGTCCCACCGCGGTCGCCGGTCCCGGTGCGAGCGCGGGTACTGGCGTCGGCTCCGGTGCCGGCGGCTGCTCCCAGGCCGGCTCCGGGGCGGCGGACTGCGGTGCCGGGGCGGACGGACTCCCGGGGAACGTCGGCAGAAGCCGGGGACCGGACCGGCCCCGCGCGATGCGTCGTGCCCCTCGCAGGACGCTGGCCAGGTCACTCATGGGCGCGGGGTCGCGGGCGGTGCGGCGCCGCTCGCGCTGGCGAGGCGCCGGGGCAGGTCCGCGTAGGGCGGGCCGCCGAGGTCGACGACGTGCACGACCAGCCGGCGCAGTCCGCGCAGCCGCGAGGCGGCCTCGAGCGCGTCGCGCACCCCGGCGTCCCCCACCGCGGGCCGCAGCTCGCCGAGCCGGCTGTCAGCGAGCGGGACGTTCCCCCGGCCGTCGGTCGCGATGACGAGGTACGCCTCCCGGACCAGCGTGTTGCCGTGCCGCAGGGCGTGGAGCACCGTCAGGTGGGCGAGGTCCAGGCCGTGGGCCAGCGGGCTGGCCGTGCCGGCGGGCGCGGCCAGCGCCGAGGAGATCCTGGGGTCGAGGATGCCGCGCGCCAGGAACCGCTCGGCGTGCAGCTGGGGTACGGCCCCCGGCCCGTCCGCCACGCCGACCTCGATGACCGCCATCCGCGCCCGCTGGACGTACGCCCACTCCAGGTAGCCCGACAGCACGGGAACCCACGACGCGCCCGGCCGGGCGGTGTGGTCGAGCAGCAGCACCAGTATCTGTTCCGGTACCGGCATCCGCCGGTAGGCGCGCAGATCACCTCGGTCGATCAGCAGCGGGCCGTCCGGCGCCAGGCTCCGGGGCCGGCGGGCGGCGCGCCGGGCGGCCGCGCGCAGCAGGCTGGGGACGACCGCGATGTCCCGCAGGTCCGTCGCGGCCCTCGTGCCGACGATCTGCCCGCGCAGCTGACGCAGGTTGTGGGAGGCGGCCCACAGCAGCCGCAGCGGCTCGGCCTCCCGCAGCGGCTCGGAGTCGTCCTCGGGGTACACCGCCGCGAGTGCCGCCGCCTCCCGCTGGTCGGTCGGCAGGAGCACCTGATGCGTCAGTTCCGCGGGGCCGCCGTGCTCGACCGGCAGCCCGAGGCCGGACTCATCCCGGACGAGCGTGGCGTCGGGGGCGGTGGGAGCGTGCTCCGACGGCGTCGCCAGGCCGCTCTGGCCGCTCTGGCCGGAGGTGGACGTCGCAGTGGGCTCGGTGACGCGCCCGGACACGGACGCGCCCTGCGCGTCACCCGGGTCCTCGGCCGCGTCGGTGCCCGCGTGCGACCACGGCACGCCGAGCAGGCCGAACGCCGTCGCGGCGTCCTCCCATTCGACCTGGTCGGCGCCGCGGCGACGCGCGCACGCGACCGCGAGGCGCGCCAGCGCGACGGGCCGACGATGCCCCTCCGGACCAGACGGGCTCCGCTGGGCGAGCTCGACGAGCAGCGAGCGGGTGATGGCCGGCCACCGCCGGCCCTCCTCGGCGCGCTCGGCATCCCCAGGGGTGGGCGCGGCGCCCGGGTCGGCGTCGGCCGCGGCGGTGGAGGGGACCTCGGACGAGGCATCGGAGCCAGCGACGGAGACGGACGCGGAGGCGGAGGCGACCAGGCTGGCGATCGGCGCGCGCAGCGGGAAGCGGTCGAGCAGGTGAGGGCTGACGCTCCCGATCCTCGTGGGGTCGCAGACCGCCACCCAGGCCCCGGTGGGCTCCCACCGGCAGGAGAAGCCGTCGCGTTCCATCGCCGCGACGGGGGCGGCGGCGATGGTCACGATCGCGCGGGCGGCGGGGACGCTCACGATGGTGAGGTCCGCGACGGCCACCAGCGGGATCGGGGCGATCGGCGCGCCCGCCACCGGCTGTTCGAGCAGCGGCCGCGGCACGTGCTCCAGGAGCACGCCGCGCCCGGCCGGGTCCGGCCGCAGCCGCAGCCCGGCCCACAGGTCGTCGTCGGAGGTGCCGGCGCCGAGCCGGATCTCCCGGACCGGGCGGCCGGTCACGGCCTTCAGCGCCCCGGCCAGCCGCCGGATGACCAGCGCGAGACGTTCCTCGCCGCCGTCAGGCTCGGCGTCGAGCAGAAGCAGACCGCGTAGTTCCGGGTGCAGGGCCATGCATTCCACCAGGGCGTCGAGCCGGGCCGACCCGCGCTCAGCCATCGTCACCGAGGGCCTTGGACACCGTGGCGTCGTCGGCCTCGCTCCAGGTCGCCGAGCCGCCGCGGGAGATGGCGCCCCGGCGATGCGGCAGGACGAACCGCGCGACCGCCCTGATGTCCTCCGCCGTGGCGACGTCCGCGCCGCGCCGCGCGGCGAACGCCAGGGCCGCGCGGGCGAGGGTGACGTCGCCGCGGTGGCCGACCGCTCCGATCGCCGCCGCGACGCGCGCGCACTGGACCCGCACGGCGTCCGGCAGCACCACCGCGCCGTCCGTGATCATCACGCGGGCGCCCTTGAGCTGATCCTTGCGTCGGCGGTCGGCGCGCAGCGCCAGTCGGTAGGCCTTTGTCGGGCCCGTGCGGCACACCTGGTCGAACTCCAGCACCCGCTCCAGGATCAGGGCTCGCACGTCGATGTCGGTCTCGGTGACCATTTCCACGAGCAGTCCGAATCGGTCCAACAGCTGCGGACGCAGGCTGCCCTCCTCCGGATTCATCGTGCCGACGAGCTGAAAGGAGACCTCGACCCGCCGTTCCGTGGCGGCGTGGGCGACGACGAGCTGACCGGTGGAGACGACATCGAGAAGCAGGTTCACGATGTGGTCGTCCAGCAGGTTGACCTCGTCGACGTACAGCACCTTGCGCGAGCCGGCTTCCTCCAGCAGGCTTTCGCGTTCCGCCCATCTGCCCTCGAGCAGCGCGGGGACGTCCAGGGTCCCGACGATCCGGTCGTCGGTCGCGTTGATGGGAAGTGTGACGGGAAGGTTCCCGGTCGTCATGAGGTTGAACGACCGGGCGACGGTGGACTTGGCCGTCCCGCGCTGACCACTGATCAGCACGCCGCCGATACGCGGCTCGATGAACGAGAGTTCCAGCGCGGTCCTGGCATCGTCCTGTCCGATGATCCAGGAATAGGGCAGGATGCGCGGCCGGCCGATATCAGGTGAGCCGGTCTCCGGACCCGCTGTATCCCGCCGCTCGCCGCCCGGCTGGCCGACATCCGGCCCGTCGCCACCGCCCACGAACATGCCCCCGTCTCCTGTTCTCACGCCCGACGTCATCGCACCGTCAGGTGCCGCGTGAATGCCGTTCCGCACCATAGACCTGCCAGCCGCAGATCATCTCCAGCGCAAACGCGGGAACGACCGCCGCCACCGACACCGCCGTCAGCCAGGGGCGCGTGCCCGCCAGTGCGAGGGTGACGGCGGCGGCGATCCCGACGATGGCCACGACATGCGTCGCCACCCGTGCCCAGCCCGGCCCGACACCGCTGACCGGGACGCCGAACCAGCCCCACGTGAGCAGGCGGCTCACCAGCACGACGATCTCCACCGCCACCGCCAGGACGCCGACCCCCACGACCAGCACGCCGGCGGCACCCAGGCCGCGTAAGGCGCCGGACGTGCCCCAGGTGCCGGAGGGGGTGGCCGCGACCGCCACCGCCAGCACCGGACCGCACAGCACTCCCACCCCGTGGATCAGCCCCTGCCGCCGCCGGGTCCGACTACGGAACGTCGCGACGACCAGCCAGGCCAGCTCCCCCAGCAGCCCGAGCACCGTCAGGGCGACCACGGCCCCGCGCTCGGCGCCGATCCGCCACGGCGGCACCGACACGGCGACCAGGCCGGCGAGCAGCAGCAGAATCCCGGCGTGGTACCACAGCCGCGCCCGATCGGCCCAGCGCAACGCCTGCCGCTGATGGCTGGCCTGCACGTTGCGCAGCCAGCGGCTGGGCCGGCCGTCGTGGACCTCGTCCGGGTACCAGGTCATGAACTCCGCGGGCGTGGCGGTCAGCCGGCGGCACCAGACCGTCGCCTGGACGGTGGCGACCTGCGCCAGCCCTGACCCGATGAAACAGAACAGGGTGATGTCGGGCCACCGGCAGAGCCGGGACCCGGGCGCGGCGCCCGGGGTGACGCCGGCACCGCCGGCGGTCGCCGGCAGGAGCAGGGCCGCGAGGGTGAAGCTGGCGCCCGCCAGCAGGGGTGCGGCGAGCCCGCCCAGCGCCTGGACGCTGTCGAGGTATCCGACCGGAGCCGGTGGGCTCCACCGGTCGCGTCCCAGGCGCACCGCGGGCCGCGGCCGGTCACCGGCAGCGGTCACCGCGGCCGCCCGCCGGCGGCGTCATTTCCGCGTGGCATCGCAGCCGTCCAGATGATCGTCGTCGACGCCTCCGCACCGCAGGCACACGCTGCCGGGCCCGGCGGCGCCCCGCGTCCGGCGGTCCCAGCGAATGCCGTCCCGCCGCAGCCCGAGCACCGCGCAGACATCGGCTTCCAGCGCGTCCGCGTCGGCCGAGGCGAGAAGGTCGAGCCGCACCGTGACAATCGACCTGCCGGGTTGCGCGGATATCCCGGAGACAACACCGCCACAACGGACCGCCGAGGACGTCAGAATCTCCCACAGATCCCGCGCGGAAACCCCCTCACGGTTCACCGCGGGCTCCGCGGCGCTCTCGCCCGGAGTCGCCGATTCCGGCGCACCGGAGTGCCGATTCCGCATCATCCTGTCCCGGAGAGATGCGGTTTCCTCCGGTGTCGCCGCGATCTCGAGCAGCATGCTGGCGCACATTGTTCCCCCCTGCCCGGAAGGTTAGCACGGCGAGGTTCCGCGTCCAGAGCGGCGGATGTTCGGGTAGGGTGCCCGCACCGCCACCGCGGCCGGCCCGACGCCCCCCCATCCGCCACCTCCACAGCCGTTGAAATGGCTATTTCCGCAGGTCGTCGCGGTTGCCATCCAGGCCGTCCGCAGCTTGCTTCCCAGAAAGGGCGGGAGCGGCCCGGTGAATAGCGCACCAGGCGGGCGGCCCGCGCGACGCGGCGGCGATGTTCCGGCACCCCGTCCGGGGTATCCTGATCGCGGGAGACGGGGGCTCGAACATGGACGAGACAGGGATGGCGCCGCGTTCGGTGGCCGGGGCGGGCGCCCGGTTCATCAGGGCGCCGTTCACGGTCATGGGGCGGTTGATGCTGTGGCTGTCCACGGCGAACCTCGAGATCCTGGACCGTTTCCCGGCGGACCGGCCCAAGTACGTGGGTCTTGGCAGTTCGGTGTTCATCACGTCGGCCATGGCGGCGGTGTCCGGCGGTTTCGCCCTGCACATGGCGCTGGATCTGCCGATCGTGGCCTGTGTCGTCGCCGGGTTGCTGTGGGGCACCGCCATCATGTCCTTCGACCGCTGGCTGCTGGCCACCGCGGGGCGGGGCAACCTGTGGCTGCTGCTGCCCCGGGCCGCCCTGGCGTTCCTCATCGGTCTCGTCGTGTCGACGCCGTTCGTCCTGCGCATCTTCCAGCCGGAGATCATGCAGCAGGTGGCGCTGATCCAGGCCAGCGCCGCGACCAGCCAGCAGCAGGACTGGAACGACCCGAACAACCCCATCGTCAGACGGATCAACCAGCTCTCCGCGGACGTGGGCGCACAGCAGAAGATCATCCAGAACGACGGAAGCTCCATCTCCGCGGAGGATGATGCGACGGTGCTCAGGCTGAGCGCCGCGCTGAGCCCGGACCGGGACCCGATGAAGACGTACAACGCGCTCAACGGGCGGGCCAACTGTGAGGCGGCCGGCCGCACCGACTGCGGCGGCGGCGTCGGCTCGGGCCGCCCCGGCGAGGGCGACCGCACGCGCAGCCTGCGCCAGCAGGCCGACGACTACAAGCGGGCCAACGTCGATCCCCTGCAGCGGCAGCTGGACACGGCTCGCACGACCGCCGTGGCGAACCTTCCCGCCCGGCGGGCGAAGGCGGTCCAGGACGCGAGCGACCGGCTGGACGAGGACCGGCGTCAGCTGAACCCGCTGCTCGACCAGCGCCGGCGGCTGCAGTCCAGCTTCGACAGCTCGAACGGCCGCAACACCGGCCTGCTGATCCGCATGCAGGCGCTCGGCGACCTGACCAAGCACAACGCGACGATGCGCACCACGCACCACACGCTGCTCGCGTTCATCACGGCGATCGACTGCCTGCCGATCCTGTTCAAGCTCCTCATGTCGTTCGGCCGCAGGAGCAAGTACGAGGAGGGCCTGGAAGCCGAGGAACGGGAGCACCTGGCGATCTCCCGCCAGCGCAGCCGCCGACTGCGGGCCGAGCAGATGATCTACCAGGTCGACACGCTGCGCGAGGCTCAGGCCGCGCGCGACATCCGGGACGAGGCGATGGAGGGGCTGGCCCGCCGCAGCGTCCGCGACCAGGTCGAGGTCGCCGAGCGCAGGCTCGACCGCTGGAAGCGCGAGCAGCTGCGGCGCGTCGACACGGACGTGAACTACCTGCGCCAGGACCAGGTCCTGGCGCCGGGTCTCCTGCCGCCCCACCAGCGCGCCGCCGCAGCGAACGGCGCCGACCAGAACGGCTCCGGCACGGGCACCGCGCAGCGGACCTGGCCACCGCAGGGGCCGGTGCCCGACGAGCCGCGGTGGGGACGTCGGCGTGGCCGCCGCGACGACGAGGGCACGCCACCCCCGCGCCCGCCCGCGCGGGGATCGGGAACAACGGGTCGTCCGGGCGCGGGCGGCCATGGGGACGCGCCGGGGCCGGCCGCGGACGGTCAGCCCAGCGCGCCGGGCCACCCCGGCGCGCCGCACCCGGGCGGCCGTGACCGCCCTGCGGACCGGTCAGGAGAGCGAAACGGATCCTCGCCGCCGTACCCGCGGCGGTCGGGGTACGGCGACCCCCAGGGCGCGCCGGACCCGCAGGTGGAGGAGGGAACCGACCTGTGGTGAGGTCCGGTGCGCGGCGTCAGGGCGCGCCGCGCGTGGTCGGGCCGGCGGCGTACAGGGCGAGCATGTCACGCATCCACTGCTCGGCTTCGGAGCGGCGCAGTCGCACCTTCGGCGCGGCCGACAGGTAGACGGCCAGGGTGGCCCGCAGGCCCGGGGGGATCCACCGCACCCGCTGCGCCATCCGGGCCAGCAGCCGCAGCGTGTCATCCACGGCGCGGTCGTCGTCAGGCCAACCGGCGCGGTCCAGCGAGGCGGCGAGCCCGTTCATGACGAGGGCCGCGACGGTCAGCCGCCGGGTGTCACGCTCGTAGCGCGAGATCAGCTCGCGGTAGTCGGCGATCAGCGCGTTGTGGTAGTCGATCCAGTACACGCTGAGCATCCGGGCCCGCAGGGGCTCGGCCGGCCCGGCGCCGAGCAGCAGCCGCAGCAGGTCGAGGCGGGCCTCGTCCACGGCGCTGCCGATCGGCGGGCGGCTCAGCTCCTCCGCCCAGACCGCGCACTCCGGCGACGCCAGCGTCCCGGTCGCCCCCGCGGCGGTGAGCCACTGCCACAGCGGCTGGTCCAGCGACCGCCGGCGCCCGGTAAGCCGGGCGAGCCGGACGAACGCCAGCGCGTAGCGACTGTCTCCGCGCAGGGCACGCCCGCGCGCCGCCAGGGCGGACAGCGCGCCGGGGTCGATCGGGCCGGAGATCATCCGGGCGAAGGGCCGCACGGCCGCGCCGGGGCCGTCCGCACGCCCGAGCCAGCCGAGCCAGCCCACGGTGTGCGGCGCCGCGGTCGGCAGGCCCAGGTGCTCGGCGTCGGCACCGCGCAGGTCGTCCTCGATGGCGAGCCGGACCAGTTCCAGGGCGACGGCGTCGGTGTCGGTACGAGCGGCCAGCACCGTGAGCACCGCCGCGTCCGACTCGGCGCTGGATGCCCCGACGAGTAGCCGACGCCGCTGCCGCTGCGCCCGGACAAGGCCGACGATCTCGGACACGACCTCCGCCGCCGTGCCGTCGCGTCGCGCCACCGTCCCGCGCACCTCTCCCCTGCCGCCGGCCGCCGTGGGCCTGGCGGAGCGCGCGGCCGGCGCCGCGTCGCGGATCCTCGGCGGCGCTGGGGCGGCGAACCGGGTGGCGAAGTACGTGGGCCCGGGCAGGTCGGCGAGGCTGAGCAGGGCGTGGCGCGGGTCGGCGATGCGACGCGCCGCCCGATAGGCCGGGTCGCACAGATGCTCGACGATCCGCTCGACCGGCACCCCGCGGTTCCCGTGGAGTTCGACGAGCAGCGCGTGGTACTCGCGCGCCCCGCGGGGCAGCGCCGGCACACTCGGCTCCCGGTTCGGGCCGGCGAGCGTCACCGCGGCGTCCCCGGGCCGGGCGCGGTCGGTGTAGGCGAGCCGGATGCGGTGGGTGCTGCCGGAGTCGGCCCAGGTGCTGACGACCAGCCGGGCCCGCTGCCCGTACGGCAGCAGCGCCGCGACCGCGTCGAGGAAGCGGAGCCGCTCGGCGATCCGGGTGCTCGGTTCCAGTGCCGGCGCGCCCAGCAGCGCCACCGGCTGGCACAACAGCAGCGCCGCTGTTCCGGCCGCGAGCCAGAACGTCGCCGGATCCGCCTCCAGCGCCTGTGCGACGTGCGCCGGGCCGAGTCCGGGCAGCGACCCGAGCGTCACCTCCCCGGCCTGGGCCGGCGGGTCCGCGAGCGGCAGGCGCGGGCCGATCGCCCCCGGGCCGAGAGCCGCGGCGACCGCCGGATCCCAGAGCAGGGCGAGGTGCAGGTCCTCGTAGCCCAGGGGCAGGGCCGCACACGCGGCGAACGGCGCACACAGGTAGGACGTCGCGGCCACCGGCCGGCCGGCGCCGTCGGTGACGTCCGTCCAGTCGCACACCGCGAGGCCCAGGACGCTGGCGTCCGCGTCGCCGCCGGCCGCGGTGGAGCGCAGCGGGGCGTAGCTGATCGTGGCCCACGGCAGCCCGGACGCCTCGGATCGCTGCGGGCGCGGCGGCGGCGTGCCCGGGACGAAGCGGCGCAGGATGCCGTCGTAGTCGGCGCGGCTGAAGTAGGCACCGCTGGAGCGCAGCACGGAGTAGTCGTCCGCGGTGCCGGCGACCTTGCCATACACAGCCCAGCCGGCCGGCACGCCCGCGCCCGCGGCCCCCATGCCGGTCGGGAGCCTCGCGCCGGTCGGGAGCCTCGCGCCAGCCGGGAGCCCCGTGCGGGCGGCGCCGGCGGCCGTGGGTGCCGGGTCCTCAGGCGCGGACGGGCTCACCGAGCCACCTCACCCGCCTCACCTCGGTTGCCACGGCGGCGGGGGCGGCGGAGGTGGCGGGGGCGGCATCTCGTCGATGCGGGTCTGGAACGGGCTGTCGTCCCAGTCCGCCTCGTCGGACCTCGGCTGGGGCCCGGGGACCCCGCCCAGTCCGGCGTCGTCTCCGGCCAGGGGGTCGTCGACGTCCGCGCCGGCGTGCCCGGGCTGACCGTCGCCCTCGCCGGTGGAGGCGGGGCCACCTCGCCGGCTCTCGAGCGCGGGCGCCGTGGGCGCGGCGCGGATCGACTCGGCCAGCCAGAGGAACGGCTCCAGCACGTTGACCGGATTCAGCCGGCCGCGGATCCTCGGCCGTCCCAGGTCGTCGGCCTCGATGTTCGCGAAGTCCTGAATGCGGAAGGTGCCGCCACTGCCGACGTAGAAACCGATGGACGAGCTGGCGAAATAACGCACTCGACCCGGATGGAAATGCCGTTCGATGCTGCCCCGGACCCACGGGCCACTACCGGCCGCCCCTCCCATCATCTCCCGGGAACACAGATGACGGAAGAGGTCCGCGGCGTCCTCCCTGGTGATCTCGGGCAGCATCTCGTCACTGTCGCTGACGGACAGGAAACCGCCGTCGTAGGCGGCGTTGAACACGCGCCTGTCGTCGATCTTGTTGATGCACACCGCGAGATAGTGCGGCAGCTTGCCGTCGGGCAGCCGGCCGAGTTCCTCCGCCCGTGCGAGCACCCGCTCGACCATGCTTTCCAGGTACTGGTAGGAGTCCTGGGTCTCCAGCTCGCGCAGCGGATCGAAGAGATAGACCATGCCGTCGGCGCGGGCCAGATGGTCGACGAGGAGCTCGACGGCGTCACCGGCCTCGGGCTCGTCGCGGAACAGGTCGCCGGCCTGTTTCCGGTCGTCTGCGTCCTGGTCGTCGAACGTGGCCGGGGCGTACATCCGGCCGCTGACGTCCATCAGGGTGATGTGGAACTCGGCGCGGCGCGCGCGGCGGCGCGTTCCACGGCGCACCAGCCGCCGGGCCCAGCCGGCGCTGTCCGGGCGCAGGAGACTCAGCGACAGCTCCCGGGCCTCGTGCGGCGACGGGACCGGGAACTCCCGCCGGGCGATCTGCGCCCGCGCCCGGGCCAGGAATGCTCGGGTCGCCTCGTTCGCGCTGAAGAGGATCCAGTCGTCGTCGCCGCCGTCCTGCTGGGTCATGGCGGTGTGCAGCGCGGCGAGCATCGTCGTCTTCCCGCTGCTCGTCGCCCCCCACAGCCCGATCCGGCTGTCGATGCTGCTCGGGGACCGCCACGCCGCGAACCGCCCCGGGCGCCCCGCGGCGCCGGGCGGCCGGCCGCCACCCCTGCGCGGGCTCACCGCGCGTCCGCTTCCGAGCCGCCGGCCCCGGGCGCCGGCGTCGACCCGAACTCCGCGGTGGAGGCGGTAGTCCGCTGGTCCCTCGTGATGAGGTGTCGCTCCAGGGCTCCGCGCACCGACCTCGTGATGTCGAGCTCGTTGCTGAGCTCGTCGACCTTGGCGTTCACCGCGGCCAGCTGCTCCTGCAGGGCGACGACGTTGGCGGTCTTCATCTTCATCTGCACATCCTGGTTCTGCAGCTCCCGCTGGGTGCGCAGCAGCTCGTCGTTCAGCGCTCGCCGCTCGGCGTCCCAGGTCTGCCGCTCGCTGTCCCAGCCGCGCTGTGCCGCCAGCCACTGCTGGGTGATCTGCTCACGTGACCTGCTGGCGAACTCGGGGGACCGCGGCGACGGCGCCCCCCGGCCGGCCCAGTCCAACAGGGTGTCGAGATCGTGGATGCCGAGCTCGGCGCGTTCGGCGGCCCAGGTCCGCAGGGCGGCCGAGTTCATGAAGGCGCGCACGAGGACCGCCGCGGAGATCAGCCGGGGCGAGCCCGCGTCATACCCGCCCAGATCGGCGTACGAGTCGGAGGTGACGTTGCCACCCCGCAGCATGAACGTCAGCCGAACCCCCCGCTTCTGCGCGGGCTCGCCCGTCGAGAAGGTCCAGTCGTCCGACCCGAAGTCCCCCAGGATCTCCCGCGCCCCCGCCAGCAGCAGGGCCGGGTCGGACCGATAGCCGATCACCGCCAGCCGCCCGGAACCGACCCGCAGCAGCGCGTCGACCAGCCGCGTCAGCTCCGCCTCCAGCTCCGGGGCCCGCGAGTCGGCCTGCACCTGGAGGTTGCGCGCCTTCACGTCGCCCTCCAGCTCGGTCCAGCCCAGGGGGGCGAGCGCCCCCGACCCACCGGCGGTCAGCATCCACCGCGACCAGGAGGTGGACAGCGCCAGCGCGATCTGGGCGGTCAGCTGCCGGCCGATGAGCACGTGCGCCGCCGCGGCGACGCTGCCCGAGCTGGTCTCCGGGGCCCGGCAGATGATCATACTTCGGCCGTCCTGGTCGTCCGGTACCCGCGCGAAGCACAGGCTCCGTCCCGCCGTCAGGTCCTGCGTGCGGTAGGAGGCGTTCGTCAACGCGACGAACCGCGACGTCGCCGCCGTCCGGTCGTCCGCCGGCAACGTCGACGCCACCGGTCGAAACCCGCGCGCCTCCCGGTCGTATCGGAGCACGACCTGGTCGATGATGTCCATCGGATCTCGCTAACCCTTCCCGCACACCTGGATCATCGAGCGCCTCGGCGCGGCCCGCGGTGTCGGCACCGGTACCGGCGCCGCGGGCCGCCGGCCGGCACCGTCAGTCGTCCAGGGCATGGGCGACCTTGTCGAGGACGGTGCCGGCGGCCGTCTGGGTACTCCTGGCGGTTGCGGCGGCCTGTTCCTGCCGGTCCTTGGCGGCGCCGCCCTCGGGACGCAGATGGCCGACGAGCACCACCTGCCGGTGACCGGACCGCTTCGGCAGGATCCGGACCGACCAGGCTCCCCCGACCCCGTCCGGCACGGTCGTCGCGTGTTCCCGCCCGCTCACGCGCTCCCGCCCGAGCGTCCCGACGGCCGTCGGGCCCAGGCTGACCGGCACCGGCTTCGGTTCGGACACCACGTAGCCAGCCAGGAGACGAGGCACGGGCAGCTCGCGGGTCGACTGGTCCTGCAGACAGACGAGCGCCGCGACGACGACCGTCAGCGTCAGGGGACTGGCACGCAGGCACCGGTCGACGTCGCCGCAGTCGCCACCACTGGCCGCGGTGATGCCGGCCACGGACCTGCTCGTCGGCAGCGCCCCGACCAGGCCCTCGGGTGGCTCCCCCGCCGCGCCGAGCCCCGTCGTCAGCACGGCAGCCAGGGCGTCCCGGCTCAGCGACGGCAGGTCCCGGGCGGGCGGTGGGGGGGAAGGAGC
>NZ_FZMO01000552.1 GCF_900197875.1 Frankia canadensis | reverse complement strand
CACGCACGGTTCTGAGGGGACGGGGACGCAGCAATGCGCCCCCGTTACCCGGCCGAGTCCGGCGCTGATGGTTTGGACAGAGTGGAGGCGTTTCAGTCCGCGCATCGGCCGGAGCCGTGCTTTCAACCGGCCGTGGTCGGTTTCGATCCGGTGAAGCGCCGGGCGGCGGGCTGGTCGCGTCGTTCGCTGGCCAGGACGTCGATGACCTGGCCATGCTGGTCGACCGCACGGTACAGGTACGTCCACCGGCCGGAGACCTTGACATACGTCTCATCGACGAACCACCTGTCGCCAGACCGGTGACGACACGGCCGGGCCGCCTCGGCCAGCAGGGGTGTGAAGCGCTGCACCCACCGGTAGATCGTGACGTGATCAACCTCGAGGCCGCGTTCAGCGAGCAGCTCCTCGACATCCCGGTAGGACAGCGCGAACCGCAGGTACCACCGCACCGCCAGGACGATCACCTCGGGCGGGAACCGGAACCCCGCGAACTCCGACGCCGGAACCGGTGGATAGACACGACGTCGACGCATCACTCGATCATGACCGATCGACGGCGGCGGGACAGCGGACTCCGCCGATGCAACAGAGCCCGCGGGACCCCGATGTACGATCACGACCGAGAGAGCATAAGTTACCCGCCGGTATGGAAACTCGGGCTAGAAGCCGGAGACGGGACGGGCGGTGTAGGGCTTCTCCAGGGCCGCGACCTCGTCGTCGGTGAGGTCGTCGGTGAGGGTGAGGTCGACGGCGGCGAGGGCGTCCTCGAGGTGGCTCATCCGAGTCGCGCCAATGATGGGTGCGGTCACGGTCGGGTTGCGCAGCACCCAGGCGAGCGCGACCTGGGCGGGCGGGGCACCGCGCTCGGCGGCGACGCGAACGACCTCGGAGACGATCTGGCGGTCGGAGTCGAGGTAGAGGTTGCTGCCGAACTCGTCGGTCTCGCTGCGGGCGGTCGTCTCGTCCCAGGGGCGGGTGAGGCGGCCGCGGGCCAGCGGGCTCCACGGGATCACCCCGATGCCCTGGTCCGCGCACAGCGGGAGCATCTCCCGCTCCTCCTCGCGGTAGATCAGGTTGTAGTGGGGCTGCATGGACGCGAACCGGGTCCAGCCGTGCGCGTCGGCGACGTAGAGCGCCTTGGCGAACTGCCAGGCGTGCATCGACGAGGCACCGATGTAGCGGGCCTTGCCGGCACGGACGACGTCGTGCAGCGCCTCGAGGGTCTCCTCGATCGGCGTGTGCGGATCCCACCGGTGGATCTGGTAGAGGTCGACGTAGTCGGTACCGAGCCGGCGCAGGCTCGCGTCGATCGCCGACAGGATCGCCTTGCGGGACAGGCCGCCACCGTTCGGGCCGGGGCGCATCGGCCCGTGCACCTTGGTCGCGAGGACGATCTCGTCGCGGTCGGCGAACTCCACCAGCGCCCGGCCGGTGATCTCCTCGCTGCTGCCGTGCGAGTAGACGTTCGCCGTGTCGAAGAAGTTCACGCCCGCCTCGATCGCCCGGCGGAAGAACGGCCGTGCCTCGTCCTCGCCGAGCGACCACTCGTGCTTGCCTCGGGCCGGGGCGCCGTAGCTCATGCAGCCCAGGCAGATCTTCGAGACATCCAGTCCCGTCGAGCCGAGTTTCACGTAACGCACTGTGGCACCTCCATGGTCGTAGGACGTTCGCCCGTGCCGCGCCGAGTCCGTGCGGCGTGGGGTCCGGCTCGCCGCCGGCCTGGCGCACGGATCGTCTCCGTCCGATTCGATCGGACCTGACCACTCCCTCGCAAGGCCACCGGACGGATCCAGGACACAATCGCGCGGAAACGGAGGCCCTCCCCCGGCCGCCACCTCTCCGGCCGCCATGCGCTCGGCCGCCTCCCAGCGACGGCGAACTCCCGGCCGACGTCCGCGGGCGTGCGATGGGACACGTCCGGCCTGGGGGGATGGCAGACATGGAAAATTTTGTTAACATAGTACAAGTAAATTTCTGGCGGAACCCACCGCGCGCCCGGCCAGGACACGCCGGCGGCCAGCACCAGACCACCGGCCTCGGGCTTGGGGACCCGCTCGGTCGCGCGACCGCAGACAGGCGCGTGGCCCACACGGCGCCCCGGGCGGCCCTGTGCGGCGGCATGCCCTGTTCGGTGGCGTCCGCCTGCGCCAGAACCTGGGAGGGAGCACGCCGGAATGCCCACCACCGCGGGATGTCCGACTGACGCGGCGCGCCGATCGGACGGGGAGAACAGCTCGAACTACCGCTGGGTCGCCCTGTCCAACACGACCATCGGCGTGCTGCTGGCCACCGTGAACAGCTCCATCGTCATCATCTCACTGCCGGCGATCTTCCGCGGCATCCATCTCGATCCCCTCACCCCGGGCAACGTCAGCTATCTGCTGTGGATCCTGATGGGGTACATGCTGGTCTCCGCCGTGCTGGTGGTGACGCTGGGCCGGCTCGGCGACATGTTCGGCCGGGTCCGCATCTACAACGCGGGCTTCGCGGTGTTCACCGTCTCCGCCATCGGCCTCACGGCCACGCCGCTGCAGGGGCAGGCGGGGGCGCTGTGGCTGATCGGCTTCCGGGTCGTGGAGGGCATCGGCGGCGCGATGCTGATGGCGAACTCGACGGCGATCCTCACCGACGCCTTCCCCGCCCGCCAGCGCGGCATGGCGCTGGGCATCAACCAGGTGGCCGCGCTCGCCGGTTCGTTCATCGGGCTCGTCGCCGGCGGGCTGCTCTCCGAGTGGGACTGGCGGGCCGTGTTCTGGGTGAGCATCCCGATCGGCGTGATCGGGACGGTGTGGTCGTACCGCAGCCTGCGGGACACCGGGCGGCGGGTGAAGGCGCGCATCGACTGGTGGGGCAACGTCACGTTCGCGCTGGGCCTGACCGTGCTGCTGGCCGGCGTCACGTACGGCATCCAGCCCTACGGCGGGCACGACATGGGCTGGACGAACCCGAAGGTCCTCGCCGCGCTCATCGGCGGTGCGGCCGTGCTCGTCGCCTTCCTGCAGATCGAGCGCCGGGTCGCGCAGCCGATGTTCGACCTGGCGCTGTTCCGGATCCGGGCGTTCACCGCCGGGAACGCCGCGGTGCTGCTGTCGTCCATCGCCCGCGGCGGCATGCAGTTCATGCTGATCATCTGGCTGCAGGGCATCTGGCTGCCCCTGCACGGCTACGACTTCGTCGACACGCCGCTGTGGGCCGGCATCTACCTGCTGCCGCTCACCGTCGGGTTTCTCGTGGCGGGCCCGGTGTCCGGCTTCCTGTCCGACCGGTTCGGTGCCCGCGCGTTCGCCACCGGCGGCCTGACGCTGGTCGCCGTGACCTTCCTCGGGCTGCTCCTGCTGCCGACGAACTTCAGCTACCCGGTCTTCGCGGCCCTGCTCCTGCTCAACGGCGCCGGCATGGGCCTGTTCTCGGCGCCGAACACGACGGCCATGATGAACGCCGTTCCCGCCCACAGCCGCGGCGGGGCGTCCGGGATGCGCGCGACGTTCATGAACTCCGGCCAGGTCCTCTCGATCGGCCTGTTCTTCTCGATGATGGTCGCGGGCCTGGCCTCCACGCTGCCGTCCTCGCTGCGCAGCGGGCTCGCCGCCCACCACGTGCCGGCCGACGTCGTCGAGCGGGTGGCGAACCTGCCGCCGGTCGGCAGCCTGTTCGCCGCGTTCCTCGGCTACAACCCGATGCACAACCTCCTCGGCGACGACACGCTGCGCAGCCTGCCCCCGGCGGACGCCCAGGAGCTCACCGGCAAGGAGTACTTCCCGCACCTCATCGCCTCGCCGTTCCACCACGGCCTGGTCATCGTGTTCACCCTGGCGATCGTCATGTCGCTGGTCGCGGCCCTTGCCTCCCTGCTGCGCGGCACCCGGTACATCCACACCGCCGCCCCGCTGACCACCGGCGCACCCCTGACCGCCACCGTCACCGGCACGGGCTCCGCGGCGGACACCGGCACCGGCACCGGCACCGGCACCGCGGCGGTACCGATCCCCGCCATCCCCGCGCCAGCGGAGCCAGACGCGGCCGCGCTCAGCGCCGGACGGAGCTCCGCCCGACCCTGAGCAACAGGCTCCCCCAATCTCAGGCGCGGCCATGCCGACTGGCGTGGCCGCGCCTGATGCATGACGCCACGCGAAGCTGCCGCCATCCCCTACGCGCGCTTCCCCTAGCCCGAGTTTCCATCGATCTTGGTCTCTTCCAAGCCTTTTCGCAGGTGAGAGAAAAATCGATCTTGATTGGGGTGTAGTACCTAACTCACCGCCGCGTGGAGGGAGTGCCTGGCCATGACCAAGATGCCGACCGCGCCGCGGTGGTTCTTCCCGGCGCCGCCGCACCTTCCCCACGTCAAGGACATCCGCATCGACGACCCGGGTTCGCTGTTCGTGAGCGTCGAGGTCGGGGCCCTGCTGCGCTCCGACGATGGAGGGCACACCTTCCGAGAGCTACCGATCGACCCCGACGACCACTCGGCGAGGAGCTGCGGCGGACCGAGCAGCGGACGGTCCCGGTCCATCCGATAGATCGGCGGGCCAGCCCCGGTGGCGTTGGGACTGGCCGTCTGGGCGGGCTTCACACCGCCTCGGCCCTATTCGCCTGACGTCGACCGGTATCCGACCGGGGCACGGCAGGTACGGACGCCCGCCCGCCGCGACGGCCTTCGACTACTCGCTGCAGCCTGCGGCTCGTAGCCATGACGTAGGAATGATGTGCCCTGGGATGCCCGATTCAGGCACGAGCCGAGCCGGTTTCGTCCGGGACTCAACCTCGCGGGACTCCGTGGGCGTTCAGGACGCCGAACGGGAACGGCGCCCCTCGTGCGCCGTCGACGGATCGGAGGCGAGAGTGCCTGAGCGGGAAGGTAGCCAGGGTTGCGGCACTCGGCTGCTCGGTCGGCTCGGTGAAGAGCCACGCGTCGCGCGGCCTCGCCCGGCTGCGGGAGAGCATCCATCTGTCTCTGCGACCGAGCAGCGCCACGGCCGACACCGACGGCAGCCGCTCGGCTTGCGACGGAGCCGCGACCCCCTCCCACAGCCGGGCGACCGCCGTCGGCGACGATCGCCCGGCGCCCGAGACCAGGAGCATCCGGTGACGATGCCCCCCACCTCACCCTTTGAACAGGCCGTCGCCCACGAACTGCGCGCGATCACTGCTGGAATCACCGCCGGAAGCGGGCTGGCCGACGCCACCCGCGAGCGTGTCCGGCGACGGCGGCGCGCCCGGTTCACCACCGGTGCGGCCACCCTCATGATCCTGGCCCTTCTGGTCCCAGCGGGCCTGCTCCTGCGCCCCGGCGGCGGCGACGGCGTCGCGACCGCCGGGGCGAGATCGGCGCCGGCCTCTGCCCGTCCCGCCGGCGTGCCCATCGCCGTGCCGCTGACCTCGGCTCCGGACGTATCCGGACCGGTGATCGGTGGCGTCACCATCCCGTGGCTGCCCAGCGGGCTGACGCCCAGGGGCACCTCGGTAGGCACCGGAACCGACATACGGGATAGTCGGGCCGGCATCCGTTCGTACCGGGCCGACTTCTCGACGATTGACGGGCCGGTCGGATTCGTGTCCGTGCGCGCCGAGTGGGGGTCGACCGGGACTTTCGACGACATGGCGGAGCGTGTCCGCGCCAGTGGCTCCAGCGTCGACTCCTACTTCCGTACGACCGTGCGCGGTCAATCCGGCCCTCCAGCGAGGCAATGCCGCCAAGAGGGAGTTCGGCTTCACCTGGATCGAGCGTGACGGCCTGGTGCTCGCCGTGGACGGTGGTACGCCGATCACGTTCGATGAGGTCCGCCAGGTCGCCGACGCGCTGGTCGTCGCCAGCGCGCCGCCGCCAGCGACCCCGGATCTCGACGCGGCGATCCAGGCCGCGGCGAGCCGGGCGCTGCGGGCCGGTGTTCCCGCGGCTGAGGCCGTCAGCGCCGTCGACGCCACCGACACGTCCGCCCTCGTCGCGGCCAGGACGTCGTTCGCCACCGCCCACCCGGGCTTCGCGAGAACGGCGACGGTCGGGCTTCTCGCCACCGCGCCCCGAGCCGCCGACCGCGTCGACATCCAGGTGTCCCTGACCTTCAATGATCCCCGGCTGGGGATATCTCCGGCCGGGCCATCCGGGACCACGAGGATCTTCGGCGGTGAGGCGGTCCGTACCCCGTCGGGCTGGAAGATCACACAGGCCACGTACTGTGGGGCTGTCATGATGATCTGTGGATTCTAGGCCGCGTACGGGTCTTCGCGATCACACTCTGTTCGGTTAGCCGCGCGCCTGGCTGATCTGGTGGGCGCGTGAGTGCGGTCTGGCTGCGGTGGGTCGCGGTGGTCAGAGCGGGCCGAGTGGGATGTGCGCGGGAGGATGGCGGTGGCTATGGGGAGGGGGTGTCCGACGCGTCGGACACCCCCTCCTGTGCTTGTGCGCGGCCCGCGGCTCGGTGGGCTCTGCCAGGCGCTGTTCATGGCCGCGCTGTCAGGCTATTGGCAGGCGGGCAGGTGGAGCGCCTCGACATATCCCCAGCGGCCGGACTTCGGTGCGTACCCAAGGATCCACGTCTGAGCGGTGTGGTGCCCGCAGTGGGCCGTGGTGATGTAGAAGGGGTCGCCGGGCCGCACGTTTCCGATCACGAAGGAGCGGGGAGCGCTGCGCAGAGTTCCGACCGAGGTGGGGTGGATGAGTGCTCCTTTCTTCTTGCCCGCGTGGTCGGCACTGACTGGTACCGCCTTGGTCTGGCTTTTCCCGCCGATCGCCTTGAGGTCGGGGAGGGGGTGCTGCTGTGCGTCGTAGGCGCGTGGATCGCGCAGGCAGTCCCGGCTGATGAATCCCCAGGACGGATCGCCGTGTGCGGCGTAGTCGAGAATTAGTGCGTAGCCCTTGTAGGTATAGCGCACGCCGACGTGATATGTCGTTCCGTTTGGCGAGCGTCGCGCCTTGGTCCAGGACCTTGCTGGAACTCCGTTCTTCGGGAAGTTCTCGTAGACCGGGCAGCTGTCCTTCTTCAGGGTGGTCGAGTGCGTGTAGTCGACGGATCCGTTTCCGGCGATTGCCGGTACCGCATCAGATGCGACTCCCAGCGCAATCGCGATGGCGGTCATGAATAGCAGCGTCAACCATCGACGAATCATCGTTCTCCTGGTTCTTGTTCCAGCGAGTGAGTGGCTGGCCGTGCAGGCAGGCGGAGGATAGCGGCTACGGGCGGGCGGCCTGTCGGACAACCCTCTTCGGGTGCGCTGAGGCCCCCCGCCGGAGCCCCTCGAAGGCTCGGTACCTCGACCTGGGACCATCGTTGGCACGGCACCTCGCGTTCGCAAGGGCGCTCAGTCAAGACGAAACGATCGCGCTTATCCCAGGCCTCTGACCTGCGGAAAGAGACAAAAGAAGGGACGGCTGAAACGTTGAGTGGACGTCGGGGGGCGACTCGGGAACTTCCGCCGGACCTGCCTGTGTCGGTCCAGTCGTTCGTGACGGAGGTCCGCCGGATCGTCGGCTCGACCGGGATGACCCAGCGGCAGCTCGCCGGCCGGCTGCATGTCAGTCCAGCGCAGGCGAATCGGTATCTCGGCGGAAGGGCGAAGATCTCGTCGCAGCAGCTCGACAAAATATTCGATCTCGGGCAGGTAGTGCCGGAGGAACGAGCTCGGATACGGCGGCTGTGGCAACAGGCATGCGCGGCCGGCATCGAGGTGTTCTCGGCAGGGAGCCCTTCGGCCGAGGACGGCCGTCCGGTCGACGCCGGAGACCCGCTCGGCGAGAGCGACGCGACTGTGACTGCGCCCGCGCCTGCGCCTGCGACACTGATGGATACTGGCGTTGAAGTGCTGGCGCCGGACCTTCCGGGTGGGAAGGCAGCGGGCGCCGACGTGGGACGGCCTGGGGCGACGAGGGGCGCTGAGGAGCCACCGAGTAATCGCGGTGGGCCAATGCGGTGGCCGCGCTGGCTTCTGGGTTCTGCGGTCTGTGTCCTCGGGGTCGGAGGCCTGGTTCTTGCCGGCTACCTCACCGGAAATGCCCCGAAGGCCGAAGCCAGGCCGACCGTCGCTACAGGCGGGACGGTACCGGGAACGCCGAGTCCGACCGCGACCTGGGGAGCAGGATCGGCGGCTGTCCCGGCGCGACCGGCCTGCTCCGTCTGGCAGTATCGAGTGACCCGGCACGCGGACATGGTAAACGAGAAGAAGATGCCATTCGCGACTGCGGCGGAGGGCCAGGATTTCTACCGGTCCTTCGATGCGTCTGTCCCGGAGGTGCGGTATCGCTACTACGGGACTCTCGGCGTCGGAGGACCGGCAGGCTACGTACTCCAGGAGAAACTCGAGTTTGTCCGGGAAATCTGCGGCGCCCAGTAGCCGGATTGGAGCGAGCGTTCGCCGCGCCCGACCAGCATGGACATAGCCGTGCATGGCGCGACGAAGCCGCCAGCCCCCGAGCTGGCGGCTCCGTCGCGGTGCGGCCCGTGGGTCAGTGGATCAGCGCGCGGGGCGATTCAGTGTCGTCCCCGCCCCGCCCGCCGTCACGTGTGCCGTGCTGGAGGTCGCCGGGATGCGGTGGGCCACCGAACAGGCCCGGGTGGAGGCCGTGCTCGGTCGGCGGCCGGGTGTCGTCGAGGTCGCGGCGAACCCGACGGCGCAGACCGTGCTCGTGCGGTTCGACCCGAGGCTGACGTCGGCGTCGGAGCTCGCCAGCTGGGTCCGTGACTGCGGGTACCACTGCGCGGGACAGTCGGTGCCGCGCCACGTCTGCGACCCGCTGGCCGAGCCCAGGCCACGGGAGCAGCATCCGGCGGCGCCGGACCGCCATGAGGACAACCTCAGGCACGCCGGCGGCCAGGCCGGGGTCGAGATGGCCACGGCGCACGGTGGGCACGCGCAGCGGGGGGAGCGGGTCGCGTCGCCGCATGAGGCGATGGGCCACGGCGGCCACGGCGGGCACGGTGGGATGTCGATGGCGGCGATGGTCGCCGACATGCGCAACCGGTTCCTGGTCGCGGCGGTGTTCTCGGTGCCGATCCTGCTGTGGTCGACGATCGGGCGCGACGTGCTCGGGTTTCACGTGGCGGCGCCGTTCGGGCTACGTGACGACGTGTTCCAGCTGGTGCTGAGCCTGCCGGTGGTGTTCTGGGCGTCGTGGATCTTCTTCGATGGCGCGGTGCGGGCGGTGCGCGCCCGCACGCTGGACATGATGGTCGCGGTCGCGGTCGCGGTCGCGGTCGCGATCGGCACCGGCTGGGCCTACTCGGCCGTCGTCACGTTGACCGGCGGCGGGGACGTCTTCTACGAGGCGGCCAGCGTTCTGGCGGCGTTCGTGCTGCTGGGACACTGGTTCGAGATGCGCGCTCGTGGCGGCGCGAACGACGCGATCCGTTCCCTGCTTGAGCTGGCGCCCGAGAAGGCGCTGGTCGTGCGGGACGGGGCGACCGTCGAGATCTCGACCTCCGAGGTCGTCGTCGGCGACCTGTTGCTCGTCCGTCCGGGTGGGAAGATCGCCGTGGATGGCGTGGTCGAGTCCGGCGAGTCGGACGTCGACGAGTCGATGGTCACCGGCGAGAGCCTTCCCGTCCACAAGCAGCCCGACACGCAGGTGATCGGGGCGACCCTCAACGCGACCGGCACACTGCGGGTACGCGCCATCAAGGTCGGCGCCGACACCGCCCTGGCGCAGATCGTCGCGCTCGTGCAGGAGGCGCAGAACAGCAAGGCGCCGGGCCAGCGCCTGGCCGACCTGGCCGCCTTCTGGCTGGTGCTCGTGGCGCTGGCCGGTGGGCTCGCCACGCTGCTGGTCTGGCTGTTGGCCACCGACCGGCCCGGGCGGGAGGCGATCCTGTTCGCGATCACGGTCGTCGTCATCACCTGCCCGGACGCCCTCGGCCTGGCCACCCCGACCGCGATCATGGTGGGCACCGGCCTCGGCGCCCGGCGGGGGATCCTGTTCAAGAACGCGGGCGCGCTGGAGACCTCCGCCCGGATCACCACGGTCGTCATGGACAAGACCGGCACCCTGACCAGAGGCGAACCCGCCGTGACCGCCGTTCTGGTCGCGGACGGTGTCGACGAGGGCGAGACGTTGCGGCTGGTCGCGTCGGTGGAGCGGGAGTCCGAGCATCCGCTCGCCGCCGCGGTGGTCAGATATGCGGATGACCGCGGCCGCCCTACGGCCACCGCGGATGGGTTCGTCAACGTTCCAGGGCAGGGCGCGGTCGCGACCGTCGACGGGCACCGGGTCGCCGTCGGCACCCCACGGCTGATGGCGGCCGAAGGAGTCGAGCTGGGCGACCTCGCCGAGCGGGCCGCCGCGCTGGCGGCCGGCGGGCAGACAGCCGTGCTCGTCGCGGTCGACACGCGGCCGGCAGCCGTGATCGGCCTCGCCGACACCCCGCGCCCCACCTCGGCGGCGGCGGTGGCCTCCCTGCTCGAGGCCGGCGTCGAGGTCGTGATGCTCAGCGGCGACAACCAGGCCACCGCCTCGCGGATCGCGCAGGAGCTTGGCATCAGGACCGTCATCGCCGAGGTGCTGCCCGGAGACAAGGCCGCCAGGGTCGCGGAGCTGCAACGCGCCGGCCGGCGGGTCGCGATGGTCGGCGACGGTGTCAACGACGCCCCCGCCCTCGCCCAGGCCGACCTCGGCATCGCGATCGGCGCCGGCACCGACGTCGCGATCGAGACCGCCGACGTCGTCCTCATGCGTTCTGACCCGATCGACGTCCCCGCCGCCCTGCTGATCGGCCGCGGCACCCTGCGCAAGATGCGCCAGAACCTCGGCTGGGCCGTCGGCTACAACGCCATCGCCCTGCCCATCGCCGCCGGCGTCTTCGAACCCGCCACCGGCCTGGTCCTGCGACCCGAGATCGCGGCCCTGTCGATGTCCGGATCCAGCTTCCTCGTCGCCGTCAACGCCCTCCTTCTCAAGGGGCTACGGCTACCCCGCTCGTTGACCACCATGGCGGACCCGCAACCGGCCACCGAAGCGGGGCCCACCGCACCCCCCGTGCCATGACTGAACACCGGCGCCACCGCGCCACCTACGACGCCCTCGTCACAGCCGGCTTTTCACCGTCCGAGGCGCAGCGCAGAAACGAGGAAGAAGATGCCGCCGAGCAGGGCGTAGCCGGCCAGGTTGCGCAGCGAAGGGTGAGAGGTAGCGGCCTGCAGGAGGAAGGAGATCCCGGCGAGCGTGGAGATGGCGCCGCTGGCGATCATCGCCCACTGGCCTCCGAGGTCGCGTCTCACCGTCCTTCACTGACGCCGGGCACCGCACCTCACAACGACTGAGGTCCGGAATCCCGCTCCGAGTGATGACCTAGGGTGATTTTCGTTGCTCTGGGTTCGAAACCGCGAACGCCGCGTCAGGGAATCGGCGACAGCGTCTCGTCTGCATGAGCCTTCCATCTCGGCGCCCCGACTTCTCGGAGCCCTGCCGCGCCCGGTCGACCGGGCGCACGACTCCCCAACGGGTACCCCCCTGGGGTATACCTGGAGAGGTGGGCGAGGTCCTCGAGCCCGATCTGGCCCCATGCCTCGTGGAGTGCACGAGGCGACGGCCCAGGTACCCGAAGGAGCAGGTGCGGGATGAACACCGCTGTAAGACTGACCGCTTTCGGCGCGGCGCTCGCCCTGGTCGTCGCCGGGGCTTACGGCGTCGGTATGGCCGTCGGCCCCGTGACCACGGTCGACGCAGGCGTCGGCACGGCCGAGGCGAGGGACGCTGGGCACGATGACGGCCACGGCGGCACCGCCCAGGCCGCGGCATCGGACCAGCCGGGCGGGCTGGCGTCGAGTGCCGGCGGCTACACCTTCACGCCCACCGACTCGCGCCTGACGCCTGGGCTCCGCGAGGACTTCGCCTTCCGGATTCTCGGGCCGAACGGAGCTCCTGCCACGGCGTTCGACGTCGAACACGACAAGCGGATGCACCTGATCGTGGTGCGCCGCGACGGCACCGGGTTCCAGCATGTGCATCCGGACATGACGCCCGAGGGGACGTGGGTGGTCCCGCTCACCGTGCCCGCCGCCGGCTCCTATCGGGCGTTCGCGGACTTCACCCCCACAGGCGGAGCGGCTACCACGCTGGGGGTCGACCTGACCGCCCCCGGCCTGTTCGAGCCGGTCATCCACGCGCCGACGCGCGTCGCAACGGTGGACGGCTACGAGGTGACGCTCACCGGCGACCTGACCGGCGGGCAGGCCACTTCGCTCACCGTGACGGTCCGGCGGGACGGGCGGCCGGTGACGGATCTGGAGCCCTACCTCGGCGCCTATGGTCACCTGGTCGCGCTGCGCGAGGGAGACCTGGCCTACCTGCACGTGCACCCCGAGGGCGGGCCGGGTGACGAGCACTCGTCACCCGGCCCGGACGTCCAGTTCGTCGCCGAGGTGCCCAGCGCGGGCAGCTATTGGCTGTTCCTGGACTTCCAGCATGGCGGGATCGTCCGCACCGCCGAGTTCACCGTGCCCACCGGACCGGCCGTGCGGGACGCCACCGCCGCACCGCCGCCGACAGGGCACGACAACACCGACCACGGTCACGGATCGCGAGAGGAGGGCTGGCGGCCATGAGTATCACGACGATGAACGCGTCCGACGCCGCGGTGACCGAGATCGAACTCGCGATCGGCGGGATGACCTGCGCGTCCTGCGCGAACCGGATCGAGCGCAAGCTCAACAAGATCGATGGCGTCACCGCCACGGTCAACTACGCCACCGAGAAGGCCCGGGTGAGCGCCCCGGGCGGCGTCGACCCAGCCGTGCTGGTGGCCCAGGTCGAGGCGGCCGGCTACACCGCCGAACTGCCCCGACCCCAGGCGGCCGAACCGGCGGCCGGCGAACCCGACACCGAGTCGGACTCGACCCGCCCGCTGCGTCAGCGCCTGGTGGCGAGCGCGGTGCTGGCGGTTCCGGTGATCGCGATGGCGATGGTCCCGGCGCTGCAGTTCACGAACTGGCAGTGGTTCTCTCTTGCGCTCGCAAGTCCCGTCGTGACCTGGGCCGCCTGGCCGTTCCACCGGGCTGCCTGGACCAATCTTCGGCATGGGGCGGCAACGATGGACACCTTGATCTCGATCGGTGTCAGCGCCGCCTTCGTGTGGTCGCTGTACGCGTTGCAGTTCGGCACCGCCGGGGAGCCGGGGATGGTGCACCCGTTCGAGCTGACCATCGCTCGCGGCGACGGGACGGGCAACATCTACCTGGAGGTCGCCGCCGGGGTCACCACGTTCATCCTCGCCGGCCGCTACTTCGAGGCGCGCGCGAAGCGGCGGGCCGGCGCGGCGCTGCGGGCACTGCTCGAACTCGGTGCCAAGGACGTCACGGTCCTGCGCGACGGTACCGAGACGCGGATCCCGATCGGCCAGCTAGCCGTCGGTGACCGGTTCGTCGTCCGGCCGGGCGAGCGGATAGCCACCGACGGCGCGGTCGAAGAAGGCGCGTCCGCCGTCGACGCCTCCATGCTGACCGGCGAGTCCGTTCCGGTCGAGGTGGAACCAGGCGACGCGGTGACCGGCTCGACGGTGAACGCCGGTGGGCGGTTGATCGTGCGCGCCACCCGGGTCGGCGCCGACACACAGCTGGCTCAGATGGCGAAGCTCGTCGAGGACGCCCAGAACGGCAAGGCCGCCGCGCAGCGGCTCGCCGACCGGATCTCCGGCGTGTTCGTGCCGGTCGTCATCGCCCTGGCCGCCGCCACCCTGGCGTTCTGGCTCGGGGCGGGGGCCGGCGCGGCAGCGGCGTTCACCGCCGCGGTCGCCGTCCTGATCATCGCCTGCCCATGCGCACTCGGGCTGGCCACGCCTACCGCGCTGCTGGTCGGCACGGGGCGGGGCGCACAGCTCGGCATTCTGATCAAGGGCCCCGAGGTACTGGAGTCCACCCGCCGGGTCGACACGATCGTGCTCGACAAGACCGGCACGGTCACGACCGGCCAGATGAGCCTCGTCGAGGTCCACGTCGCCGCCGGCGTCGACGAAACCGAGGTGCTGCGCCTGGCCGGCGCACTGGAGAACGCCTCCGAGCACCCGATCGCCGCCGCGATCGCGCGCGGGGCCCGCGACCGGGTCGGCGACCTGCCCGACGTCGAACAGTTCAGCAACGTCGAAGGACTCGGAGTCCACGGGGTCGTCGACGGGCATGCCGTACTCGTCGGGCGCTCAACGCTCCTGGCGGACTGGAGCCAGCCCCTGCCGCCAGAGCTCGTCACCGCCAAGGCCACCGCCGAGGCGGGTGGCCGCACCGCCGTCGCCGTCGCCTGGGACGGCCAAGCCCGCGCCGTGCTCGTCGTCGCGGACGTCGTGAAGCCGACCTCGGCACGAGCCGTCGCCCAGCTACGCCGGCTGGGGCTGACTCCGGTGTTGCTTACCGGCGACAACACGACGGTGGCCCGCGCCGTCGCCGCGGAAGTCGGCATCGAAGCCAGCCCGGACACCGTCATCGCGCAGGTGCTGCCCGCCGACAAGGTCGACGTGGTCAAGCGGCTGCAAACCGAGGGCAGAGTCGTCGCGATGGTAGGCGACGGCGTCAACGACGCCCCCGCGCTCGCGCAGGCCGACCTCGGACTGGCCATGGGCACCGGCACCGACGTCGCGATCGAAGCCAGCGACCTCACCCTGGTACGCGGCGACCTACGCACCGCGGTCGACGCCATCCGGCTGTCCCGCCGAACCCTGGCGACGATCAGGGGAAATCTGTTCTGGGCGTTCGCCTACAACCTCGCGGCGCTGCCCCTGGCCGCGGCGGGCCTGCTGAACCCGATGATCGCGGGCGCGTCCATGGCATTCAGCTCGGTGTTCGTCGTCGCCAACAGCCTGCGGCTGCGGCGGTTCGCCGCACAGGTCGACGACCCGCCAGCCACGACAGCGGCTCCCGTACCCCGGTCCCGCGAAGAAGCTGAAACGGCATCGGCTGAGGTTGTTCGATGACGGCGCTGCCTCGCGGCCGGTGGTTCATGGAAGGGGTCCCAGGCCGGCCTCCGATCGGGTCAGATGAGAAACGCGCGCATGACCACCGACCAAGATTTCTACCTGGTGCTCGGGGTCGACCCCTCGGCCTCGGCCAGCCAGATCACGCGCGCCTACCGCACGCTGATACGCCGCCATCACCCGGACACCCGGATGCCTGTGCGGAAGACCGGCCAGCCGATCTCGGTGCGCCAGGCGGACTCGTCGGCGGTGTCGGGTGGGCCGACGAGGTAGGTTTCGCGGACTGGGCCGGCGACGGCGAGAGCGTGCTCCGCGACGTAGGTGCCGAGGGCGCCGTAGGTGACGTCGATGTCGTCGTGCGGCCCGTGATGCACGGTGACGGCGAGTTCGGCGGCCGGTACGACGAAGGGCCGTACTCGCCCGATGGCCGGCGCGGTTGCGGTGACTGGCACGTAGACGGTGGCGCTTCCCCGCTCGTGGGTGAACAGGGCGTTGTCGTAAAGCCCACCGGGCGGGCCCGACTGGCTGAGGCAGGCGTCGGCCAACGCCGCGTCGAGTTCGGTCATCGCGCCGTCGTACCAGCGCAGGATCTCCTCCTGGTCCACCATCGCCTGGACCGCGGCCGTCGACTGGGCCGCCGATGTTCGTAGCTCCACCTGGAGCGGCGGCGACGCGGGTCCGAGAAGCCGCCGCAGCGATGTCACCGCGGCGCGGGTCGTGTCGAGCTGGCGTTCGAGCCGCCGCAGGTGCTCGCTGATCAGAGCGCTTCGGGCCTCGGGTTCAGGGGTCGCGAGGATCGCTTTGATCTCTCTGACGGGCATGTCGAGTTCGCGGAAGCGGTGGATGACCTGCGCGTTGGGCACCTGAGCCGTCGAGTAGTAGCGGTACCCGGTCGACTCGTCGACCCGGTCGGGCTCCAGGAGCCCGACCTCGTGGTAACGGCGCAGCATCTTCACACTCAGGTGGGTGATCTGGGAGAACTCGCCGATCGTCAGGCCAGCGCGCATGAACACACTCTGAACTCTCCCCAGGGGGGAGGGGCAAGTCGTGAGACAGGACCGGGCCCGTTTGACCCTCCCCAGGGGGGAGGGCCGATGGTGGCGCTGCGCCTGGACGGGCGCCTCGGTCGAGGCGCCGCTGGCGGTGTACGAGGAGGTACCTGTGGCCCCGCCCATTCCTGTGGCGCCGTCCGGCAGCCTGGCACTGCCGGCCGCGGTCGAGCGTTACGTCGCGGCGAGTAACACGCATGACCGCGCCGCACTCCTCGCGACGTTCGCGCCGGACTGTTCGGTGACCGACGCCGGCCGCGAGTTCCGGGGTGCCGAGGAGATCGGCGGCTGGCTGGACCGCGAGATCATCAGCGCGTCGGTGACGATGAAGGTCATCGCGGCGTCCGAGCACCACGGGGAGATCGTCCTGCGCGCGGTGATCGACGGCGTGTTCGACCGGACGGGGCTGCCGGACCCGCTGATCCTCACGTTCCGCTTCACGGTCCGCGAAGACCGGATCGTCCGGATGATCATCAGCCTCGACGAGACGGACCCGCGATGACCGTCATCGACGACTCGCTCGCCGGCAGGCGCGCGCTCGTGACCGGAGGGACCCGGGGCGCCGGCGACGCGATCGTCGCGCGGCTCGCCGATGCCGGCGCCACCGTGCTCACGACGGCACGCGCCGTCCCCCGCGGGCATCAGGACCCGAGCCGGATCGTCATCGCCGACCTCGCCATGCCGGAGGGGGTACACGCAGTTGTCAACGAGGTGCGCAAACGGCTAGGAGCGGTGGACATCCTGGTCAACTGCGTTGGCGGCTCGCACGCGAAGCCGGGCGGCTTCGCCGCGCTCAGCGACGACGACTGGCAGGCGGAGCTGGATCTCAACCTGCTCGCCGCCGTCCGGCTCGACCGGGCGCTACTGCCCGCGATGCTCGACGCAGGTCGGGGCGCCGTCGTCCACGTCTCGTCGATCCAGCGTCGGATGCCGCTGTACGACGCGACGCTCGGCTATGCAGCAGCGAAGGCCGCGCTCACCACCTACAGCAAGGGCCTCGCGAACGAGGTCGGCCCACGTGGGATACGGGTCAACTCGGTCGCGCCGGGTTTCATCCGGACCTCCAGCGCCGAGGCGCTCGTCGACCGGCTCGCGCAGGCCGCAGGCATCGACCATGATGCCGCGCTCGGCCAGCTCATGGACTCCTTGGGCGGCATCCCGATCGGCCGCCCGGCCCAGCCCGCCGAGGTCGCCGAGCTGGTCGCCTTCCTCGTCTCCGACCGGGCGGCGTCCATCAACGGCGCGGAGTATGTCATCGACGGGGGAACCACCCCGACGGTCTGAGCGGGACAGTTCCGCCGGCCGTCCTGCCGTCTCGTGACAGGCATCGGCAGGCCGTCGCGGAGGGGACGCTGGCCGGCTGGTCGTGAGGTGACACACCGATACATTTCGCTCGGCGAATACCCCGGTGAGTCAGCATCACGCCTACCGACACGTCGCCTGGGTTCCCGACGATCTTTGACACTCGCCTGGCAATTGCCGGGTAAGCGGATCCGGCGGGCAGCCTGGCTAAGCCGCGGACGAACGCCCCGGTGGTCAGCTCGGGGAGGACGGCCGATGGCGGCTGATCCTCGCCGGTCAACCGTCCCGGTGCAGTACTCGCTGCGCGCCACGTTGAGAGACCGACACGGGCAGTAACTGGCAGCGTCTATCGCGGTGTCGGGTGTGGATGCGTCGTCTCCACGCGGTTGCGTCCGCCGCTTTTGGCCCGGTACAGCGCGGAGTCGGCGACTTCGACCAGGGTTTTCACGATCAGAAACGGGTCGGGCTGGGCAGAGCCGACCACGATGTTCGCCGGGTTGATGTCCCGATGTATCACTCCCCGGCGGTGTATCCCCGCCACGGCCCGCGCGAGCAGTTCGGCCAGCTCGAACAGTTCGGTCGGATCGCGCGGAATGGTCTGCCGGGCCAGCGCAGTGCCGCCGACATCGGCCAGGAGGAGCGCTGCAGGGCTGGTGGGCACCCCGGCCGCCAGCTGCACGACCCCCTCGACCCCCGGACAGCCGCTCGAGGATCTCTCTCTCTCTCATGCCGCAACCGGTGCTGAGCCCCCGGCCCCAGAAACTCCTTCTGGATCACGCTCTGACCGGGGGACACCAGCCGAGTCACCCGGGTCCGCTCCGACTCGTGGAGCAGCTCGATCCGCGAGGCCACCGGCGGATCGCGACCTGGAGACAGGCGTTCAGGACACATCGGCCAACCCCACCACCCGTGATGTACGACCTACATGTCCAGTCTGCCCAGTCGTGGCGACGCCAACTGTGGGGTGCCGGAAGTCTGCTCGGGCCTGTGACCTGGGCCGACGGCGGCTTCTCCGCCACCTGGCACGCACCGTCGACGAACCATCCGGTGGTGCTCTGCTGCGTTTCACGTCATTTAATGACCTGGAACATCAGATACACGCCTCCGGTTGCGCCAACCCAACCAGGTGGTAATAGTCGCGGGTCGTCAACCTCGACATCACCCATGGTCCGTCCACAAACTTCTCCGGACTGGCCCAACCATCCGCGCGGATCGGCGGCCGTGGCACCCGCCCGAGAGGTAGCTCCACCACACCCGATCACCCTTCTCGCCATTTCCGCAGGTCAGCCCCCATGGCCGCCGCCCGCTCGGCCCCCTGATGCCGACAATGTCCCTATTTATTGACAGATAGACGGATGTCCGTGACACTCTCCCTGACGCAGTCCCGACACTGAGCGCTACGTGGCCCTCCGGGATTGTTTCTGCCCCGTGCGTGCAGCGTGAGAATCCGTCTCCCGGGCGCGCCGGGGGCACTGCGCCGCGAGGCGGGTAAGGCCTCATCCCCGGAGACCTGTCCCGGTCGGTCGGCGCCACATCAGCGCAGATGATCGGAGAAACACTGAGCATGCGCAGCTTCACCAGGCGGTTTGCCGCGGCGGCCATACTGGCCCTCACCTGGACCTCATCCGGACTGCTCGCCGGATCGGCGTCGGCGGAGACCGCAACCAGCTGCCCACCGGCGAGCACGCTGGCGTCGACCGGGTACTCCACCACGGTCAGCGGCGACCTCTACCTGCTGGACATCAACCGGCTGAAGGTCACCGGAACGGTGCCCGGCTTCGTCGGCGCGGCCAACGGCTACGTGTCCCGCGACGGCAGGTCTGTCTACATCGACAACTGGGGCGCCGGCGCCGTCCAGGTACTGAACGCCTGTACCAGGCAGGTCACGACGACCATCAACACCAATGGTCGGGTTCTGGGTGTGATGAGCCCGGATGGTCGTTACCTCTACGAGGTCGGTTACCAGGGCCTGTTCGAGACGGGCCAGGACACCACCCTCTACGTCATCGACACGACGACGAACGCGATCGTGCGCACCTGGCCGGTCAAGGACGCGTTCGCCGTCACCGTCAGCCCGGACGGCCGCAAGCTGTACGTCGGCGGCGTGAACGAGGTCTACGTCTTCGACACCGCCGGCCACCAGCTCGGCACGCTGTCCACCGGCTACCTCCCCGAGTGGCTGGCGATCACTCCGGACGGGACGACCCTGGTCTCCTCCAACTACGACGGGACGGCGACCCTCACCCGGCTCGCCACCGGCACCCGTGTCGCGACCATCAACTACGGCGAGAAGAGCGCGCCCGAGTACGTCACCATCACCCCGGACGGCACACAGGCCTGGGTCACCCTCGGCATCGGTGGCGTCGGCGTGATCAACCTGGCCACCAACACCTCGAAGGTCCTGCCGACCAGCGGCATGGCCCTCACGGTGAGCTTCTCCCGTGACAGTCAGAAGGCCTTCGTCACCGAGGCTGGCCCGAACACGGTGAACACCGACGGCATCGCGGCCAGCGAGCGGATGGTGTCCGGCACCTGGCACCCCGGCCCCGGCAACGTCCGCGTCTTCTCCGTCCCGACCCAGAGGGTGCTCGCCACGATCACCACCGGCGAGTTCCCCGGCGTCGTCGCCATCAAGCCCTGACCGCCACACCCTGACCGCCACACCCTGACAACCGCAACCCGGCGGTGGTGGGACGCCCGCGCGGCGCCCCACCACCGCCGGTGACCGGAGCTGGAGACAGGACCGTTGTAGGGCAGGTAGCCATACAACCGTGCAGGGCAGACACCGTCGACACAGATCAGCCCTGGAATGCGCGGATCGACCGGAGCCGACCCGACGACTCCGCGTGACGCGAACGATTCGTGACGCAACCGACGTTCGTGACCCCCCACCCTCGGGCCAGCACTTCCGCTCCGTCCGAGGACGCCATCGCTTGCGCCCGTGACAAACGGCCCTCCGACGGCGCGACGGCCGGGAGCAGGCCGGTCCCGAGGTCGGCACGGACAGCCGCCAGTACGTCGCGCTCGCCCCGGCCCCCTCGACACCTCCCCCGACTTCCGTGCGACCCGATACGCATATCCCAGCTAGCCACCCTGAAGGTGGCGTGTCGGTCGAAAAGCAATTTATTGCCCCATATAGGACATCCTCAACACACTTCCGACTGACGCAGCGCGGACACGAGAGCTACCCGACGGCTCTTCGGGCGACCGGCGACCCCCAGAGCCGGCCCGAGACCAGGGCTCCGCCAAGGTCGCCCGTCGCGCGCAGACGATCGGAGGATCACCGAAGATGCTCAAGATCAACAAGGGACTGCTTGCCGCGGCCTCGTTAGCCCTGGCCTGCGTGGCCACGGGACCGTTCACCGGGACCGCGTCGGCGGCCCCGTGCCCGCCCCCCGCGACCGGGTACTCGACCAGTTTCGACGGCCACCTCTACTCCGTCGACCTCAACCAGCTGAAGATCAGCGGAACGATCTCCGGGTTCGACGGCTCGTCGAACAGCTACGTCTCCCACGACGGCAGGTCGGTGTACGTCGACAACTGGGGTGCCGGCACCGTCCAGGTGATGGATACCTGCACCCGGCAGATCACCGCGTCCATCAACGTCAACGGCCCGGTCCTCGGCGCGACCAGCCCCGACGGACGCTACCTCTACGAGGCCGGCTACCAGGGCCTGTTCGAGACGGGCCGGGATACGACCCTCTACGTCATCGACAGCACGACCAACACCATCGTGCGCTCCTGGCCGGTGAAGGACTCCTTCGCCGTCACCGTGAGCCCCGACGGCAAGAAGGTGTACGTTGCCGGCGTCGACGACGTCGTCGTCTACGACACCGCGGGAAACCGGCTGGACTCGCTCGCCACCGGGCACCTGCCCGAGTGGATCTCGATCACTCCGAACGGCAGACTGCTGGTCTCGGGCAACTACGACGGCACCGTCACCGTCACGAACCTCGCCACCAGGGCCCGCCTGGCCACCGTTGACTTCGGCGCCACAAGCGCGCCCGAGTACGTCGCCGTCACCCCGGACGGCACGCAGGCCTGGGTCACCCTCGGCATCGGCGGCGTCGGCGTCATCAACCTGACCACCTTCGCCGCCAAGGTCCTGCCGACCAGCGGCATGGCGCTCACGGTGACCTTCTCCACCGACGGCCAGCGCGCCTACGTCACCGAGGGCGGTCCGAACACCGTCAACGACGACGGTGTCGACGCCACCGCCCGGGCGGTTTCCGGCCAGTGGCACCCCGGCCCGGGCAACATCCGGGTCTTCCACGTTCCGACCCAGCGGGTGATCAGGACGATCCAGGCCGGCGAGTTCCCCGGCAACGTCGCCTTCCAGCCCTGACCATGCACGCGGCGACCTGACAACTCTCGCTGACAACTCTCGCTGACAACTCTCGCTGACAACTCTCGCTGACAACTCTCGCCAGGTGAGCTCACCAGGTGGGGGTGGAGCCCGGGTGGCTCCACCCCCACCTGCTTTCAGCCCCAGCCGGCCGACAGAGCGGCGCCGCCAACAGTGGAACACTTCGACCACACCCGTTCGCCCCGAACGTACGGGGAGAATCTGGCGGCGCTGGTGGGTCCGGACCGCTGCGGCGCGCTGCGGCGTCGCTGGCCAGGAGGAGGTCCCTGCCCGTGGAGCTGCGTCAGCTGCGGTACTTCGTCACCGTGGCGGAGGAACAGCACTTCGGACATGCCGCCGCACGGCTCAACATCGGCCAGCCCGCCGTCAGCCAGCAGGTTCGGCGTCTGGAGCGGGAGCTCGGGGTCGAGCTGTTCGACCGTTCTCCGCGGCATGTGCGTCTGACCGCTGCCGGTGAGGTCCTTCTTCCCGAGGCGCGCGCCGTCCTTGCCGCCGAGGACCGCGCGCTGGCCGTCGCCGCCCGGCTCGCCAACGAGTACACCGGAACGCTGCGGCTGGGCACGAGCAGGGGGCTGGGGGGTCGTCTGGAGATCGTGCTCGAACAGATCAGGCACCGCGCCCCTCACCTCGCGGTGGAACTGGTAGGGGAGCCGACGCAGCAGCGGCTGGACCGGGTCGCGGCCGGCACGCTCGATGCGACCTTCGTGCGTGGCACCACCACCGGCCCCGCGCACCGGGCCATCCCCGTGTGGCAGGAACCGCTGGTCGTCGCGCTGCCCGCCCGGCATGAGCTCGGCAGGCGAAGCGACGTCGCGCTCGCGGATCTCGCGCACCTCCCGCTGGGCCTGGTACCCCGCCGGCGCAACCCCGTCCTGGTCGACCTGGTCATCCGGGCCTGCCACGACGCCGGGTTCCAGCCGGTGCCGAGCCCGCTCACCGGCACCCTTGAGGACACGCTCGCCACCATCGGTTCCGGCGCGCCGCTGTGGACCGTGCTGTATGCGGCGCACGCGCGGCAGCTGCGTGCCAGCAGGGTCTCCTTCCGGCCGGTCCGTGGTCGTCCGCTGTCAATGACCACGGCGTTGTGGGTGCGCGCCGCCGCCCCGACGCAGGTGCTGCCCCTGCTGCTCGGCGCCTGTGCGGCGGCGGCCAGCCATCACGACTCCTGATGGCTGTCATGCTCAAGTGCGACTTGGCACGTGGTCGGCGCGGAGATGGACTGGACGCTGCCGGTAAGGCTCGCGGCCTTGTCCGGTGCCGTCCTGTTCACCACCTCCAGACTGGAGAGCGTTCATGCCGATCGTGACCGTGCAGCAGAGCCCGCGCACCGTCGAACTCAAGCGTCAGCTGGTGGAACGCATCACCGACGCGTTCGTCGACGCGTACCAGATCCCGGCCGAGACCGTCCAGGTCTGGATCCAGGAAGTGCCTGCGGACAGCTGGGGTGCCGCGGGCAAGCTCACCGCCGACCTCTGAGACCGGGGCAGCGCGCCCGGCGGCCCGGCCCGGTCCGTCGGGCGCGCGAGAGGCCCGTCCGGGCGACCCGCGCCTGCGTCCTTGGCAGGTAGGGGATGTCCCGATGTTACAGGTTCGCCATCACAGCCGTCGATCAGATGATCTGGGGCAGTATGTTCTGTTCGCTGCCCTTGCGCCATTCCACGAGAAGGATCGTGGCGTCGTCCTGGAGCTGCCTTCTCTGGTGGGCGAGCACCGCGAGTCGCAGTCGGCGCAGCGTCTCGGGCACGGGTAGGCCGCTGGCGTCCTGGCGCCGCAGGAAA
This sequence comes from Frankia canadensis, assembly GCF_900197875.1. GTDB lineage: Bacteria > Actinomycetota > Actinomycetes > Frankiales > Frankiaceae > Frankia > Frankia canadensis. The sequence goes on along the minus strand of NZ_FZMO01000552.1, from coordinate 2,741 downwards.
TCGGCCAGGCGCTCGGTGGTGAAGAACTCTCCGTCGGGGGTGCGCGCTTCGATGACGCCGTCGGTGTAGAGCAGGACGCGGTCAGCTGGCCTGCGTGCCCCGGAGACGGGCGAACGCCGTCCCGAGGCAGCTGAGCTCCCCGCCGCGTCCCAGTTCCTCAAACCTCCGGCCGCCGTGATATCGCGAAGCCTTCCGCAACGAACTACGATCAGGGAATGCAGCCTGGCCGCGAAGACCAGAAGGTGCCCGAAAAGAACACGGCGCGCCAAGAACGTCGGGATCCCGAGAAACTGGTCGAACAGATGCTGATATGGTTTGGGATAGTTCCTGATGACCATGAGAGTGAGTAGCTTCACTTTTCCGCCGCAGGCTTCTTGTGTATTTCGGGTGACACATTGTCGGACTAGTGCAGCATATGCCCTGATGTTCACGCATGAGCCCGGCCGGCCCGGTCTCGGATGAGCCGGGTCGGCGCGAGCGCGCGGCCACGGCGAGCGCCACGTCGAAGGACCGCCCGCATCCGGGCCGCGGTCCTCGTGGGTGTCATCGCCCACGGCCCGCCGGCGGGAGGCCAAGCACCCGTTCGTCCGGAAGGTGGCCCGGGCCGCCGAAAGGGCGACCGCCAAGGTCCGTTCCGCCCTGGGTGGCTCGCCCGACTGACGTCCGTCGGCTTGGAGGAACGCCCAAAAATGAAGGAAATGCGTCCGGTCAACTGGGCCCTTGTCTCGCTGGGCGCGGCGGTGTATCCACGCTCAGGGGAGCCTGTCGGAGTTCGCCTCAGAGCGGCTTTCCGGTGTTCAGGTCGAGGCCGGCGATCGGCTTCGCCGCGACGCGCCGCGAGCGCCGAGACACCGTCGATGTCACGGTCACCGAACGCCCCGCCCGTACGAGAGCCGATGCCGAGCACACCGAGCGGCGCCCCGACCTCGCGGCGTCTCGCCTGAGCCGGACCGGCCTCGTATCGGAGGCGGGACGGGGGCTCGCTCCCGCCTTACTGTGGCGCGGTGGACTCGGCCTCGCGGATCATCGCTGTCGCGTCGCGGGGGAGTATGAAACCTGCGGCCACACCCGCTGAGACGGCCTTCTCCACCTTCTCCAGATACAGCTCGCGGGTGGGGTAGAGAGCTTTCAGGGTGTCCGCGGAGAACGGTTCGGAGGAACCGCCCAGGTTCTCGAGCAGGTTGGCGGAGCCGATGGTTCCCGTCACCTTTGCGGTCGGTACCGCGACCGCGGGCAGACGGATGCCACCGCGGGCGATGCCATGAGCGTCACGAACGATCGTGGGGGGTTCGCCGGTGATCTCGATGCGGGGCTGCGCGGGAGGTGGGATGCGCTCGGCCAGCCAACGCTGCATGTGGAAGAAAGACGCATCGCGCAGTGGGCGAAGGTCCACGGTGTTGGGGGATGGCCCGTTGAGACCTGCCACCGCGGCCAGGTTCACACCCCAGTCCCGCTGGAACTTTCCGGCGACCACCCGAATGGTGTGGGTGGACGCGTGCGAGGTTCCGGCCGCCTCCCACAGGCGGAAGGTGTCGGTATCCGGCTGACGGGCCTCGGCGAAGGCGGGCGCTTCCGTCTCGGAGTTGACCACCAGCACCGGAACCCTCAGATCGTCCCGCAGTCTCGTGACCGACTGGAAGCGGTGCACCACATCCGGGAGAGCGGTCTCCCGTGCGGCCTGCTCGGTCGCGAGGGGTGCGCTCCAGCCGAAGTGGACGTCGAACAGGAATCCGTCGAAACGATTCGTGAGCGGTTGGATCGCGTTGAAGTAGCTCTGCAGCCGGGCCGCCGACTGGGACGCCCCGTGCGCGAGCAGTCGCCTGACGTCCAGCCCGCCCATCGGGTCGTTCGCCGCGAGGTCGCGGCCCGGTCCCACGAGTTGGGCCGCCGCGGTGAAGATGCCGTAGGAGGCGTCGTCGGAGGGAATCGACAGGGAGCCATAACGTTCGGGGTCCCAGCTCACCAGACCCTGGGGAGAGGCGGTGTCGAATCCGTATACGCTGACCACCTGGGTTGAGACGGCGGCCACCGCGAAGCCACCCTCGAAGATCTCCGGCGTGTCGAGCTGAAACCCGTCCGTGCCCGCGGAGACGTTGTTCCACGAGACGATGACAGTGCCGTTGAACTTCGCCGGGTCGACGGGGCGCCGAACGACCATCCGTGTCCTGAACGGGAGGCTCCCACTGGGCTCCGCCGTCCAGCGACCGTCAGTGCGTAACTCACTGTCGGTGAGGCGGTACGTGGTCGCGTCCCCTTCGAGGAAGTACTCCTCCTCCACGTACCCGTAGGTGCTCACATCGACCAACGTGGTGCCGAGGGGCCAGCCATGCGCCCCCCCGTGAACGGGCCCGATCAGACGTGCACTCGCAGCCATCAGAGGCGCCCTCTCGTAGATGTCAGAACTGCCACCATGACAGTGACCAGCATCACGGTGGCGGAGTGTCGTGTCAACCAGTCCGGGAGCCGCCGACCACAGCAGCCCGACGTGGCCACGGAAAGTATTAATCCGATGCCAGAGAGTCCGAACCGGTCGCGTGGGCGCGGGAACCACCCTTCGACGTCCTGAGGATGAGCGATCGCGGATCGGCTACCGTGAACGCATGGAACCAGGCCACGCAGGTGTCGCCGCGGGCCGGTCCTCCCCACCCGGCCGGCTCCGGGATCGTCAGCTTCTGGATACGCGGAGGGCCATCGAGACCGCCGCCATGGAACTGTTCACCAGCCGGGGATTCGACAGCACA
>NZ_FZMO01000553.1 GCF_900197875.1 Frankia canadensis | reverse complement strand
GGGTGGGATCGCTGGACGGGCCGGTGCTCGGCGTGGGCACCGTGGGTGCGCTGGTCGGCGCGGCGGTCGGCGGCGTGGGGGGCGTGGCGGACGTGCTGCCGCCGCTGGTGACGACCATGGCGACGATCGTCACGGTCAGCACGCCGACGATGGCGATCGTGATGGGAATCCACTGGCTGGACAGCCAGGCCCGCCGGCCCGCCCGACGCGCCGCCGGTACCGCCCCCGGAGTCGGAGGCCGGCTGGGCCCGTCGGGGCTCGCCTCTGGTCCGAAAGGCGGTGTGGCTGGTCCGGAGGGGCTTCGCGCTGGCCCGGACGGGGGATACGGCCCGGGCGGTCCGAACCCGGCGGGCGCGCTGCCCGGCCCGGAGCGGGCGGCCTGGTGCGGCGGGACGAGGCGGGTGATCGGGAGCGGGACAGCCGCCTGGGCCGCGTGGCCTGTCAGCCGCCATTGCTCGTCGAGCAGTCGTGCCGTCGCGTCGGCCGGATCGGCGGCGTCGGGCAGCAGCCAGCGCAGCAGCGCCGCAGCGGTCGGTCGGCTGGCCGGATCAGGCCGCAGCGCCGCCTCGAGGATGGGGGCGAAACGTTCGGGGACACCGCGGATGTCCGGGCGCTCACCGATCACCCGGTAGATCAGTACCTCCGGGCGCCCCAGCCCGTACGGGGGGCGTCCCGTCGCGGCGAAGGCGACGGTCAGGGCCCACGAGAACACGTCGGCGGCCGGCCCGATCTGGTCCGCGGAGACCTGTTCGGGTGCCATGTAGCCCGGACTGCCCAGGATCGACCCCGGCCCGGTCAGGGGAGTCGCCTCGACCAGCCGGGACACCCCGAAGTCGATCACCTTTGGGCCGGTTGCCGACAGGATGACGTTGGACGGCTTGAGGTCGCGATGGACCACTCCCGCCTGGTGTATCGCGAGCAGCGCCTCGGCCAGGCAGGCGGCCAGCGTGTCCAGCACCGGTCCCGGCAGCGGGCCCTCGGCGTCGACGACCTCGGCCAGGCTCGATCCGGCGACGTACTCGGTGGCGAGCCACGGTCGGGGCGCGTCCGGATCAGCGGCGACGACACGGACCGCGCACGCCCCACCTACCGCGCGCGCCGCGTTCACCTCGCGCCGGAAGCGCAGTCGGAAATCGGGCTCGCCGGTCACGCGAGGCGAGATCAGCTTGATCGCGAGCGGCCGGCCGGCCGGACCGTTGGCGAGGTACACCACGCCCATGCCGCCCTCGCCCAACCGGGCCGCGATCGCATAGCCCCCGATCTCCGTCGGGTCGGTGCGGCGCAGTGGTGACACCGGCACGGTCGGCGAGCTCCTCTCCGCACGGGCGGCATCCGGCGGTGCGAACCGGTGTTTCACCGTAGACCGGACCGTCTGACATCGACTGTCCGGTTGCCGACCGCGAAGTCAGCCAGTCCCGGCAGCACAAGTCAGCCAGTCCCGGCAGCACAGTCAGGACTTCGGTACATGACCACCGCTCGCGTCGCGGCTGGGGTCGCGCGACGAACAGTTCCGGGCAGCGACCACGCCGGTGCAGCAAGTTGATCGGCGGTTGAATCGCACCCGCGTCGCGGCGCCTACCGTGTCCGGAGCACCTACATCGGCCAATCCGAAGCGCCGTCGATGCAACGGCTGGTGACTGTTCGGCATTTCCGCCCCCTGGGCCGCCAGGTGGAAGGTCGGGGGGCCGTACGCTGCATCGGACATCGGCCGCATCCGGCCGAAGCTGGAGGGGAAGCGAGTCATGGTCGCCGGATACGAGGCCTTCGAGTCAGAACTACCCGATCTCTCAGAGATCGATCTCGCCCACCTTCAAGATCACAAGAATCGGCGCATCCGGGACGCCGTGGTCGCGCTTCGGCGGGCTTCCGAGGCCCCGTTGGGCGCACAGTCCGGATTCAACTCCGTCATCGGGGCGCCGCCCGTGACGGATTGACCCGGAAAAGGGATGGTCCGGTCACGGCGGTGGAGGGTCGATTTCGAAGTCGATGCGATCTCCGGCGGAGATCTTCGCGAATATCGGATGTTCGGATCCGAGTCCCGCGTGGAGTTCCTCCAGCACCTCCGGGCTGACGGTGTTTCCGACTCCATCGATGCCCGCGTTCGCCAGGCTGGTCGCACGGTTGGCCGTGGAAATCATGGTCTGCGGATGCTCATAGCCGAGGTGCGTCTGCAGACTGCTCTCGACCAGCCGGTCAAGCTGGTTCCTTTCGTGCACCCTTCCGAGGTCGTCAAGGCAGTTGGCGAGATTGGCAGCACCGTAGTAAATGAACGGATGGCCAGGGGGAAGGGATGACTGCAGCTTGGCGAGTGTCTGTTCGGCGATCGTCGCCGCGGCCGCCGCGTTGCCGAGCCGGCGGCTGGTGACGGCCAGGGCGTTCGCCGCGCCCAGCGTATCGAGGCTGTCCGCTCCCAGATGGTTCTGGGCGCGATGGAGTGTGTCTTCGGCCAGCCGACGGGCGGCGACCTTCTCCCCGGCCAGGCAGAGATCATAGGTCAGGCTGACGGCGGTGGCAAGGGTCTCGCGATGGTCCAGACCGAATCGGTCACGAAACGCTCTGAAAGTGGATTCGGAGATTCGGCGAGATTCATCCTCTCGGCCACACCACCTCAGGGACACTGCGAAGTTACGAAGCGATCTCAGTGTATCCGCGTGGTCCTCGCCGAGATTTTCTCTGCACTCCTCCTGCGTTTTTTGCAGTATGGCGAGTGACTCCAGGTACCGTCCGCACTCCCGCAGATCCCGGGCGTAGCTGTCAGTATACTGAAGAATGTCAACCTTCTTGGCGGGGGGCTCCTGTGCGCGTACGCGCTCATGAATGTCTCGACTTAGCTCGAGGGCCCGGCGGAAGTCGCCGACGAAGCGCAGGGAGACGGCCAGGTTGTTCGCTGCGCTGATTCCGTCCTCGCGGTCAAGCCAGCTGTTGATCCGAAATCGTTCGTATGTCTGTTCGTCGAGTGCGCGTGCCTGCTGGTACTGCCGCATCCCCCGGAGGTCACCACCGAGCGCCCGCGCCGCGCGCAACGACAGGTCGTGGTCGCGGCCGAGGGCGCGGACGAGTCGCTCCCTCGCCGCCTCGTCCAGCTCTCGAGCCGTCGTCGGATCGCCCAGCGCGCGAAGGCTGTCAGCAAGATCGAGGGCGATCCGCAGGGTCCGCCGGTCGTCTTCGCCGAAATTGTCACGCCAGACAGGAAGAATCTCGCTGGCGAGTTCTCGACAGTCACCGAGGTGCCGCTGCGTGTACAGGCTACGGACAACGTTACGGACCAGCTCGGAGACAGCCCTGACGGTGGAGTGGACCGCGTCCGCCGCCCGGATGTGCGGGCGTAGCTGGGCATAGCGAGTCCATGCCTGCGGGCCGTCGGGGTCGCCCGGATCGGCGGCAGCCAGCAGCTCCTGGGCCCGCCGACGGGCCTGCGCCCTGCGTTGTGGCGTCAGATCGTCGCGGAGGACCGCCTGCACCAGACGGTGCATCTCCAGGCAGGAACTCCCGTCCTTGTCCACCACCCGAGCCAGCGCGTGCTCGGTCACGTTGCGCACCGCGGTTGCCAGCAGGAGAGGATCCCGCAGCGCCTGGTCGTCGGGATCTGACAGGTCGCGAAGGTCGTCTCCGGCCAGGATCTCCATACTGATCGGCTCCGGGCCGAGGAAGGCACACAGTTCGGCGAGCCGCGCCGCGACCGGCATCTGCTCGCGGAGCCGCTCGACCGACAGGAGCCAGGTGCGGGCGACCGGTCTGGGATAGGTGGGAATCTCCCCTTCCAGCAGCAGCGGGCGCGGGCTGCGTTCGAGGAGCTCCAGATAGCCCTCGGCGGACATCCCGGTCTCGGCATGCCAGGCGCCGGCGTGCTCCAGGGCCAGGGGCAGGTCGCCCAGGGCCTCGGCCAGGCGGGCCGCCATGTCCTCGGTGAGTGAGGGGGCCCGTCGCCGCAGCAGGGCCACACTCTCGTCCCGGCTGAACACCCCGACCTCCAGGCGGGCCTGTCGTCCCTGCCAGCGCTGGTTGCGGGAGGTGACGAGCACGTGACCCGGTCCGGATGGCATCAGCGGGGCGATGTCTTCCGGGCTCTCGGCGTTGTCGAAGACCAGGAGCCAGCGTCGGTAGGGATCCCCCCGCCGAAGCGCGTTGATCACTTCTGTGACGGGCTCGTGCCCGGGCCGCTCCGGCAGGTGCAACGCGTCGGTCAGCGCGGCCAGGCTGCTGCGGACCAGGGCCGGTTGGTCGCAACCGACCCAGCAGACCAGGTCGTAGGAGGATCCGAAGCGGTGGGCGTATTCCCCGGCGATCTGGGTCTTGCCGACTCCACCCAGACCCTGCAGGACGAGCGTGCGGGTAGGTGCCGCATCGGTGCCGACGAAGCGTTCGCGTAGTGCGGCCAGCTGGTCCTCCCGACCGACGAAGGCCGGATTCCGGGCCGGGACGCCGGTCCAGATCTGCGGCGGCGCGCCGGGAAAGCGCGCGGAGGTCGTTGATCTGGCCAGCGGCGGAGTGTCGGGGGACCGGCGGGTGGGGGGGCCGACTGCGGCGAACAGCGCCCGCCGTGCCGCGCCCTCGTCCAGCCCAACCAGCTCGGTGAGGTCGAGGCCGTCGAACTCGGCCGGTAGCTCCACATCCTTCACCCGCAGGGCGAGCGGCGGGTGAACGGCGCCGACCCCGCCACCGGCCACGTCCGCGCGCAGGTGGTCCGTGCTGTCGGGGGAGCTGACATACGCGGGGGAGAGCACGACGACCGTGCGGACGTCCGCGTCCCCGGTGGTTTTCGGCGCGGCGCCGTCCCGCCCGTCGAGCGACTCGACGGTCACGGCGAAGCCCACCGTCGCCAGCTCTCCGGCGATCCAGTCGGCCCAGTTGCGGTCGCGCGGGGCGTGGCTCACGTGTATCGCCAGGGGTATCTCGGCCTGCTGGCGCTCGAATCGCGCGAGGTGACGCCGCCGCTGCCGTTCGTCCTGCGCGGGCAGCTCGCTGACTTCGCCTTCGGTGAGATGCGCGGTCAGCCGCTCGTACGCCGCGAGCAGCGTGCCCTCCTGGTGGGGACGGTCGCCGAAGACCGCCAGGATCTCCTCGTAGGAGTAGTACGGCTTGTAGGGAATCTCGACGTCGCCCCAGTATCGTTCCCGCTCGCCGGGGTCCATGCCTCGCAGAAAGGAGTCGAAGGTGGCGCGGGCGACATCACGACCCCGTTCGAGTTTTGCGCGCTCGCTGTCCTCCACCCGCATCGGAACGGGCAGAATTCGAATTCCGCGGTCGCGTTCCGGGCCGGCGATCGAGCGTGCGACGGCGGCGGCTCCTTCGATGCTCTGCGCGCTGAGGGTGAAGCAGTTCACGACGATGTCGGGCAGGTGTAGCGTACAGATTCCCGCCGTGTCGCTCAGGCCCGTCCTACTGTCTATCAGGATCCAGTCGTAGGACTCGCGCATGCTTTCCGCGACGACGTCGAGGAAATCTGCTCCGCCGCGCTCCTCGTAGAAGGAGGTCCAGTCGAACGAGCTCAGCCGCCGGGAGTACGCGGCGTCGTGCCGCCCCGAGCACACGAAGTCAACTGTCCCGCCGTCGGGAAAATCCCAGTTCAGGGATTCGGCGTACGGGGTGATCGCGCTGGCCCGCTCCAGCCAGTCCTCCTCCCCGCGGATCGGGGGAGACAGTGCGGCAGCGGTGAAGTCCCAGATCAGATCCATTACCCCACGGGTCGAGCGCAGCTGCGGGTCGTGCAGGAACGGATGGAAGTACCGCTGGAGGCCGGGTGCTTCGAGATCCCAGTCCACGACGAGGACCCGCCGGCCGTTACTCGCCAGCAGCCAGGCGGTGTTGGCGAGCGCCATCGAACGCCCCGTACCACCCTTGTAGGAGTAGAAGGTGACGATGCGCCCCTCCGATGCGACTGACACGGTCTTCTCCTACGGGCCGTCGAGAAACGGCCGACGACGTGGGGGAGAGCTCGGCCGGCGGACCGCGGATGGCGCCCGGAAGACGCGGGCCTGGGTGTCCACGAGTAGTTGCAGAAGCGAGGTGTCGAACTCCTCCTGGCTGTGGATCTCCATACGGAGAAAGTTGTCTCCCCGAACGACGTTCTTCCACAGCGCGCGCTCGAGCGATTCCTTCAGGGCGGTCGCGTGCGTGGCTGTCTCGGCGTCCTCCGGGTTCCAGGGCACCAGGACGCCGGTGAAGGGCTCGTTGCGGTCGTCGTACTCCCGCAGCGCGCTGTAGTAGTAGTCGAGCTGGGACGCCCAGGCGTCGACGATGAAGATGACCACCTCGTTGCGCTTACGAGAGGTCTCGAGGAGCTCGCTGATCCCGTTCTGGAGTCTGACGATCTGAGAGGACATGTCGTGGCGAGCGGCAACCGCCTGAGCGGAGACGCACACCCGCTGGGGAAAGCGAGGGTGGTACGGCATCCACTCGTCGTACTGGTTGCCGTAGGACTCCAGCTTGCTGCGCAGACGTGACAGTTCCGCGGTCGAGGCGACCGCCAGCACGAACGTCACCCGTTTGGGACCTCCACCCTCCTCGCCTGCCCCGGCCGGCTCGCCCATGATCCCGGGAGGAAGGCCCCGGGCGACGGTGGTGGCGATCTCAGCCGGGGCCCCGGCACGGTCATCGCGTGGCGTGCCCGGCGGGGAAACACCCATGGCCCCAGAGCCGGGCGCATCGTCCCGCTCGCCCGGGTAGTCATCCTCACCCGCCGCCGCATCCGGGCCGAGGGCGGAGCCCACGACCGCGATGCTCGGCCGATCGGCAACGGGGCCGGACGGTTGGAAGGCGCTATGGATCTTGTCGAAATCTGGCGCCCTGGTCAGTGGAGGTAACGCTGAGTTCTCCGCGAGATACACGATCCGTTCCGCCAGCGTCACCAGGAACTCCTGGTACTCGTCGTGGTTCCGTGTCAGCTGGAGCAGGTAGCGCAGCCCGTGGCGAGCGTAAAGCTTCCCGAAACCGACGTGATCATACTGCAGTTCCGCGAGGACCGCCGGCGGATCTGGCAGCGGGGTCCAGATCACGGGGAGAAGTGTCGGCGAGCGCACTCCGCCGCTCTCCTGCCCGTGCTGGCGGCGGTCCTCGAATGCACGCCACTCCCGGCCGCAGTACTCGCTGGCGAAAAAGCTCCGGGAACAGATCGCGACGAAGGTCCGGCACCGGCGAAGCGCCTCGGCGAGCTCCGCGGACCACGCCTCGCCGGGTTGGATGCTGGTGGTGTCAAGGAAACCGACCTCCTCGGCGGAGGGATGGCCACAGCGGGCGCGCACCTCTCGCCGCAGATCGCCCACGAAGCGGTGCAGGTAGCTGTCACCCTGGCCGTCGAGGCGCGCATAGCTGAGAAAGAAGTACAGGGGCAGCCCGGCCATCTGGCGTCAACCGCGTCGCCGCTGGCGCGGAGAGAGCCACACAGGCGGGCGCGACCGCGGGCGTCGATCAGACCTGCCCGCCAGGATACCGGGCTTTTGATCCGCTGGCCTCGGGCAGCCCGGTCGGTGGTTCGGCGGCTCGCGGAGGGCTTCCGCGGGCGCCCGCCGTGGTCTGTCGTTTCCCATCCAGTGCCCCCGCACCCCGCGCAGCCCGCTTCCCGGCCGCGACAGGTGTCGATGAGTCGCGGAATCCGAGTCTACGACGTGGTCTCGGATCGGGTGTGAGCATCGGTTCCCAGGTTGGGCCGGTGGGTTGGCCGCATTGCGCGCGCCGGCCGCCGGGGACGGCTAGATTTGGAAGATCAGGGTGGGCCGGGGAGGTAATGCAGTGTCCAGCGGATCGGCAGGCATCGAGTCTCACCAGCCCGATATGACCGGACTCGATCTAGAAATGATCTTGAAAGTCCCCGGTGTGGAGCTCGGTCGCGCGCTGCGCCGACTCCGCCGGGAGGCTACTGCCTCACTGTCCCGATACTCGGGTTTCGCGAGCGTCGCGCCATCGGCAGACCAGGTGGTCTCGGTCGGCCCTGGCAATGACGCTTGAGTTTTCCGGGGCGGGTCCGCCCGCCACCTCCGAATGGCCGTATAATGTCCCGTTCGAGGAGCTCGTCGGCCAATCGTACTGGCTAGGCGAGCCCTTCCAGCAGGTCGTTCTCAAGGTGCACAGCAGGTGCAATCTTTCTTGCACCTACTGCTACGTCTATCACCAGGCGGACCAGGGTTGGCGAGATCAGCCCGTGGTGATGAGCCGGCGGACTGTAGAGGCGACGGCCGCGCGGGTCGCGGCTCACGCACGCAGGCACAGCCTTGCGGACGTGCAGATAGTCCTGCACGGCGGCGAGCCGGTGCTGGCCGGAACCGATCTGCTCGAGCACGTGGTCGACACGTTTCGGGACGTAATGCCGGCAGCGAGCCGGCTCACGTTCAGCCTGCAGACCAATGCGACGCTGCTCGACGGCGCCATGCTTGAGCTGTGTCGTGCCCGGGAGATCCAGATCGGGGTGAGCCTCGACGGCGGAGCGGCTCGGCACAACCGGCGGCGGCCGCGGCGGAACGGTCGCGACAGCTTCGACGCGGTGCGGGCCGGGCTTGCGCGGCTGACAGCCGAGCCATTCCGTGTCGTTTTCGGGGGCCTGCTCTGCGTCGTCGATCCGGCGAACGACCCGGTGGAGGTCTACGAGGGTCTGCTCGCGTGGCATCCACCCGCGGTCGACTTCCTGCTACCGCACGGGAACTGGTCGGCCCGCCCACCCGGGCGGGTGGCGGACGATCGGCGTACGCCGTATGCGGACTGGCTCGTAACTCTGTTCGACCGGTGGTACTCCGCGCCGGAGCACGAAACGGACGTACGTCTGTTCGAGGAGATCATCGTAATGCTCCTCGGTGGCCACAGCAGGATCGAGACCGTGGGCCTCACCCCGTCCGCCGTGATCGTGGTCGAGACGGACGGCTCGCTGGAGCAGGTCGACGCGCTCAAGTCCGCCTACCACGGCGCGGCGGGGACTGGTCTGCACGTTGACCGGGACGATCTTGATGCCGCGCTGCGTCATCCGGGCATCGTGGCGCGGCAGATCGGCGCGGCGGCGCTCGGCGCCGAGTGCTCGCGTTGCCCCGTCCATCGAGTCTGCGGCGGCGGGTACTACCCACATCGCTACCGGCCCGGATCGGGCTTCCGGAACCGCTCGGTGTACTGTCCGGACCTGTTCGCACTCATCACGCACATAGGCCGTCGGATCCGGGCCGATCTCGACGATGCCCGGCGCCGGACCGAGTGAGCGTGCGGTTCCACCAGCTCGCCGAGTCCGATTTCGACGAGCTGGCGGCCGGGCGTGCGGGGGACGATCTCATCCATCGCCTGCGGGCGACCCAGCTGAGCCGGCGGATGCTGGCGCTACGCGCCGTCATGGACGACGCCGCGCGGCTCGTCCCCGACGCGGCCGCCGACAGTGGGCTGGCCCACAGCTACGGAGCCCTCGCCGCGGCCCAGCAGGCGCGCCCGGACACGGTCGCCGAACTGCTGACGTCGCCGGGATTCGGGCTGTGGACGATGTACTGCCTACGGCGAATGCGTGGCACGGTGTCGTCCGCCGTTCCGATCGCGGGTGATCTCGCTGGCCTCGGCGCCCTGGCCGTCGTGGCCGCGCTGCGGACCGGCATCGACATCGAGGTGACCCTCTTCGCCTGGCAGGGTGAGCTGGTGCTGCCCACGGTTGGTCGCCATCGCGGAGTGCTGGCCGGCTGGCTGCGGGGGCGGGTGGCCGGCGGCGAGCTCACCATCCATGCGCGCGTTCCGCGGCCCGGGGGCGTCACGCGGATGAGGATCTCGTGGCGTTCGGAGTCCGGCGACGACCCAGGACCCTGCGGTTCGGCCCGTTCCTGGCGGCGGGTTCCGGCCCTGCGCAGCGAGATGGCCGGGCGAGGGATAGACCTGCGGCTCGACTTCGTCGACCCGGTTCGTCACCACCTCGGACTGCCCGTGAGTGGTGACCTCGAGCCGGAAATGATCGAGCAGTGGCAGAGACGCCTGGACGACGGATGGCGAATCCTGTGGCAGCGGGATCAGGTGGCGGCCCGGGCCCTTGCCGCGGCGGTCACCACGATCTTCCCGTTGCGCGCGACGGACGGCGCGACCGAACTGAGCGCCTCGGCCGGGGATGCCTTCGGAGCGGTCGCGATGACCTTGCCGCGGGACGGCCTGTCCTGCGCCGCGGCCCTGCTGCACGAGTTCCAGCACAACAAGCTGTCCGCCCTGCTCGACCTGTTCACACTGTGTGAACCGGCGGATGGCCGGCTGTTCTACGCGCCCTGGCGGGCCGATCCGCGCCCGCTCGCCGGCCTTCTGCAGGGTGCCTACGCCTATCTCGGCCTCACGAAGTTCTGGGACGACGAACGCCGGGCGCATCCGGACCATCGATATGCGCACTTCGAGTTCGCCCGGTGGCGGGAGGACGTGTGGCGAGTTCTGATCATCATGCGGTTGTCCGGGGCGATGACCCCGCTCGGGCTGCGCTTCCTGGACGGCATGCAGGCGGCGGTCTGGGCGCACCGGCTGGCGACGGTGCCGGACGAGCCGCGGTGGCTGGCCGCGTGGATCAGCGCCGAGAGCAGGCTCAGCTGGCGGCTGCGCAATCTCGAGCCGTCAGCCGACCAGGTCGTGCCGCTCGCGCGAGCGTGGCTCGCGGGGCGGCCGGCTCCCGCTGACCTGCGGGTGTCCGCCCGGGTGCAGGCGGGGCCGCGAGCGCTGCCGCGGAGCATCCAGCTGGAGCTCGCACATCTCCGGCTTCGCGAGCCGAAAGCCTTCCAGGCCGCGTGGGAGGGCGTACCCGGTGCCCTTGGCGACGACGTCCCGGCGGCGGAGCAGGCGCACGCGCTCGGAGACCTCGCGGCGGCCGAGGACGGCTATCGGGCCCGAATCGCAGAGGATCCGCGCCGCCTCGATGCCTGGTCCGGGCTCGCCCTGTGCGCCTGGGAGTCGAAGGCAGCCAGCGCTCGGACGCTGGCCACCTGCCCGGAACTCGTCCGCGCGTTGCATCATGCGGTCGAGGAGCTGAGCGGGCGGCGGCCCGATCCCGTGCTCCTCTCGTCCTGGTTGCCCGCTTCGTCGGCGCACTCGGCCAACGCGGGCCCCGGGCTATAGCGGCGGCGGCTCGAAGTCGAAGTCGAGGCGCTCGCCGCGCAGGCCCGCCTGCACGTCTGGATGCTCCTCGCTAAGGACGCGCCGGTAGCGGCGCATCGTGTCCTCGGCGAGCGCCTTGCTCTCGTCCGCCCGTCCCGTGGCATCCATGTCCAGCGCCACATTGGTCGCGCAGACCAGGGTGTGCGGGTGGTCGGGACCGAGCAGCTCCCGGAAGTTGACCAGCGTCCGCTCGCCCATCGCCAGCGCCTCGTCGGGGTGCCCGAGCGCGGCGCGCACCGTGGCCAGATTCGTCACACAGGTCAGGGTGTAGTGATGGTCTTCACCCAGCCGTGCCCGCAGGCCGGTGAGCGCGTCGGTGAGCAGCTCCTCGGCGTCCGGAACCCGGTCGAGCTGGCGGTACACCAGAGCGAGGTTCAACGCGCAGCCGTGGGTGTACGGGTGTTCGGGGCCGAGGACGTCGCGGAACCGGCGGATGGTCTTCTCGATCCGTTCGGTCGCCTCGTACGGGTCGGCAGCCACCCGTTGCGCGTTTCCCAGGCTGATCGCGGCGGCGAGACTGTCGGGATGTTCCGAGCCGAAGTTCGGCGCGTCGGTGTACCGCTCGTACACTTCGCGCGCGAGCTCCAGCGCACCGACGAAGTCGCCGGCCTTGCGCCGCGCCACGGAGAGGTCCTTCGCCGCCAGCAGAACATAACTGTGATCAGCGGGGATCACGCGGCGCTGAACCAGATCCCGGCAGAGGAGATTGACCTGCTCCGCCAACTGCCTGGCCTCCAGGTAGAGGCCGGCCTGGCGCCGATCGCGGGCGACCGCGGTCATGGACTGGGCCACCCACATGTCCTCCCCGCCCGCCGCCGCACGACGATCCGCCAGGGTGCGCTCGTCGGCCTCGAGGGCACGGCCGTAGGAGCCGATCAGTCCGTAGTCGACGGAGAGGTTGTTGGCGGCCCGCAGGGTGGCGGGATCCTCCTCACCGAACAGCGCCCGGTGCCGGGCCAGGGAGTCCTCGTCGAGCCGCCATGCCTCCTGGAACTCTCCGCGGGCACGCAGATCCGCGCCGTGGCCGTTCAGGATCAGCAGGGTCTCCTCGTGGTCCGCGCCAAGCACCCGGGTGATGGCCTCGAGGGTGGGCCGGCGCAGCTCGTAGGCCTCCCGATAGCGACCGAGGGTCCACAGGATGTTCGCCTTGATGCCCTGGAGGACGAGCACGTCCGGGTCGTCCGGCCCGGAATCGGCGATCCAGGACTCGAGCGCCCGGTCCGCCTCGACCAGGCCGATGGTGAGGTCGCCGGTATGGAAGAGATAGCGCACGATGGCCTCGACCAGCCGGCGCGCGGGGGGCTCCTTCGCCCGGTAGACCTCCGAGGGCACGATGTGCGGCAGCAACTGGTTGAGCTGCGGCCAGTTCTGCTGGCGGTCCGGGTCGCCGGGGTCGGAGGCGACCAGCAGCTGGTGCACCTCGTCACGGATGCGCTCCCGATCCTCGGCGGGCAGCTCCTCGCGGATGGCGATCTGGACGAGCCGGTGCACCTGCAGCGTCCGCGCGCTGGTGTCGATGCGGGCCAGGGCGTAGCGGCCGATGTCGCGGATCGCGCGACTGACCGCGAGGCGGTCCCGCATCGCCGTGCCGAAGTCGGAGTTGAGGATGTACTTGCCGCGGTCGAGCAGCTCCAGGGAGATCGGCTCCGGGCCGAAGAAGGCGCAGCGACGCAGCAGCCGCAGCGCGAACGGCGACTGCTCCTCCAGCCGGCTCATCGACAGGCTCCACACCGCCGCCACCGACATCGGATAGTCGGTGGGCTGGCTCTCCGCGAGCAGCCGGCCGGACGCCTCGCGGAAGAGCTGCAGATACTCCTGGGCGGCCATGCCCGTCTCGAACTGCAGCGCGCCAGCCTGCTCGAGGGCGAGCGGGAGGTCACCGAGCGCCCCGGCCAGCTCGATCGCGTCGCTCGCGGTGATCCCCGGGACCCGCCGGCTCAGGAACTGCACGCTCTCGGCACGGTCGAAGACGTTGACCTCGATCGCGTCGACCTGGCCCAGCCAGCTCCGGTCGCGTGAGGTCACGAGGACATGGCCCGGGCCATGCGGGATGAGGGAGCGGATCAGCTCGGGGCTCTCGGCGTTGTCGAAGACGAGCAGCCAGCGCCGGTAGGGGTCGCCGCGGCGCAGGGCGTCCAGGACCAGGGCGACGGCGTCCTCGGTGCGCAGGGGGCCGCCCTCCGTCAGGCCGAGGCGCGGGGCGAGTGCGGCGAGGGCGGAACGGATGACCGCCGGCTGTTCGGCGCCGACCCACCACACGAGGTCGTAGTCGGTCTGATAGCGGTGGGCGTACTCGACGGCGAGCTGGGTCTTACCGACCCCGCCCATCCCCTGCAGGGCGTGCGGCAACACCGCCGTGACATCGAGGCTGTCCGACGTGATCCGGCCTCGCAGCTCGGCGAGCAGACCTTCCCGGCCGGTGAAGTTCTTGTTCCGTTGCGGCACGCTTCCCCACACGATCGGCACACGCCGACCGGTGTCCTGCACCGGAACCGAACTTACCACCGCGTCCACCCTGTTGTCCCCCGCGTCAGTCGGCTGGCCCCGCGTCAGTCATCAACGCGAGGCATGGACTCCTGGAGCTTCCCACGCCTCGTGAGCTGGCTTCGTGCTGCGGTGCCCGAGCGCCCGACCCTGCGGAAACTACAACTGTACTGAGAGGTTGAATGCTACCTCCACGGGGCGGGGGATAGAGGGCGTTCACCCTGTTGTGAGTCCAGTTCGGTTGTCGGGAATCCGTCCATCTTGGGAGCGCGTGCACCAAATCCTGATCCTGATGTTGGTCTGCGCTGGGATTTTGCGAAAACGCGCAGGTCAGCCAGTGGACCCGGAGCTGGCCGACGCCGGCGCACCGGGCGGCGCGGACGCCCTGCCACGTATGGGCGCGTGTCCCGCCGCCCTGACCCCCGGGCAACGGCTCCACGACCGGGGCCCATGGTTCGCTGGCTCGGCCGGCATGGATCGCCGGACCGTTGGCAGACGGTGGTCAACCACTATTCGGACAGCCTGGCAGGCTTTTGCCGATGTGGCCGAGCCAACTGGTCCGGGAGTCGGCCGACCCGGTCTCCGATAGGATTTGCCGACGTCGGGGACGGTCGACGAGGGGCACCACCACATTGGATGTCGAATCAGTCGTAGCGGATGGCGGCAGCGCGATTGCACCTGGAGCGCCCATGGCTGCGCCGTTCCCGGGCTGCGGGCTGGTCGGCACAGCTCCTGCCTGTCGGCCTCCGTCGGGACCAGCCGGCTCGGCGCCGGATGGCGTTGCCTGCTGGACAGGCAGGGTGCGGCTGGCTGGTCGCAGATGTACGAGGGTCGCGCGATGACGCCTCGCCCGGACCCCGGCCCGTTTCCCGGGACACGGCCCTTTTCGGAGGCCGACGCGGGCCGGTTCTTCGGGCGGGCCGCGGCCGCGCATTTGTTGCTGGCGAACTGGCTGGATAACCGGCTGGTTGTCGTGTGCGGACCATCTGGCGCGGGAAAGACTTCACTATTGCGTGCCGGTCTCCTTCCGAACTGTTCCTCTCTGGACGCCGACGTACTGGCGGTAGGTCGGGTACGGCGACCCGCCGCCGAGTCCGACGGCGACGGCGTGCTGGCCGCGAGCGCGCTGGCGACCCCGGAGGCGGGCGAACCCTGGACCCGGCGCCGCCAGGACATCAACCCGTTCGCCGCCGAGCTGCTGCGCACCTGGTCCGGCCCGGGTGGAGACGCGCCTCTGCCGCGGGAGCTGCGCGACGCGCTGTACGGACATCCGCCGGCCGGGCCAGCCCCGGGCCGGCCGGGTCATCCGGGTCATCCGGGCCAAAGCGACCACGCGCGTCCCGCCGTGGGCTCGAACCATCGGCTGGTCCTGGCCGCGGTGGACCAGTTCGAGGAGCTGTTCGCGCCGGCCCCGCCGCCCATGGACGCCCTGCGCGAGCAGTTCCTGGCCCTTCTCGGCGCGGCCGTGGCCGCGCTGCCGAATCTTCGGCTGCTCCTGGTCGTCCGGCAGAGCGGGCTGGCCTCGCTCGAGCCGCACCTGCCGGTCCTCGCGGCCGGCCGCGAGGCCGCCCAGGTCGTCATCGCACCCCTGGATCGTGACGCGGCCGCTCTGGCGCTCGCCGAACCGGCCCGGCTGGCGGGCAGCCCGCTGTCCCCGGAGTCCGTCGACGCCTGTCTGGACGATCTGACCACCAGCCGGGTGATGGACGCCGCGGGTACTCCCGCCACCCTGGCAAGCGACCGCGTCCAACCGCTGCACCTGCAGCTCGTCGCGAGCGCGCTGTGGCGGGAACGCACCGGCCGCTCCGCGGTCGCGCTCGGGCGAGCACCGGCGTGGACCGCGACCAACGCTCCGCTGTCCGCGTACCTGACCCAGGTCGTCGCGCGGGAGGCCCGGCGGCACGACCTCGACGCCGGCGAGGTACGCCACTGGCTGGCCCACACCTTCATCACCGAGCGAGGCCGTCGTGCGGGCGTCGACGAGGGTCTCGCCATGACCGCCGGCATGCCCACGGAGCTCCTCGATGCGCTCGTCGAACGGTATGTGCTCGTCGGCGAGTGGCGTGCGGGCGCCCGCCGGTTCGAGCTGTTCGACGACCGCCTGATCCCGGTGCTGCAGGCGGCAGTGCCGGACTGGCCGGTCACCGCTTCGGCGGTGACGGCGATCAGCGCGGCCGACTATCTCCAGGCGGCACTGATCAGCCGGGCCGACGGTGATGCCGCCGCCGCCCGCGGTCACGCCGGCGAGGTGCTGCGGCCGGACTCCGTCCATCCGCGTACCCGCGCCCAGGCCCTGCAGCTGCTCGCCGACATCGACGGCGAGCAGGGGTACTTCGACCGGGCGGTGCGGGGATATCGGCAGGCGGCGGAGCTCTACGGGTCGCTGCCGGATGTCGAGGCATCGGGGCACGCGCTGGCGCAGGCCGCCCGACTGCTGCTGCGCACCGGCCGGATCGGGGCGGCGATCGGGGAGCTGCAGTCGGCTGCGGCCCGGATCCCGGACGATGCCGACATTCATATCGATCTTGGTCGGGCCCTGTGGTACTCGGGCCAGCGCTGGGCTGCCGCCGCGCTCTTCTCGACCGCGCTCACGCTTGCCCCCCGGTCGGCGACAGCGCTGGCCGAACGCGGGCGGCTGCGCGTCGAGCTCGGTGACGACGCGGCGGCGCTCGAGGACCTTGACCGCCTGGGCCGGCTGGCCACGGGAGTCGCCGCTGGCAGTGTGGCGGCCCTCGGTGCGGTGGCTGGGGCCGCGGAGACCCGCGCGGCCCGGGCACTGGCGCTCGCCCGGCTCGGTCAGCCGGCGACGGCCTCCGCGGAGACGACGGCGATCCTGGACGACGCGGCGGACAACGGGCCGGTGCTGTGGCATGCGGCCGGGGTGTTCCGTGTGATCGGCGACGACACGCGTGCTGACGAGCTGCTTCGGCGGGCCGTGGAGGCGCGTCGGCCCGCGCTGCTGCCGCACCAGCGCCGAGAGGTGGACCGGTTGTTGGGCAATCCTGGCGCGAGGATCTGACATCCGACGATCCGTTGGTCCCATGACGGTGTGATCAGGTGCTTGCCCAGAGCGGGCCGCTTTGCGACCGCGGGAGTCGGAAGGGATGCACACGGATGGCGCTGCACGGGCAGGCGAGTGGGGAGCGGGCGGGGCGGACGGTCGAGGTGCGGCCGCGGCTGGTGCGGCCGGGGGCCGTCGACACGAGCGTGCCGCGGTTCCGGCTACCGGCGGAGTCGATGCCGCCGGAGACCGCCTACCAGATCGTGCACGACGAGCTCATGCTCGACGGGAACGCCCGGCTGAACCTGGCCACGTTCGTCACGACCTGGATGGACCCGGCTGCCGACCGGCTGATGGCGGAGTGCTCGTCGAAGAACATGATCGACAAGGACGAGTACCCGCAGACCGCCGAGCTGGAGGGGCGCTGCGTCAACATCCTCGCGGATCTGTGGCATGCCCCGGACGCCGAGCACGCGGTCGGATGCTCGACGACCGGATCGTCCGAGGCGTGCATGCTCGCGGGACTGGCGATGCTGCGCCGCTGGCGGGCGCGGCGGCGGGAGGCGGGTGCCCCGACCGACCGGCCGAACATCGTGATGGGGATCAACGTCCAGGTGTGCTGGGAGAAGTTCGCCCGTTACTGGGACGTGGAGCCGCGTCTGGTACCCATGGCGCCCGGTCGGACCCATCTGACGGCCGACGAGGCGGTCGCCCGCTGTGACGAGAACACGATCGGTGTCGTGGCGATCCTCGGGTCGACCTTCGACGGCAGCTACGAGCCGGTCGCCGAGATCGCCGCCGCCCTCGACGAGCTCGCCGCGAGCGAGGGCGGACCGGACGTCCCGGTGCACGTCGACGGGGCGTCGGGCGGGTTCATCGCCCCGTTCTGCGACCCCGACCTGGTCTGGGACTTCCAGCTCGACCGGGTGGTGTCGATCAACACGTCGGGGCACAAGTACGGGCTGGTGTACCCGGGCGTCGGCTGGGTGCTGTGGCGGGACAAGGCGCATCTGCCTGACGAGCTCGTCTTCAAGGTCGACTACCTCGGTGGCACGATGCCGACCTTCGCGCTGAACTTCTCCCGGCCGGGCGCGCAGGTCGTCGCGCAGTACTACACGCTGCTCCAGCTCGGATTCGCCGGCTACCAGCGGGTGGCCCGGGGATGCCGAGACAACGCCCGCTGGATCGCCGCGCGGGTGGCGGAGATGGGGCCGTTCGAGCTGGTCTCCGACGGCAGCGGCATCCCGGCGTTCGCGTTCCGGCTGCGCGCGGACGTCACCGACTACACCGTGTTCGACGTCTCGGAGCTGATGCGGATCCGGGGCTGGCTGGTGCCGGCCTACCACTTCCCGCCGGCCCTGGAGGACCTCGCCGTGCTGCGGATCGTCGTCCGGCACGAGTTCAGCCGCGATCTCGCCGAGCTCCTCGTCGCCGACCTGCGCCGGGTCGTCGATCGGCTGTCCTCCACCGGCCGCAGGATCCCGCCACTACCCCCGGAGAAGGCCGCCTCGTTCCACCACTGACCGGACGTCCTTCGCCGACGGGGACATCGAGCGGTCGGCGTGCCTCAGGCCGGCCGCGTGTCGGGTCATGTCCGTGTGCCAGCGTCCAGATCAGGACGGGCGTAGGACGGGGAGCAGGACGTCGAGGACGGCGGGGTCCTCGATGGTCGGCGGGACGGCGGGGGAGCGGCCGTCGGCGATCTCGCGCATGGTGCGGCGCAGGATCTTGCCGGAGCGGGTCTTGGGCAGCGCGGGCACCACATCGACCCGCCCGAACGCCGCGACCGGGCCGATCCGCGCGCGGACCTGGGCGACCAGCTCCGCCGCCAGCGTCTCGGGGGCGATCTGCGCACCGACCTTCACCACCACGAACCCGCGCGGCACCTGGCCCTTCAGCGGATCGGCGACGCCGACGACGGCGCATTCGGCGACCGCGGGATGCGCGGCGAGCACCGCCTCCATCGATCCGGTCGACAGCCGGTGGCCGGCCACGTTGATCACGTCGTCGGTGCGGCCGAGGACGAACACGTAGCCGTCTTCGTCCAGGTAGCCGCCGTCGCCGGTCAGGTAGTAGCCGTCGAACGCGGACAGGTAGGACGCGACGTACCGCTCGTCGTCCTCCCACAGGGTCGGCAGGGCGCCGGGCGGCAGCGGCAGGCGCAGGCAGATCGCACCCTCCGTGCCGGCGGGAACGGGCTCGCCGGCCGGGTCGAGCACCCGCACGTCGTAGCCGGGTATCGGCACCGTCGGCGAGCCGGCGCGCGGCGGCAGCAGGCCCAGGCCCAGCGGGTTCGCGACGATCGGCCAGCCCGTCTCGGTCTGCCAGTAGTTGTCGATGACCGGAATGCCGAGCGTGGCGACGGCCCACTCGTAGGTGGGCGGGTCGAGGCGCTCGCCGGCGAGGAACAGCGCGCGCAGCGACGCGCGGTCGTACCGGCGGACCAGGTCGCCGGCGGGGTCCTCGCGGCGGATCGCGCGGATCGCGGTCGGCGCGGTGAACAGGACGTTGACCCCGTGGTCGGAGACGACCCGCCAGAACGCCCCGGCATCCGGCGTCCCCACCGGCTTGCCCTCGTACAGCACGGTCGTCGCGCCGGCCAGCAGCGGCGCATAGACGGTGTACGAGTGGCCGACGGCCCAGCCGACGTCGGAGGCCGCCCACATCACGTCGCCGGGCCCGATGTCGTAGATGTTGCGCATCGACCAGGCCATCGCCACGGCGTGCCCGCCGTTGTCACGGACGATGCCCTTGGGGCGCCCGGTCGTGCCGGACGTGTACAGGATGTACAGCGGATCGGTGGCGGCGACGGGGACCGGCGGATGCGGCGCGGCGGCGGCGAGCGCCTCGTCCCAGTCGTGGTCGCGCCCGGCGACCATGGTGGCGCGTTGCTGGTCGCGCTGGACGATCAGCGTCGCCTCGGGCGCGTGGGTGGCCTGTGCGATCGCCTCGTCGAGCATCGGCTTGTACGGCACGATGCGGGTCGGCTCGATCCCGCAGGACGCGCTGACGACGACCTTCGCCCGGGCGTCGTCCATCCGGGCGGCGAGCTCCGCGGCGGCGAACCCGCCGAAGACCACCGAGTGCACCGCGCCGAGGCGGGCGCAGGCGAGCATGCTCACCACCGCCGCGGGGATCATCGGCAGGTAGATGATCACGCGGTCGCCGTGGCCGACGCCGAGGGCGGCCAGCGCGCCCGCGGCCCGGGCCACCTCGTCGGTGAGCTCGGCGAAGGTGAACCGGCGGACCGTCCCGGTGACCGGCGAGTCGTAGATCAGCGCGACGTCGCCGCCGCGACCGGCGTCGACGTGCCGGTCGAGGGCGTTCGCCGACGTGTTGAGCTCGGCGTCGGGGAACCAGCGGGTGAACTGGGGGCGCGCGTCGTCCAGGACCTGCCGCGGCGGCCTGGTCCAGGTGATGGCCTGGGCGGCGTCCGCCCAGAATCCCGCGGGATCCGTCGCGGCCCGGTCGCGCTCCCGCTGGTATGCGTTCATGGTCGCCATCCTCCCCTGGTCCGGCGATCGAGGGGAGACGATCCGGCGAGCGATCCGCCTGCGGGCGGGCTCCATGTGGTCCGGATGTAGGCCAGGCGGACGGTCGACGGGCTTGTGGGCGGGCGGTCGGCGGCGAGCGATGAAATCCTGTCGGAGGTGGGGTCCAAGGTGATGACACGGTTCGCGGCGCCCGACGGCGTCCGCTGACCGCGCCCGTCTGACGCACCCGAAGGAGTTCACGATGCCCACGCGCGAGAACACCCCCGCCGGAGCCCCCTGCTGGGCCGACCTGATGACGTCGGACGCCGAGGGGGCCAAGGCGTTCTACCGGGAGCTGTTCGGCTGGGGGGCGGAGAAGCCCGCGGCCGAGTTCGGCGGCTACACCAACCTCACGAAGGACGGCGTCCGCATCGGCGGGCTGATGCCCAAGCAGCCCGGCATGGAGGCGCCCGACGGCTGGTCGATCTACCTGGCCACCCCGGACGCGGAGAAGACCGTCGCGGCGGCGACCGAGCACGGCGGCGGGGTCATCGTGCCGCCGATGGCCGTCGGTGACCTCGGCGTCATGGCGGTGATCACCGACTCGACCGGCGCGGCCATCGGGATCTGGCAGCCGGGCGTGCACACCGGGTTCGGCGTCGTCGCCGAGCCGGGCGCACCCGGCTGGTTCGAGCTCTACACCCGCGACTTCCCCGCGGCTCTGGACTTCTACCGCGAGGTGTTCGGCTGGGACGTCCACATCGTCGGGGACACCCCGGAGTTCCGGTACGCGACCAACGGCGAGGGCGAGTCCGCCTGCGCGGGGATCATGGACGGCTCCGCTTTCCTGCCGGACGGCGTGCCCCCGCACTGGGCGGTCTACTTCGGCACCGCGGACACGGACGCGTCGCTCGAGCGGGTCGCCACCCTCGGTGGCCGGGTGATCGAGCCCGGGATCGACACCCCGTACGGCCGGCTCGGCGTCGCCGCGGACCCGACCGGCGCGACGTTCAAACTGGTCGGGCCGAACGTCTCGGCGACCCCGCCCGCCGCGGGCTGACCCCGCGGCCCGGTCTGGCTACCGGGCGCACCCCGGCCACAGGGTCTACCCGCTCGACGGATGACAGCCCAGGTTGTCTTGATCAAGGAAAGCTGATCTACCTTGTCAGGGAGTGGTCGGCTCGGCGCGCAGCAGGGTGGCCAGCGCCGAGCCGGCGCGGCGGATGTCGCCGTCGTCGAGGTCCAGGTGGGTGACGAGACGCAGGGTGGTCGGGCTGATCGCGCCGATCAGCACGCCGGCCTGCGCGGCCTGCCGGGCGAAACGGCCCGCGTCGGTGACCTCGACGAGCACCATGTTCGTCTCGACCAGCTTCGGGTCGACCCGGTTCGGCGCGGCGTCGGCGAGCAGGGCGGCGAGGTCCGCTGCCCGCAGATGGTCCTCGGCGAGGCGGTCGAGGTGGTGGCGCAGCGCGTGGAGGCCGGCCGCGGCCAGCACGCCGGCCTGGCGCATCGCCCCGCCGAGCCGGCGGCGCCACTCCCGCACGGCCGCCTCCCGGCCGGCGTCGCAGACGACCAGTGATCCCACCGGCGCGCCCAGTCCCTTGGACAGGCAGACCGACAGCGTGGTGAACGGCGCCGCGAGCCGGCGCGGTTCGACCCCGCGGGCGACCGCGGCGTTCCACAGCCGGGCGCCGTCGCAGTGCAGCACGATACCGGCGTCTTGCGCGATGCCGGCCAGCAGATCGAGCCGGGCCTGTGGCACGGCGCGCCCGCCGCCGCGGGCGTGGGTGTTCTCCACGGCCAGCACGCTGGTGCGGACCATGTTGTAGTTGCCGCCGATGTCGTGCGCGCGGATCGCGGCGCGCACGGCGGCCGGGTCCGCGGTGTCGGCGAGTCCGGGCAGGGTGCGGGTCTGCACGCCGCCGAGTGCGGCGAGCCCGCCCATCTCGTAGGTGACGATGTGCGCCTCGGTGTCGGCGATGATCTCGGTGCCGACCGGTGCGCTGGCCCGCAGGGCGACGAAGTTTCCCATCGTCCCGCTCGGGACGAACACGGCCGTCTCGTGGCCGAGCAGGTCGGCCGCGTACTCCTCCAGAGCGCGGACCGACGGGTCCTCGCCGTAGTGGTCGTCGCCGACCTCCGCCCGCGCCATCGCCTCCCGCATACCTGGCGTCGGGCGGGTCACGGTGTCGCTGCGCAGGTCGATCGGCCCGTCGGGACGGTCACGCGGCGGTGCGTCGATGGTCATGATTTGTGATGCTAGCCCGGCTCACCTGCGGATTTGGCTGTGACAAGAGTCCCCGGCGCGGCCGCGGTGCCGTAACGAGACGTCCGGCGACACGTGACCTGTCCGAAACGAGCTGCTCCTAGCGTTCGGATCCAAGTTCGGATCCAAAGCCAGGAGGTGGTCGGGGTGGGTGTTCCCGGATTCGCGCTGCCGGATCTTGTCGAGGCGGCCCGGGACGGCCGGTCGACCATGCTCGGCGAGCTCGACCGGACCTGCCGGGAACAGGGCGTCTTCCGGCTCACCGACCTCGCGCTGCCCGCCGGCCTGCCGCCCGAGTTGCTCGAGCGCACCCGGGCACTGTTCGCCCTGCCCCTGGCGGTGAAGCGGGAGCTGCGTGATCCCGACGACCAGTACGTCGGCTGGCGCGGCGCCGACAACCGCAACGAGTACGGCCAATCCGACGACAAGGAGATGTTCCACATCGGCCCGCGGGTGAGCGCCACCCTCGCCGCCGGCGCCGGGCTCGTCGATGGTGACGGCGGGCGGCGAGAGTCGGAGCTGGTCGAGGCGGCGCTCGCGGACTGCTCGCTGTGGCCGGCCGACCTGCCCGGCTTCGTCCTCGTCTGGCACCGGTTCTACGCGGCGATGCAGCACGCCGCTGCCCAGCTCGGGCTCGCGCTGGCCGCCGCGATGGGCGTCGAGTCCGCCCGCTGGGCCGCGATGGCCCACGACAACTGGGCCGACCTCGCCGCCAACCACTACCCGGCGCAGCCCGCCGGCGCCGAGGTGCGGATGCGCAACGCGGTGCACTCGGACCTCACCCTGTTCACGATCCTGCTGCAGGACCCGCCCGGCCCCGGTGGCCTGGTGATGCGGGACCGCTCCGGTGCCTGGCACGACGTCGTGCCCGCACCCGGCGAGTTCGTCGTCAACATCGGCGAACTGCTCACCTTCCTCACCGGCGACGACTGGTGGGCGGTACCGCACGAGGTGCGTCCGACCGAGGCGACCCTCGCCCGCGACCGGCTGTCCATCCCCTTCTTCTTCCGCCCGCACGACGCGCTGGTCCTCGAGCCCTTCCGCGTCAGCCCGGGCACGACCGCACCCGGGCCGATCGATGTCGGAGCCTGGGTGCACGCCCGCAAACGCATGCAGCGCGTCCCGTCCTGAGAGGACAAACCCCATGAGTGTGCTCGACTCCACCGCCAGTCGGCGGACGCTGCTGCGCGGCATGTTCGGCGGCGGCGCGCTGCTCGCCGCCGCGCCGGTGATCGCGGCCTGCGGTTCCGACGACGACAGCGACACGACCAGCGCGTCGGCGACGTCCAGCGGCCTGACGACCGTCACCTGCCAGCTCGGCTGGAAGAAGCTCGCCCAGTTCGGTGGGCATTTCGCGGCTCTGAAGAACGGCTACTTCACCGCCGAGGGCATCGACGCGAAGTTCCTGTCCGGCGGCCCGAACATCGATCCCGTCTCGGTGGTGTCCAGCGGTCAGGCCGACATCGGTGACGCCAACGGCTCCGACATCATGCTGGCGGTCAGCAAGGGCATTCCGGTGCAGGCGTTCGCCACCATCTACCAGATGACGCCGAACGCGCTGATGTCGCTCGGCAGCAACCCGGTGCCGACGCTGTCCGCGCTGGCCGGGAAGAAGGTCGGTCTGCCGACCACGGAACGCCCCCTGCTGACGGCGATGCTGACCCGGGCCGGCGTGGACCCGACCTCGGTGAAGATGCTGCCGGTCGGCACCGACCCGAGCATCCTGACCTCCAAGCAGGTCGACGCCTACATCGGGTACGGCACCCAGCAGGGCCTGTCGCTGCAGCAGGCCGGCAACGACGTGAAGATCATCTACTTCTCCGACCTGGGTAACCCGGACTACGGCAACGCGCTGTTCGCCAAGGCGGCCACACTGTCCGGCAAGAAGGACCTCATGACGCGCTGGCTGCGCGCCGACCGCAAGGGCTGGGAGTACTTCGTCGCCCATCCCGAGGAGATCGCTCAGTACACCTACGACCAGTACCACAACGAATCGGGCGCGGTGCTCGCCGACGAGAAGGTGTCCGCGAAGGCCGCGGTGCCGCTCATCAACGGCGGCGCGGCGAAGGACCACGGTCTGATGTGGATTCAGCAGTCGTCCTTCGCAGCCGTCTACGAGCTGTACAGGACGGCGGGGCTGATCACCAAGCCGGTGGACTACTCCAAGGTCATGACCGACACCATCCTCACCGGCGCCGGCGCGTAGGGAGCGCGTCCGGATGATCTCGACGAGCGCCGGGACCGGTGTCGACCGCGGCCAGTGGACGGTGGTCGGCCGCCTGGACGACCCGTTCCTCGCGACCGGCGGTGCCGTGGGCCGTTGGCGACTCACCGTCGACGGCGGCGTGATCACGTCGTTGCGGCCGCTGACCGGGCCCGGCCCGGCCTCGCCCTGCGCCGACGCGCACGGCGACGGCGGCGAACCGGCGCTCGTCCTGGTCCCACTGCTGTGTAACGGTCATGACCACGGTCGCGGGGCGGGCACGGTCGACGCCGGCATCCCGGACGCCCCGCTGGAGGAGTGGCTGCCGCTGCTGTCCCGGCCGGTCCGGCGGTGCGGCCAGGACGAGCTCGTCGGCCTCGCGGCCGCCGCGATGCTGCGCGCCGGGATCGGCGCCGCCGTCCTGTGCGTGAACCCGCAGACATCGGACGTCGAGGGCGAGGTGCTCGCCGCGGCCCACGCCGCGGCGGCGGCGGGCATCCGGGCCGCGGTCGTCTACCCGGTGCACGACACGATGGAGGACCCGGCCGGGCGGTCCCGGACGGCGCCGGGTGCCGGGCGGGCGGCGACCGAGACGGTGATCGCCGCCGCGGAGCGGGTGGCCGCGCGGGTCGAGGGGGTCGGCTGCGAGGTGCAGCTCGGGCCGGTCGGCCCGCAGTGGGTCGCCGAGGACACCCTCGCCCGGCTCGCCGCGCACAGCGCCGAGACCGGCCGGCGGCTGCACCTGCACCTGCTGGAAAGCCCGGGCCAGCGCCACTGGGCCGACCGTGTCTACCCGGACGGGCTGCTGCCCGCGCTGGACCGGCTCGGCGTGCTCAGCCCCCTGACCACCGTCGCCCACGGCACCCACCTTCGCGACGACGAGCTGGCGCTGCTCGACGCCCGCGGGGTGACGCTCGTCCTCAACGCGTCGTCCAACCTGCGCCTGGCCTCCGGCGTCGCCCCGGTGGCCAGAGCGGTCGCCCGGATGGGCCGGGTCGGCCTTGGCCTGGACGGGCTGGCCCTGTCCGACGATCACGACGGTTGGGCCGAGCTGCGGCTCGCCCGCGGCCTGTGGCAGGGCCAGACGCGCCGCCGGGTTCCCGGCGCCGACGCCCTCGCCCTCGCCGCGGCCGGCGCCCGCGCGGCGCTCGGATCGGCGGCGCCCGCCTCGCCGGCGCAGGGCGGTCCCGCCGACTTCGCCCTGGTCGACGTCGGCCCGTGGCGGCATCTGCTCGGCCATCCGGCCTGGCCGCTCGCCGACATCCTCACCGCGGCCGCCGGCCCCGCCCAGGTGCGGGAGGTCTGGGTGGCCGGCCGCCGCCCCCGCCCGCACCGGGCTGCGCGAGG
>NZ_FZMO01000560.1 GCF_900197875.1 Frankia canadensis | reverse complement strand
TCATCCAGCCGTTATCGGCCGCCGATCCCGATCAAGAAAACTGCGAAACTCTAGGACCACGTCGACATCAACACCGCGGCCGTCTCCCTGCTCGGCCGGCACGGAGTCGTCCTGCACATCCTCGACCACTACGGGAACTACGCCGGTGGCCTGATGCCGGCCGAGGACATGTCGTCCGCCCAGGTCGTTCGCGCCCAGGTCACGCTCACCGCCGATCCGGAGCAGCGAACCTCGATCGCCCGGCCCCTGATCGCCGCGACGGCCGCCAACATCCGCTGGGCGCTGGACACCGACCTGCTCGACGGTCCACTGGCCAGCCTCGAGCGGCAGCTTCACGCGGCCGGCGATCGCGACGCGCTGATGGGAGCCGAAGGCACCTTTCGACGCTCCGCCTGGAGCGTCCTCGACACGATCCTGCCCGCATGGCTGCGGCTGGACGGCCGCACCCGACGGCCACCGTCCAATGCCGGGAACGCGTTCATCAGCTACGCGAACAGCGTCGTCTACGCGCGGGTACTCACCGCGCTGCGGACGACGCCGCTGCATCCGGCGATCGGTTTCCTGCACGCCGACACCGATCGCCGCCGCAACACCCTCGCACTCGACCTCGCCGAACCGTTCAAGCCATTGTTCGCCGAACGCCTGCTGCGCCGGGCGGCCGCCCAGAAGACGCTACGCGAGTCGGACTTCGAGGCCGACGTCGGCGCCGCATCACTGAGCCGCGACGGCCGCAAGAAGGTGTCCGCGATGATGCGCGAAGAACTCAGCGCGACCGTCTACCACCGCACGCTCCGACGGAAGGTCTCCTACAAGGAACTGATCCACCTGGAAGCACTCAAACTCGTCCGACTCTGTCTGGAAGGCACCAGCTACACGCCTTTCCGGCCCTGGTGGTGAGCGATGTTCGTCATCCTCGTCTACGACACCGCCGCGGAACGCAACCCGAACGTCCTACGCACCTGCCGCAAGTACCTGCACTGGACCCAGCGCAGCGTCTTCGAGGGCGAACTGTCCGCCGCCCAGTACCGTTCGCTCATGGCGACCCTGCGCGACCAGCTCGACCTCACCTACGACAGCATCCGCGTCTACCGCACCCGCTCCCCCGCACTGGTCGAGACCGAGTGGCTCGGCATCCCCCTCGGCAACCAGGACTCCATCCTCTGACCACTCGATCAAGCCCCTGACCTGCACAGTTGCATTACCGCCAGACCTCCGCAAGATCGCCGTTTTCACCCCCGCCCACACCACCCCTGACCTGCGTCTTAAGGTTGGGGTCGCTGATCATCCCTGGAGGGATCGCAACTGGGACTGGCTCCTGTCAGGGAGTGGGCCCGCCGCGGTCGCTGATCATCCCTGGAGGGATCGCAACTGCTCCACGGCTCGTAGTACGCCGGGTCCAGCTCGTCGCTGATCATCCCTGGAGGGATCGCAACGTCCACGTCACGCGCCACGACGGCGCTCGCGGTGGTCGCTGATCATCCCTGGAGGGATCGCAACAGGTTGCCGGGCGCGTCCGTGATCGCGGCGCCTCGTCGCTGATCATCCCTGGAGGGATCGCAACGCAGCGCAGGAACAGGGCCTCCCCGTCGCGCCACGTCGCTGATCATCCCTGGAGGGATCGCAACCGTTGGTGCTCGTCTGGGCCGCCATCACGGACCTTGCCGCGTCGCTGATCATCCCTGGAGGGATCGCAACATCACCTCGCCCTCCGGCTCTGGGTCCGGCTCTGGTCGCTGATCATCCCTGGAGGGATCGCAACCCGGCCCACCGCGGCGCGTGACGCGCGTCACGCCGCGTCGCTGATCATCCCTGGAGGGATCGCAACAGCTGCTCCAGGAGTCCGGATCGAAGCAGGGCGTCAGTCGCTGATCATCCCTGGAGGGATCGCAACTGAGCAGAGGTCAGGCGCTGTCGTCCGCGCCTGTCGTCGCTGATCATCCCTGGAGGGATCGCAACATCGGCAAACCCAGCTCATCCACGGGGGAATCCGGTCGCTGATCATCCCTGGAGGGATCGCAACTCCCGCTGCTATTCGCCGCGAGGGTCGTACCTCCGGTCGCTGATCATCCCTGGAGGGATCGCAACCGAATCCCTGGGCCAGCAGTGCATCGACGACCTCCGCGTCGCTGATCATCCCTGGAGGGATCGCAACCCCGGCTCGAGGTCCCGGGGCCGTCAGCGGCGGATGTCGCTGATCATCCCTGGAGGGATCGCAACCGATGTCTACCGGCACGTGGGCGTACAGCCCCGGCACGTCGCTGATCATCCCTGGAGGGATCGCAACAACAGGGTGCTGTTCGTCCCGACCGCCATCTTGAGTCGCTGATCATCCCTGGAGGGATCGCAACCTATCGGCGTTGGCGGTGGTGCCGGCCTGGGAAACAGGTCGCTGATCATCCCTGGAGGGATCGCAACATCTCCCGGACGCGTGCGTCCACGAGCGACACCTGGTCGTCGCTGATCATCCCCGGAGGGATCGCAACTGCCGCCAGATCCGCCCCGGTCCGCTCAACGGGGGTCGCTGATCATCCCTGGAGGGATCGCAACTGGCCATCAGCCGGGCACGCGCCACCCTGCGGGAGTCGCTGATCATCCCTGGAGGGATCGCAACGGGTTCATCGAGACGTCAAGCCACCGCTCGACGAGTCGCTGATCATCCCTGGAGGGATCGCAACGCGCGCAGGCTCGCCGCGATGTCGTCCATCCGCCGGGTCGCTGATCATCCCTGGAGGAATCGCAACTGATGTGGCTGGCGTCGTACGGGTCCTCCACGGTGCGGTCGCTGATCATCCCTGGAGGGATCGCAACCCCGAGTGCCGGGAGCTGGAGAGCCGGGCGCGGGTCGCTGATCATCCCTGGAGGGATCGCAACCCTTCGTCAGAGCGCGGCGGGTGACCTCCCGGTCCAGGTCGCTGATCATCCCTGGAGGGATCGCAACTGGCGCACCCTGTGCATCGGGAACTTCCGTTCATCGTCGCTGATCATCCCTGGAGGGATCGCAACGGCGGCACGTCGGGTGCCTCGACCGGGTCGGCCTTGTCCTCATGTCGCTGATCATCCCTGGAGGGATCGCAACCTGTAGTCCCGCGGGGGGATAGTCTCCCCTGTCGCCCGGTCGCTGATCATCCCTGGAGGGATCGCAACTAGCTGATCAGCCCCCGCGCGCTCAGGCCCTTGAGGCGGCGGCGTCGCTGATCATCCCTGGAGGGATCGCAACATGAACAACACCACCCGCGATCAGGTGGTGCCTACCCGTCGCTGATCATCCCTGGAGGGATCGCAACGCCCACGGTCACGCAGCGCCACGACGCTGGGCTGCCAGTCGCTGATCATCCCTGGAGGGATCGCAACAGGACGGGCGCGGGCGGCGTGTCCGTGCGGGTCATGGGGTCGCTGATCATCCCTGGAGGGATCGCAACGTCGCCCACCGTCCGCCACCGACCTGGTGGCGAAGTCGCTGATCATCCCTGGAGGGATCGCAACCCGTCCTCGACGACCTGACCGTGCCGGCTCACCAGTCGCTGATCATCCCTGGAGGGATCGCGACATCGGGTCGGGTACCGAGCCGGCCGACTCGTGGTCGCTGATCATCCCTGGAGGGATCGCAACAAGTCGAAGGCGAAGGCGTCCTGTTCCGCGAAGTAGGAGTCGCTGATCATCCCTGGAGGGATCGCAACCCCGGCACCCCCCGAGCCGGGCGACACACCACATGTCGCTGATCATCCCTGGAGGGATCGCAACCGCGCGCAGGAACACCGAGAGCATGTGCTCGAGCGAGTCGCTGATCATCCCTGGAGGGATCGCAACGACAGCAGCCCACACCACCGCCCCCGGAGGATGACGTGTCGCTGATCATCCCTGGAGGGATCGCAACTCGCCGATGTACTCCTCCCCCGGCGTCAGTTGAAGTCGCTGATCATCCCTGGAGGGATCGCAACTCAGGGCGATGCACAGGCCGGTGCACAGATCCAGGTCGCTGATCATCCCTGGAGGGATCGCAACACGTGGAGCACGTCGATGCCGGGGTCGATGTACCAGGCGCGTCGCTGATCATCCCTGGAGGGATCGCAACCACTCTCGTGGCCGACCGCCGTGGCACCATTGACGTCGCCGATCATCCCTGGAGGGATCGCAACTTGTTCACCTGCGTCTTGGGGTGCAGGACGACGCCGTCTCGCTGATCGCCCCTGGAGGGATCGCAACGCGTGGACCTCTCGGGACATCAGCACCGTGTCGAGTCGCTAATCATCCCTGGAGGGATCGCAACCGGAGCGCCTGTTCGGGAGCGATGAGTGGCGCGGGTCGCTGGTCGCTGATCATCCCTGGAGGGATCGCAATGTGACCAGGCTGGCGGTCGACTCACCCGGCGTCGCGGTCGCTGATCATCCCTGATGGGATCGCAACCCCTGCCGGTACCACCAGTGGCCGGTCTCGAGGTTCGTCGCTGATCATCCCTGGAGGGATCGCAACCGCGACGATCACAGCGCGCCGCGTCGGCTTTGTGCCGCCAATCTTCCCCGAAGAAATATTTCAATGCGTCCATTTCTTATGCCCACACACTTTACATGTCGCCGCGACATTAGCCCGCCAAGTCAAATTAATATACGGCGCTCGGAAAGTAGCCCTCATGGTGAGGAAACGCGCGGAGTCGCCGCCACGACGGCGCGCAGCCATGCCTCCTTTCGGTCGAGCCTGGCAAATCCAGGCCCTAGCGGGTCGCCCTTACATTCGTACGTCAGACGGCACTCCATTGGCCCCAGTTTCGCAACCCATTCAAACCCCGAGGAAAGCGATAGTGTCCGCTTGTCGAAGCGGAAGTGACGGTCATGTAGGCGGACCTCCGCTCCGGACGAGGTAAGGCGACGCCAGCGCCGCCGAGGGATCCAACAGATCCGGGCCTGCGCTATTCCGCGCGTCCACTTCACACCGTTCGGGATCTTTAGGTTACTCCATTCGACATCCCGACTATTTCCCTTCCAGCCATTCGGCCGACCGCTGAAAATCGTCAGCGTTCGTCCTGTATCACCCGGCGGTGGCACCTCAGCCATCCGTTTCCACAGCCATTCCGCCTGAGCAATATAGTTGCCCGCATATCGGTCAATAAGAACGATCTGGCGTGCCGGCCGGTAGAGTGGCTCGATAAAGTTGAGCCACAGGGCGTCCCGATCCATGCTCGGGGCCATCTCGGCACCGTTCATCTCGACGTAGGTTCTCAGTCGACTCTCGGCAAGTCCTGTTGGCCGGCAGATCTCGATCCCGGATATTTCGTCCTTGACAAGAGCCGCGTGAGGATTTAAGCCGAGATGCTCGGCGTCCGTATCGCTTGTGACCAGCACGTCAACTGAGTTTTTCCATGCTCGCAGCATGGCCCTCGAGGAGATCTCTGTTGCGTACTTCTGGCCAACCGGTGGAGGCGTGACAAGAAAGTGATGGGGATCCCCGAAAAGGATCGGGTCCCAGTAGGGCCGGACCAGCCGAGGTAGCCGGGAAGAATGCTCACGCAGCCGGCGTATTTCGTCGGCACCTGTGCACACAATCTGGGCGTGGCGAAACAATAGTTCGGTAATGCGCCGATGGCGTTCACGTACCGCCCAGTGGCCATCGCTGATGTCCTTACGAAATAGCGCGGCCGACACTGCTACCTTAGCCAGCATAGAAACCTCGTGTTACGTCGACTGCCCGCAGGCGGGCCTCCGGGAAGACATCCCCGGGACCTGGATGAAGGTCGCCGTCCGAGCTCCACCCCTCATGTCGTGGCAGCGCCGAGTCGCCGGTTATCGCCGGGATGACGGACACTACTGAGATGTCGTCTGCCAAGGCTGGATGACCGGCGACAAGGGCCTGCAGGCGCAACAGAATATTCTCGCTGTGCGTCTCGATGATCATCTGCGAACCTCCTTCAGGGCCGCGCGCGGAATTGAGCAGAAACTCCGCCATGTTCGCTTGTAGCCTCGGATTTATATGGGTCTCGGGTTGCTCGATGAGCAGCGGCCATGATTTTTCGCGCAAAGCCTCCGCAAGAATAGACAGCAGATGATTGAATCCATAGCCACCGCTGCCTATAGCGACCGGGATTCCTCCACGGACCAGCACGACGTCTAGAAAGTCCTGGCCCCACCCGAGGTCGCTAATTTCACTATCGAGATCCTCGCCGGTCTGGCCGGTATCAGAGTCGAGCGCAAGGCGCCTGTATCGCAATATCTCCAGTTTGTAGGGAAGCCCCAGCGGATTCTCAAGAACTTCGTTGAGCTTTCCGACCAACGCATCCCGGTTGCTCGCCAGCAGAGGAACTAGGTGTCGCCCGTCCGACCCTGCGCCTGCCACCTCATCGCCGTCCCGTACGGGATGCCCGCGTGGCAGGACCCTGTCAGGGCCGAGGTGGCGAATTCCACCAAATGCTTCCCCGAGGCTACGTCGGATACCTCCAAAGAAATTTGCCGACGCGGCGGCGACGGTTGGGTGTGCCTCCGATATTCGACCATCCGGGGACATCCACGCGACCACAGATCCCATCCATGTACCGGCCAGCGACACGACCGGCTGCACTGGACCTGATGGCCATTGAATTTCTGCGTCAGGCAAGTTCGGCAACGACGTGGCCAGTTTTTCTCCTTCGACGGCGCCTATCAGAAAGCTAGCCACATCCTCGTCACCAACGAGGACCGGCCCGACCCATCTTTCGCCGTCCATATCAGAGTGACGACAGGCAGAGACTTTGCCACCAGCCAGCTCGAGATCGATCTTATTCAGGAGACCTCGGTTCTCCCGATATTCGAATTGGAAGGAAATAGCACTGTCGCTGCCGTCGCGATTCCGCCAGGATACACCCAGCATCATGAGTCGATCACTGAACTCATGGCGGTGCACGACGTCCCGAAACGTACCCAGACGGAGATGCGTGCCGTTTAGAACAACCCGGGGCCAGGTGTCGTCTGGCCCCGGCACCCAGTCAAGCGTTTGGGCGATCGTAAGCAGCGCTTGCAGAAGCGTAGACTTCCCAGCGGAATTGTCTCCATACAGCAGCGTGAGTGCGGCGAGCGGCACATCGAAAGAGCGGTTCGGCGCGGGCATTCCATAACACTTGAAGTTTGCCAGCCGCAAGCTCGTGAGAAGCGGCCGAACACTGTCCTGGTGGCCGGCGCCGACGTCAGACTCTTCATCTTCTCCGAAATCGGCTTCGGACCCCGAATCCTCGTCCGGACCGTGAAAGACGCCGTCTGGTTCGATCCGGTCGACGCCGCTGGTGTTGCTCATGATCCCCCGATCGCTTCGTCTCATTCGAAGTAGCTCCGCCCCATCTCTCACTCAGGTTCGACGCGGATTGCGTTATGGATTTGGGCGGCGGCCGAAGACGCCGCTAGCGGCGAATGGATGGCCGGTGCGGCCCTCGGGGGCTGGGTGGATAGGGAGGGGGTCGCCGTCGGCACGTGGAAGGCTGATGGCGCGGGTGAAGGTGCCGCGGCGTTCCTGCTCGTTCTGGACGAACCATTGGAACGACTGGCCGCGTGGGTCTGGGGGGACCGCGACGCGGATGTCGAGGTCCGGTGGTCGGACTCGCGGGTAGTGGACGGAGACCGTCGGATCGCCTTGGGCTGCCGTGCGGAACGCGGCGAGTTGCGGAGCGCCGAGCCAGACGGTGGCCACGGCCTTCTCGAAAGCCTGAGCCAGCGCGGGGATGTCGGGGTTCTCGCCGGGCAGTTCGGCCGAGAAGTCCGCGTAGTGGCGGCGCCAGGCGTCCCCGCGGCGCAGGTGGGTGGTGTCGCCGTCGATGTCCAGGTGTACGCTGCCGAAGCCCAGCGGCTTTCCCAGACCGAGCCGGTGGTATTCGTCGGCGGGGCGGCGCAGCAGCCAGAGCAGCGCGCCGAGTTCCAGTCCGGACAGGTTGCGCACGTCCAGGGTGAACCGGAACTCGCCGCCGGGGCGCACCCAGGCGGTCACCGAGCGGTTCTGGTTGTCGCGCTGCTCCTCCCGCTCGGTCATCCCGACGACGAACGCGTCCCGACGCGCGGTGAGCTGCCCGCCGTCCGGCGTCTGGTGCGGCCGGCGGTACTCCTGGTAGCGGCCCCGGGCGTCGGCGGTCTGGGTGCGGTCCTGCTGCGGTGTGGACCAGTAGTCGGGCGCCAGGCCGACGTGGTGCGGGTAGGTCTTGCGACCGCGCAGCGCACGGCCGGAGGCATACCAGGCGGAACGCGGAGTGCGGTCGGGCAGTGGGGTCTGGGCGTCGGCGGAGCTGGCGGCGATGTAGAAGCGGCCCTGCTGCGGTTTGGGCTGGCCGAGAATCGCCAGCGGTACACCCAGGGGTTCGAACCGGTCGAGGCCGTCACCTCCCTCGGGGCTGGCGAAGTTCACCGGGCCCACTCTCAGCTGCCCGCCGTAGGCAGCCCGCTGCCGCGCGCCGCCACCCGCACTGCCCGCGGACTCCGAGCGGTCGGCGCGCGCGTCGCGGTCCGTTCCGGCCGGGCCGCGCTGGTCAACCCAGCCGAAGACGCGGTCCGCCGGGGACAACGCGTCGAACCGGTCGGCGGGGCGCAGCGAGGGATGCAGCAGGTCCCGGGGCGATGCGGCGAACAGCTCACGGGCGATCATCACCGGGAAGAGTGCCGTCACGTCGCCGCGGGCGTCGAGGCGGGCGTAGCAGAGATCGCCGGGGACGAGTCGCTCGGCACCTTCGGCGTACTGGTGGCGGCTCCACGCCGTTTTGCCTGGCTCGCTGCCGAGCCACTCGCCCGGTTCGACGATCCGGTTGCCGTGGCGGCGGCCCCAGATGTCGGCGTGGCGGTGCGCGTCCCGATAATTGTTGACCAGGTTCGTCCAGCCGTCACGCAGTTGCCTGGTCAGCTCCCGGCGGACAGGGGCGCCGAAGAAGACGCGTTCGTCGTGCTTGCGGCTGAAGTTGCGGTTGGAGACCGACACCCAGCCAACCTCGTCCCGCGTGTCGGGCAGGACCTCGTGCCAGCTTTGCCCGTCCGACGGTGCGGTGGCCCGGATGAGGGCGGCGGACGGCGGGCCAGGTTTGTGGTCGTCGAAGGCGATCGCGGTGACCCGCCAGTAGCGGAAGTCGGCGATGTGGATCCGCTGCCGCCGATCCCAGCGATGGTGCTGGACCAGCCGCAGGCGCACCGACGCCTTCGCCGCGTGTCTGCCTGGTAGCTGTGCGGTCGGAATCGGCACCGCCTCGGGGCGGTGGAACCGCGGGTAGGCCGGCAGCCAGGCCGCGTACATCACCGCTTGCGGGCCGGGGCGCTGACCAAGCGGGGCGGTGCCGGTGAGCAGGTCGAGGGACTGGCCGTCGTCTGCGACCCGCGCCGGGACCATCCCGAGGCCGGCGCTGGCGCTCATGCGGTGGCCGAGCGGCGCGTCGTGGCCGGTGAAGACGCCGAAGCGCGAGTTCGTGACGGCCTCGTAGGCGGCGCGCAGCATGCCTTTGACCGCCGTCGACGGCAGGTGAATCCGCCCGTCGCGCAGCAGCGGGCCGTAGGTGGTGTGGCCCTTGTCGTCGGTCTGCGCGGCGGCGGTGTCGAGGAGGAGGAGCGGGGTGGCGACGGTCATCCGGACGCCGATCCGCCCGGTCCACATGTCGCCGGCCAGGCGGTCGTGGCCAGTGGGCGCGCGGTCTCCGAAGTCCGCAGCCTCGGGTGGCAGCCTGCTGGCCGCCGGGCGGGGCAGTGCCGGGACGAACGTGTACGGGTTGGCGAACACGTCGGTGCGCACCGTCCCCAGCGGCCCGGTTGTGGCCCCCGCGCCACCGTGCGCGCCGCCGGCCGGTGCCACCCACGGCTCGCCGCGGCGGCGCACGCGCTTCGGCTGCGCCTTGACCTTCTCGAAGTCGACCTCGATACCGGCGAGTTCCGAGGACTCGTCCTCGTAGAGCGCGCGCAGCTCCGCGCTCAGCTCCCGCTCCGGGTGGCTGAGCCGCTGCGCCTTACCGTCCGCGAGGATGACGAGGTCGCGGGTCCCGTCCGGGTGCTCACGCCAGCCGAGTAGGCCGGTTCGCACGTCAGCCATGCTGTTCTCCCAGGTCGATGCCCTGCGCGCCGGTCTGCCGGATGGGCGCGTAGGCCTCGACGCGGACGAGCCGTTCATCGAGGACGTAGGCGTTGCCGTGGCCGCGCGCGTCGAGCGCGTCGGCGCACGGATCCGGCTCGGCGGTGGGCAGGTCGTAGGCGAAGTACTCGCGGACGACGAGGCGCAGCCGGTTCTTCGCGGCGGCGGCGACACCGTCCTCGACGGGGACGAGGAGCAGACCGATCCGGTGGGACGACAACCCGCGCCAGCCTGCCCGGTCGGCGGCCGGCTCGTGCTCGCCCCACAGCAGGTAGTGACCGTCGTGGGCGCCGAGCCCGGTCGCCTCGGCGCCGCCGGTCACGTCCTCGCCGAGCAGGACGCCCTCGCCGGTGGCGAGCCGGCGGACCCAGCGCAGTTCGACGTCCGCGGTGAAGGCACGGGCTTCGAAGACGTCGTCGGGGTGGATGGCGGTGCCGTCGGCGGTGACGCAGGTGCCGTCGGCGCGCAGCCGGGCCAGTCGGAACGCCGACGGCGTCGACAGCAGCGCGGTGGCGCCGGCGAACCCGGGCCTCTCGGCGAGTACGGCGCGCAGCACATCGGCCAGGGGACCGTCGACCCGCCGCCAGCCGAGCCGCAGGTCGCCCGCGGTCGCGCCACCGGCCTCGGGAACGGCCATGTTCGTAATGGTGGTCGTGATGGTGGTCGTGGTGTTCATGCGGCCGCTCCGTTCTCCTCGCGGTGGTAGGTCCGCCAGGCGTCGACGAGTTCGGCGCCGAGGTCGCTCGCCAGCAGGTCCGCGAGCGTCACCTCTCCGGTGGGGCGGGCCGCCTCACCCGGCGGATGGCCCGTCCAGCGCAGGCCGATGCGCTCGACCTCCACGTCGCCAAAGCCGCGGTTGACCGATCCACCGAGCGGGATCCGCCCGGCGGCAAGGTCACGCAGCAGCAGGAGCAGGAGCGCGACGCCGACCTGCCAACGGGGGGCGGCATCGTCCTGGTTCTCCGCGCCGGCGGACTCGGCCTCGAGCAGCCGCAGCCGGGTGACGTCGAGGGTCAGCGTGAGGGGACGCCAGGCGACCCGCCAAGGCTCCAGAACGGAGAACAGCAGCTTGTCGGCCGCACCGCCGGTCCAGCGGTCGATCGCCACGTGGTCGGCCTGAGCGATCCCGGCGTCGGCCAGCCACCCCAGCATCTGGCGGGTGAACCGGCTGCCGTCGTCGGGCAGGTTCTCGACGCGCAGACGGGACGGCAGCTCGCCGCGCAGGAGCAGACCCCACTCGTCGGCGTCCAACGCCCGCGCGCTCACGCCGTCATCAACGCGCAGCGCCCCACGCCCCCACGGCACCCCGGACGCCTCGAGCGGCGCTCCGGCGGGGTCGTACGGCCCATCGGCGGCGCGGGCCGGCCGCGGCGGCTCACCGAACAGCGCCCACGCCGGGCGCAGGCACAGATCGTCCAACTGGCCGTGGAACTCCTCCGGCGTCGAGGTGGCGTTCGCCCGGACCGGCCGGGCTGCCACAGTTCGCAGAATCCGCTCGGCGTGCGCCCGCCAGGCGCCCTTCAGGCTCGACCCGGGCAGGACGAGCCGGACCTTGCCGGCGTCATCGCGCTCCCCGCCGGCGCCGGTCAGCGGCACCGTGTCGGCGACGATGCCCGCCCGATCGGCACGGACCATCACCGGGGCACGCGGCGTCCAGACGATCGTGACGGTGATCAGCTCGGCCACGTCGACCTGCCCAGCCGCGCCGCGCAGGTCGGTGAGCGTGCGCCGGGCAGAGCCGCCCAGGCCGCCTAGGCCGCTCGGGTCGCGCAGGACGGCGAGCAGTCCGGCGCGGCTGGTCAGGTCGTGCTCGACGATCCGCACGTCGTCGTCGAGCACGACCTTGCCGAGACCGCGGCTGACCGACGCGCCAAGGCGCACCTCACCGGACACCAGCGCGTCAAGCAGCGCAGCGAGACGCGCGCGGTCGAGCGTCCGGACGTCCGGGTCGGTGCCGCTCTCGACGTCGATCTCGAGACGCAGGTAGGCGCCGGCGGGCACCACGGCCCGGGAGTAGAGGATCCGGTCCGCGGCCGTCGCCGAATGCCGGTCGATGCCGACCGACGTGCGGACCTCCAGGCGGGCCGGGGCCAGCAGATTCTCCGCGCCCGGTGGCAGCGCCGGATCGGCCGGCCGGGTCGCGCAGACCAGCGCGTCGCGGACGATGATGCGGCTGGCCCGTGCCTCGGGGGCGGTGATCCGCCGGCCACGACCGGCCGGCACACCAGCCCGTTCGCCGGCGCGCGGCTCCGCGGACAGGGCGTAGCCCCACAGCGCCCGTGGCGACGTCTCGCCGATGTCGGCCACGCCGGTGGGGTCGTCAGCACTGGTGGCGTCGGCCGCGCCGACGAACCGGCTTCGCAGTGCGCCGGCCAGGCTGGTGCCGGGGACGTAGAGCCGGGACTGGCCGTCGACGGCGACCGTCAGGTCGACGTCGGCGCCCAGGCTCAGACCGCCGACGTGCAGCGGGGTGCCGAGTCGCAGCCAGCCGGCCACGCGCAGCCGGGTGTACAGCGGCCGTCCGGCCATGTCAGCGGATTCCTTTCCGACGGGCCGTGAGCAGGGTGTGGACCAGCGTGGTGATCGCCTCGGCGCGCAGTTCGCGGCGCAGGGCGGGGTCGTCGTCGAGGCCCGCGGGCCAGCCCAGCAGCGTCCAGACCCGGTCAGGATCGTCGACGAGCAGGTCCCGGACGGCCTT
The DNA here is from genome assembly GCF_900197875.1 of Frankia canadensis. GTDB lineage: Bacteria > Actinomycetota > Actinomycetes > Frankiales > Frankiaceae > Frankia > Frankia canadensis. The sequence continues at coordinate 12,138 of NZ_FZMO01000560.1, read as the reverse complement.
GCCGACGCTGCCGGGCCATCCCCGTCGCCGTTTCGGGTCGACCACGCGGGCAATGAGCCCGCCGAGGTCCGTGGTGCTGTCCGGCTGTGTCAGCAGGGGCAGGATGTCGTGCAGCAGCGCGAGCTGTGACGGGGAGACCTGCGCGATGTCCGCCCCCAACGCCGTTCGGTGTTCCTTGGGGTTGGCGGCCAGCGCCACCGCCCGGCGGATGATCTCCGCCCGCCGCGCCTCGGCGCGCAGCAGCGTCAGCGTTCGCTCGTCCCGCGCGGTGAGCTGGGCCCGCGCGGCGGGGCCCTGGCCTGCAGGGCTTTCCTTGCGGGCGGTCGCCTGCCCGAGTTCGGTGAGCAGCCGGCCGGGCCCGGGCAGGCTCTCCTCGCCCGGATGGTCCGGGAGAATGGCGACGGCGATCTGGCCGAAGCCTTCGGCGCGGCGCTCACCGAGGCCGGCCTGCGCCAGGTCGGCGAGGCGTGCCACGTCGAGGCTGACAGTGGCGTCGAGGTCGAAGCCGGCGACGCTGCCGGCGGCGAAGGCGGCCAGCGTCGGGCGCGGCAGCCCCCACCGGGCGTGCCAGGACTCCACCCGCCCGGTGGCCAGCATGGAGCGCAGCAGGCCATCGTCGCCGCCCTCGTGGACCGCGCCCGGAACTGTCGGCAGCTTCTCCACGTCGACCGGGACAAGCAGCTCTCGGCCCTGCGCGGCCTCCTGCTCGGCGAGGCCCAGCGCGGCGGCGAGCGCCGCGCGCAGCAGGTCCGGTCGCGGCGACGGCCGCAGCCGCTCGTCCAGGAGCACCAGGTCCGAGAGCAGCCAGACCGCGAGACGCCGCCCCGCGGGGATCACCGTCGGGGCGGGCGCCGGCCCCGAGGTGACGAGGCCGACCTCGATCCGGCCGTACCCGTCCTTCTTGGACTGCCCGGCGGTCCACCCGCCTGCCAGTCCCTCGGCCCAGCCTGCGGCCAGCAGACCGGCGCGGACGCGGACCTCGGCCCGCAGGACGGTCCCGGCTCGCAGCGCCCGGTTGATGTAAAGGCCGCCGCCGGTCTCCCTCGTCGGGCGCTGGGTGGTGTCGTCGACGCTGTTGTGGGTGTGGATCTCCTGCTCCGGCCGGCCGAGCACCAGCAGACGGCCGTCGTCGTCGAGGACGGGGGCGGCGTAGAGGTCACGCAGCCGGGCCAGCTGGCCAAGGCTTCTGTCGACAGGTTCCCGGGTTCGGTTGACCACCGGGAACGCCGGGCCGGTGGCGGCCTTCTGGCGGAGCACGGTGCGCGGCGCGGGCAATGCCCGTTGCCCCGCGAGCTCGACGGTCGCGTCGGTGACGACCAGGTCGCCGGCGAGCAGCGCGCGGCGCGGCGCGTCCCCGTCGTGCCCGGCGCGCCGGGCGGCGGTGCTCAGGCTGCGCAGCACGTGCGGTATCAGGGCCGTGCCGGGGATGTGGTCCGCGCCGAACAGCTGGTTGCCGACGAGCCGGCCCGCCGCGAGCATCGGGTCGACCAGGGTGAGCCGCACCTGCGCGACCTCCCAGGTCGCCTCCGTCGCGCCGATCCGTGCGAACGCCCGGGCGCGCGGCGACGCCGCGCCGGCGCGCGGCGACGCCGGGCTCGGCGGCGGAGCCGTTTCAAGCCACGTCCACCAGTCGGCGGTGGTCAGGCCGTCGACGCTCAGCCGGCAGCGCCCGTTACCGCGGCGGCGCTTCGCGCCGATCTGCTCGACCAGGCACGCGCCGGCGAGCAGCAGCGCGGTGGCATACCGCCGCGCGTCCTCGTCGAACGTCCCCTCCGGATCGAGGGTGAGAATCCCGGTCAGGTCGACACCGCCGCGGGCCTGCTCCTCGAAACGCAGCATGCGGTCGACGGCCCGCCCGGTCCGCGGATCGATCGCCACGCCGGGCTTGACGAACGTGACCGCCTGACGAACCGCCGGATCGGCGGCGCGCAACGCGGCCCGCAGCCCGGCGGACAGTCTCGCGGCCCGGATCGACAGCGCCGCGGGCAGCGGTGCCGCGGGCAGGCCCGCCCCTTGCGGCGCTGAGGTGGCGGCGCGGGAGCGCCGGGAGATCCCCACTGCCGCCTGGCTGCCGAACAGCCGGTCTGTGAACACGGACCAAGAGCCGTCTTCGGTCTCGTCGAGGGCGCGGGCGACGATCTCACATCCGTCCCGCCACAGCCCGGTCACGGTCTTCGCCGGCACATACGGCAGGTCATCGGCGTCGCGGGCGATGAGCCGGTCGACGTCGCGCGGCCGGCCGTTGCCGCTGCCCGCGTGCCAGTCGGAGAGCATCTCGAGCCGGTAACCGAGGATGGCGGCGGCGGCCGGTGGCCGGGCCACGGAGATCGTCGCGCTCACTGGCTGGACCTTCCTTTGGTGGCAGCCTCGTCCCGGTTCGCAGCCTCGCTGTGGAGGCCGGCGGCGCAGGTGAGGAAGGCGTCGGCGTCCATCGCGTCGAGGTAGCGGGTGACCCAGCGATGCTCGTCCGGCCGGTCGTCGTCGTCCCAGAACAGCGTGTCCGTCCGGCCGGGGGCCGCGAGCGCGTCCAGGCCCTGGTACCGGTCCTTCCCGGCCGCGTGCACACCGCGGTACCGGGCGTCGGCGACCTTACGGCCCAGGTGCAGGCCGGCGCGCAGATCGTGGGTCTGCGACCGGGGTAGCGCGCGGCCTTCTCCACCCTGCGCCGGTGCCTGCAGGGCGGCGACATTGCCCAACAGGTCGACCCAGCGGTGTCGGGCGGACCAGCCATCCCAGCCGCTGTCGGGCCTGGTCACGAGGTAGGGCTGGGCGTACAGCCGTTCGCCGTCGGCCAGGGTGAGCCGCGCGCGCAGCGAGTCGAGGTCGGCCGCGGCGGTGTCGTACAGGACGTGGAATGCCAGGCCGCTTGCGCCCGCCGCCCGAGCCTTGATCTCGCGGGCTTCCTCCATCAGCGATTCGGCCAGCCGGTAGGCCGAGGAGAACGGGTAGGCGCGTTTCACGATCGCCACGCCGGCCTTTGCCGTCAGCTTCCTCGCCCGCTCTGGGCGAAGTCCGTGTCTGCCGACGACCTCGCTCAGCCGGGCCTGGGTTCGTTCCTCCAGCGCCCGCAGATACGCCGCGGTGAACGCGAGCGCCACCGCGCCCTCACAGATGACCGTCAGATCGTCACCGCCGAGGATCAACGGCAGCACCTCGACGCGCAACCGCGCGAGCGGATCGCCCGGTGGCGCGTCCTGGTCGGATGACGACCGCCGCGTCAGGCCGAGCCGCACGAGTTCGTCGACGGCGGCGAGGTAGGCGTCGAGCGTCGCCGCCTCGACGGCGCGGGAGAAGTCCCGCAGGATGTCGGCGCAGTCCCGGGCCGACCGGCCGGCGATCTCGTCGCCAAGTCCCCGGAAGACCTCGCCGAGCCCGTTGCCGTCGGCGTGCACGACGGCGACCCACTCCCGGTCGTACTGCAGGTGTTCGGCGGTTGTCTGCAAAGCGCGTCGGGCGATCGTGCCCCGGCTCCGCGCGTCCTCGCCCAGCGTCCCGCCGGGTTCTCCCGGGCCGTCCCGCATCGGTGCCAGCAGCACGGCGGCGAGCCGGTCGTAGGCACTGTCGACACCGCCCGGGTCGGCGGCCGTGCGCGGTCCGTCGACGGCACACAGCTTCGCCTGCGAATACGCCGAGGACGGCTCCGGCTTCTCCAGCTCGTCGAGCCGGCCCGCCTGCGCCGCGATCCGCCTCGTCTCCCCGTCCACCGGATCGTAGAGCCCGGCGGCGGGCAGCGAGCTGGACCGGCAGTGTTCGACGATCGGCAGCCGGGCGAAGCGAGCCGACGGCTGCGCCGGGCGGGCCGCGCGAACCCGGGGAAGCAGCATGCTCGCTTCCCGGGTCGCCGATGGCAGCGTCCGCCCGGTCGTGCCGGACCCGTCGGTGCTCGCCTCGGACCAGTCGAACGGGATCACGACGCCGCAGACGTCCAGGCCGGGCGCTTGGACCAGCGCGCGGCGGGTGACGGCCGCCACCAGCGCACGCCCCTGCCGCGCGTCGGCCACGAGAACCTGGACGCGCCCCGCGGCCGTCGTCAGGACCTCGGCCGGAGCCGCCGGCACCCGTGCCTGAAGGACCGCGTCCGGATCAGCCAGCCCAAGTACCACGAGTTCGTCCTTGGTCCAGTCGCCGAGGGAGGCGATGAGGTGCGAGGCGCCGACGTTCTCCCGACGGCGATTGGTGTCGAAGATGTACGCCTGGTTGCCGGACGTCTCCAGCAGTACCAGCCACATCAGCCGGTTCGACCGCCCCGGAGCGTCGCCCGTGGTGTCCACGTCAGCAGGTACTGCGCTCAAAGCCGCTCCCCCGTCGAGCTGTCATCGCCGTCCGAACCTGACGTTCAGACGTCCACGCGGGTGTCGACGGTAATGACCCGGTTCCGACCAGCATCAACCGGGTCACCCAGCGCATCGGACGTGCGCAGAAACTGCCGGCAGCGCTCCCGAAGAACGCAGTTTCTGGCCTCCCCACCGGCTGCCGATCAGGCCAGACTCAACCGACATGCGTCGTGTTCGACCGACACAAGCCAGGACAGTGGGCCGACCGAGGAGGATCGATGGATGAGGTGACCGGGGGGCACCGCATCGCGCTGCATGTGGTCGGCGGATCCGACATCGGGCTGGGACGCCCCGCGCCGGGCACCACCGACGCGCAGATCGCTCTCGCGATCACCCTGCGCCTGGCCGAGATCCGCACCCGGCTGGACGAGGGCGATGACGACCATGCGATCTTCGCGGGCACCCCGATCGGACGTCTGGTCTCCCGCCTGAGCGCAGCACCGTCCGCCACCAGCCACCCCACGATCGGCGAGCAGAGCCCTCGTGATGGGGCGGTGCACCTCGTGGCTGTGCACCTCGTGTTGGTCGCGACCCGCGCCACGGTCCCGGCGCGTTCCGGGCTGGCAGATGCCGCCTCGGCCGGCTACGGACCGTCGGACTTCGGTCAGGTCCGGTCGACCAGGCCGATCGCGGATCTCGTTCGGGACTACGCCCGCCGGCACGTCGCCCAGGTGAGCGTCGAGGAACTGGCTGCGCCGACGCTGGCCCTGGGCCGGTCCTGGACGGTCGAGTTCCTGCACCGCGAGGTGGACGGGGTTCGGGCGGCCGGTGCGGCGGGCACGCCGTGGCAGCTGCTGCTCGGCGCCGGCGCGAGCGGCATCGTCCTCGGCGTCATGTTCGAGCTCCTCCTGCATGGCGCCCCGTTCGAGCTGCACGCCGGGGACGACACGTCCTCAACGATCGAGTTCGCCGCCCGGTCGTCACCGGAGGCCCTGCACCGATGGCTGGTCCGCCACCGTCTGTACGACATGCTGGCCGAGCTCGACCGCCGGTGGAATCGACTGGCCCGGCGGCAGGCCGTCGACGTCGCCTGGCTGCTCACAGATCTGACCGGCCACCGCCCGGACGATCTGCGCTGGTCGTTGGACGCCCCGGCCCGCGCCGTGCTGGCCGGGGCCGTCCAGGCGTCCTTCGCCGAGGGACTGGCCCGCCAGGAGATCACCGACGGCGCCGCCGCGCGCACCTGGCTGCACGAGTTCGCCCTCGAGCACACGCCGCCCGCTCACCGCGACGAGGTCCTCGGAATGCTCGCCGTTCCCGGCTACACGCGCATCGCCATCGCTCCGACCCGGGCCGCGGACGTGGCGGAGCCACTGGCGGCGCTGCTGCATCCCGATGTAGTGACCTGGCACGACGATGTCAAACGCCTGAGCCACGGCAGCCTGGCCACGGTGCCCACCCCGCCGGCGAGCGTGCTCGCCCTGCAGGACGACTGGATACGCGGCCAGCACCAGGCCGGGCCACTCGCCGACTACCCCGCCTGGCCGGTAGGCGAATCAGCGCCGGATCAGCGCACGGTCCTGCTGCTGCGGACGGCCGCGACCAACCAGGAGGCGAATGACGCGGCGCTCGCGAGCCTCGTCGACGGCTTGGCGGCGGGTGACATCCTGCTGGTCGAGTTCACCACACCGCAGGCCGGCCCCTCGTCGCCGCATCCCAGGGTTAGCACGGCCGTCCCCGTGCCGGTTGACGAGACGAACGTCGCGCGCCGGCCGGGTCTGGTCGACACCTGCCGGGCTCGGCTGTGGGCCGCGTTGCTCGACGTCCGAGGCGCCGACCTCGTCGACGAGGTCGCCGTCGCGCTGCCCGCCGGGCCGAAGGCCCTCGTCATCGCGACGATGCTGGCCGCCGTCGACTTCTCGCTGCACGCCGCCGCCCCGCTGCGCGTGCTCACGGCGCACGCCACGCATACCGGCCAGGGGCCGGGCCTGACCATCGACGTCAGCGAGGACGACGACCGCGCGCTGGCCTCGCTCGGCCTCGACGAGACCCTCGCACACCTCGCCGCCTGGGCACTGGCCAACCTCGACCTGTCCGTCGCCGAGCGCCTTCTGCGCCGCGGCTCGGTCCGCCTGCGCTCCCTCGCTGCCGACGTCGCCACGCTCCGCCGCGATGCGTTCGGAATCGTTCCCATCGCCGATGGGACGGCGGGACATCCCGACCGCACCAGCGCCGCCGAGGTGCGACTGGCCATCGCCCGGCTCAGGCTGTGCGCGACGATCGTCGACCGCCACCCGTGGGACACCGCCTATCTGGCCTCCATGGTGCTCGACCACACCTTCCGCACGCTGCCGGCCAGGCCCCCGATCGACGGGCTCGACCCCGCCCCTCATGCCAGCGGGCCAGGCCCGACCGGTGGCCCTCAGGGCAAAGCCAAGACCTCGCCGCACCCTCGTCTCGACCTCTGGGAGAACGTCCGGGTGGACAGCGACGGCGGCCGGCGAAACCTGAATGCCTGGCGTAACAGGCATCCGCTCTCGCACGGCATCAGGCCCTCAGGGCCCCCTCGGCGCACCGGGGGGCGCGCCGAGGCCATCGTGGTCCCCACCGCTGAGGAGATCCGCACCCAGGTGGCAGCGACGGAGAACCGGCTGCGACGTGCACTGCAGCACGACTACCCGACGCTGATGGCCACCGCACCCAACCCGGACGTCCTGGTCCGACAGCATGCGGACCTGCTGGGACGGATCCGGGCGCATGCCGGTCAGGAGGTCTGGGCCGCGAGGGCGGCGAACGGGTCGCTCGCCGCGGCCGGAGCGGGAACCAGCGTTCGTACCGGCGCGCCGTCCGCCAGCAGGGTCAGCACCCCCAGCGCGACGTCCACCGCGGAATCGAAATAGGCGTCGAGGAAGCCGTCGTCGGACGGCCCGACCGGCTGCCCCTGCGAACTCCGCGGCGTCGGGACCAGCACGTGCGCCACTCCCGGCCGCTGCGGGAGCGCCGCCATCCACCAGCGCACGACGCGCCGCAGCCGCTCTACCGTCGTCCCCGCCAACTCCGCGGCCACGCCGAGCGCACCGCCGGCAGCCCGCTGACCAGAACCGCGTCGACCACCTTCGGCTGCATCGCCACCGCTATCGCCATCGCCTGGGCGATCCGGCTCGTCGGCATCCTCAGGCACCAGCAGCACCACCTGCACATCGGCGGGCGCATCGACGAGCAGGCGAACGTCAGCCCACAATGCGGGGTCGGTCCCGTCCACACCCGGATCGGTCAGTATGTGCGCCCACACCAGATGCGGCGCCTCGTCGACAGCGCCAAGCCAGCCCCGCAACAGCTCGTTCGCCAGCGTCACGCTCCCCGCCCCACCGGGGCTCAGCGACCGGGCAAGGAACTCGAAGCTCTCCCGCCCCCAGCCCAGGGCCACCGAGACCAATGCGGCAACGGTGTACATGCCCGCCCACCGGGGCCCGGCGATCACCACACCGCGGCAGCCCGGCAGGGAGCGGGCGAAGGACTCGGGAGCGCACGCCGCCGGCAGCCGAGGCACGTAGACCCGCGCCTGGTTCCCGCCCGCGGCGAGCAGTGCATCACCGTGGAACGGCCCGTCGTCCCACTCCGCCCCCGTACGCCGGAACGCCTCCTCGAAGACCTGGGACGCCTCGTCCCGGTCGACAACGCCGCCCAGGCGCGCGAGGAACACGTAGTCGGCGAAGTGGTAGTGGCATCGCCGACCCCGCCAGTGCGGCAGCACCGTGACGGCCCACCTGCCGTCCCGCAACGCCGACTCCGCGAACAGCGCACCACCGGACACTCGGTGCTGTTCGGCGAGCAGGGCACGCTGCCGACGAAACCGCTGCTCGCAGGCGCTGAGCCGCAGAGCCACCGACGACATCGCCGTGTCGATCAGTCCGTGCGCGGCCAGCATCTCGAGCGGATGAGCACCGACGGCGCGAGCCAGCACCGGGATCGCCACAGGGTCGACCCGCGTGTCGTTCGCCAACCACCGCCGGATCCGGTCCGAACCGGCGGACAGGCCCAACTCGCCTGCCACTCGCACGGTCAGCTCCGTACCGTTGATCCGCGAACGCTCCATCGCCGCTTTCATCGCGTCGGCCCATCGCGCCTGCTCCGGATGCTTCCCGGGCGCCGTCGGCGCGAGCGGTCGGTAGCGGCCGGCCGATTCACCACTTTTCATCCGCTCATCGTCGCGCACAGACATCAGCGCGCCTCCGCCGACGGTCCTGGAACCCAGGATCGCTCACTCACCATGTCCACGACGTCGGACCACATCATCAGCGCCTTCCGTCCGCCACCGGAACACGCCGCCGCCAGACCCGGCATTCTTCAACCAGCGCCGCGCAGGGCCACGCGTCGACCCCTCATCTCAGGGCGACGACCACCCCTTCCACGATGTGAAAAACCTCATCCGGCGACAGGGCGCTGCGGCCCCCGTCGGGATGACGCGGCGCCCCGCCAATCGATGTGCCTCCGCCCCATCCCGGCTCCCGCGCCGCGAGAGCGGCGAGAATCGTACCTGGCCGCGAAGCGGGCCCGACGGGAAATCCGCCGACCAGATCGCTGCGCCGCGCCACGGTGTAAGCGGTCGAACCATCACCCAACCGCCGCCACATCACCATTCGATGAAAACCATGCGCGTACCCTTCATCCAGCGCGTCGACATCGCTGGTCGCCATCGTCCAGCCGGTACCCGAATGCGTCACCACGAACGAATCCGAAGGTCTCCTTGGCGCCGCCTTATGCTCGCCGCCGACCCCGGACAGAACCTCGCGGTCCATAGCTTCGGCAAGACGGGCTATCAATGCGGCGACCCGGGCAACGGCGCCGGTCAAATCCTCCGCTATCTCCATGGCAGCCACGCCGGCCCTCCGGACAGGCAGTGCGAGGGCTTCAGCGAACCTGGCCAGGAGCTCGCGATCGGCGACCGGATATGCGGGGCCATGCGCATCTCGGCTACCCACCGCTTCCACCAGCCGCCGTGTCACCGTCGGCGTCGCCCCAGCCTCAGCGAGCCACTCCGAATGAGCCAACAGCGCGACCGCGAGAACGGTGTCGGCATCCACGTCATTGACGTACACGGTGAACTCCGACGGCTCAAGGCCGAGCAGAATCGCGTCCTGCACTTGCCGGCACGTTGCACTCGTCACCAGACGAACACAGTCACCATGATGGTCGAAGCTGAACCGCTGACCCTCAACATCCAATTCCGGACCTTGCACAACCCCGTCAAGCGCGATACTCCGCAACGGAAGCTCGGCGAGCGCGACGGTCAACCCAGGCGCGACGACCACACGAGCTCCGCCTATCTGAATCGACATATCACCCATGCGCAGAGGCCTCACATCTGGCGAGTTTCATGACACTCCTCCGCGGCTCGAATCACCGATAGCCATCCGATGTCCACCCACCCTTAAAGAAGATAGCATGAGGGCAGCCACCCCAACGTCTGAACTCGGGTGCCCATCAGACCGCCCACTTGTTGCACGAGCCGCCACCACGCTCTCCAAGGCGACTACCGAAACCGCGGCTTCGAGCACATCGAGTACGGCAGCCAGAACCGTCTCTGACACCAAAACGAGGAAGCAAAATTCGACAGCACTTCCGTATCCCCGCTATCCTCGCCTACGGCACCGCAGAACGCCCCCCGAACGCGCTCTACACCCACCACAGGATCCTGCGCCGGGTGCAACGCAGCGCGTTCGAGAGCAAGCCCTCCGTTGCCCATCGCCCCGACTACACAACGAGCTCGGCCTCACCCACTACAACATCAGCATCCACCACACCTGCCCCCAGGCTGATCGAGAGCGAGCGGCTCGCCATACACAGCAACCAGGACCCCACCGCCAGCTCTCGATCATGGCCCTGACCTGCACAGTTACACTACCGCCGAACCTCCGCAAGATCGCCGATTTCACCCCCACCCAAACCACCCCTGACCTGCGCCTTAAGGTTGGGGTCGCTGATCATCCCTGGAGGGATCGCAACAGCCGGCGGCCGGGGCGCCGCGCGCGCGCGCCAGTCGCGGTCGCTGATCATCCCTGGAGGGATCGCAACCTGTGCGATCCGGCCTTCCTGGCGACACTGCCGCGTCGCTGATCATCCCTGGAGGGATCGCAACGCAACCGGGCCGCCGACCAGTCCCCCGCCATCAGGAGTCGCTGATCATCCCTGGAGGGATCGCAACATCTTTCGCACCTGGTCGAGGGCGTCCCAGCCCCCCGGTCGCTGATCATCCCTGGAGGGATCGCAACCCCGGTGGCGGCACCATGCACCTCGACATTGCCTGGGTCGCTGATCATCCCTGGAGGGATCGCAACGATCTCCGCCGGTTGCGACCACTGCTACGCCCTCACCCTGTCGCTGATCATCCCTGGAGGGATCGCAACTCACCCTCGTGCGCGAGGATGAGGGTAAAGGGCTGTCGTCGCTGATCATCCCTGGAGGGATCGCAACCCGTCACCGTCCTGGTCGCCCAGGAGGTCGGCGACCGGCGGTCGCTGATCATCCCTGGAGGGATCGCAACCCGGCGTGCCGGCAGCGGGCCCGACGGCGGGCGCTGGCCCTACCTGCCAAGATTGGATGAGACAGGGGGTATGCCCCTTGTAGGGTAGGTTGGGCGGGTTGGGAGGAAATGATCGTGGTAGCGGTGCTGACGGCCGGGCGGGGTCTGGCTGATGATGGTCGGGTGGATGATCCTGAGGTGACGCCGGATCCGGAGGTCGAGCCGAGGGCGAAGCGGCGGACGTTCGCCGCGGAGTATAAGGTCCGGGTTCTCGCGGAATATGATGCGGCGACCGGGCCGGGTGAGAAGGGCGCGATTCTGCGTCGGGAGCGGCTGTATGCGGCGCATCTGACGGAGTGGCGTCGTGCGGCGAACAGGGGTGCGGCGGCGGCGCTGGTGAGCAAGCGTGGCCGGCCGGCGGCGGATCCGCGCGACAAGGAACTTGCGGAGTTGCGCGCGGAGAAAGAGCGGCTGGGGAAGGAGCTGGAGAAGTCCCGGCTCGTGATCGATATTATGGGAAAAGCCAACGCGCTTTTGGAAGCGCTCTCCGAGAGTATTCCCGAGATCACCCGTCCGTCGTCGCCGAAGGGGAAAGAATAGTCGACGCCTGCGTGGTCGATCTTGCCGAGGTTGTCGGGCCGAAGAACGCCTGCGATCTGGTGGGCCGGTCGCGGGCGACGTTCTACCGTCATCACCGGCCGCCAGTGTCGGTGTCGCCGCGGCGGTCACCGAAGCCGCACAAGGAACGCGTCCAGCCGCGGGCGCTGTCGGCGGAGGAACGGGCGCGTGTGCTCGAGGTTCTGAACTCGGAGCGGTTCGCGGACGCGTCGCCGGCGCAGGTGTGGGCGACGCTGCTCGACGAGGGCATCTACCTGGCCTCACCGCGTACCCTGTACCGGATCCGGGCCGCCGAGGGGCAGACCGGGGAGCGCCGTGCTCAGGCGACGCACCCGGCGCAGGCGAAACCCGAGCTGCTCGCGTCCGCGCCGAACCAGGTGTGGACCTGGGATATCACCAAGATCAAGGGTCCGTCGAAACACCAGTATTTCCATCTGTATGTCATCCTCGATGTTTTCAGTCGCTACGCGGTGGGGTGGATGCTCGCGCCGAACGAGTCCGGTGAGCTCGCACGAGAGTTCATCACGCAGACCTGCGAGAAGTACGGTGTCGACACGGCGAATCTGACGGTCCACGCTGATCGGGGCTCGTCGATGACCTCGAAGACTGTCGCGCTGCTCTACGCGGACCTGTCGATCACCCGGTCGCATTCGAGGCCGCGGGTCTCGAACGAGGTGAGTCAGCGGCGGGAATCTCACCCGCCGCTGCTCTCAGAACCCGGCG
>NZ_FZMO01000561.1 GCF_900197875.1 Frankia canadensis | reverse complement strand
CCGCTGGGGCTCGGACCCCACCACCTTCGCCACCACCCCCGGACCCGCACCGCAACCCGCACGCTGCGCTGCCGGCGCCGAGGCCCCGCACGCGTCTCGCTGATCGCCGATCCGACGCGGCCCGCGGAACAATGTCGCGATCGGTCCGCTGCCGGGTGTCGAGAACGGGGCGCCGGCACCGTCCCAGGGGTACAGGCGGCCAGGACGGGCCGCCCGCGACCAGGAGGAGACACCATGAAGTACCTGCTGCTCAAGCACTACCGCGGCGGGCCGACGCCGGTCGTCGACTACCCGCCCCTGCAGGAGTGGGCGCCGGCGGAGGTCGACGCGCACCTGCAGTACATGAACGACTTCGCCGACCGGCTGCGCGAGACCGGCGAGTACGTCGACAGTCAGGCCCTCGCGCCGGGCGGGGCGTTCGTCCGCTACGACGGCGAGGGCCGCCCGCCGGTGACCGACGGGCCGTTCGCCGAGACGAAGGACCTCATCGCCGGCTGGATGATCATCGACGTCGAGTCGTGGGAGCGTGCCGTCGCACTCGCCGGGGAGCTTTCGGCCGCACCCGGGGTCGGCGGCCGAGCGATCCACGAGTGGCTGGAGGTCCGCCCGTTCCTCACCGGCGCCTCCTCGTCGGACGTCTGCGCCTGAGCCGGTGACGGGGCCGGGGACGGTGGGTGAGGTGGACGCGTCGCTGGTGCGGGAGCTGGTGCCCGCGGTGATCGGCGTCCTCGTCCGGCGCGGCGCCGACTTCGACGCCGCCGAGGACGCGGTGCAGGAGGCGCTGATCCGGGCGTTGGCATCCTGGCCGCACGATCCGCCGCGCGACCCGTTGGGATGGCTCGTCACCGCCGCGTGGCGCCGCCACCTCGACGCCACCCGGGCGCAGGCGTCGCGGCGCGGGCGGGAACTCGCCGTCGACGCCGAACCCGCCCCCGGCCCCACCCCGGCCACCGACGACACACTGGCGCTGTACTTCCTGTGCGCGCATCCCAGCCTGGCGCCGGCGTCGGCGGTCGCGTTGACGCTGCGCGCGGTGGGTGGGCTGACCACCCGGCAGATCGCGGCGGCCCACCTGGTGCCCGAGGCGACGATGGCGCAGCGGATCAGCCGGGCCAAGCGGCGCCTGGCCGGTCAGCGCCTCGACGCGCCCGGCGATCTCGCCACCGTGCTGCGGGTGCTCTACCTGGTGTTCAACGAGGGTTACGGCGGCGACGTGGACCTCGCCGCCGAGGCGATCCGCCTGGCCCGCCAGCTCGTCGCGCTGACCGGCGGCGAACCCGAGGTGGCGGGGCTGCTCGCGCTCATGCTCTGCCACCACGCGCGCCGGTCGTCACGCGTCGACGCGGACGGGCGCCTGGTGCCCCTCGCCGAGCAGGACCGCTCCCGCTGGGACACCCACCTGATCGCCGAGGGGGTGGCCGTCCTGCAGGGCGCGCTGGCCCGCGACCGGCTGGGCGAGTACCAGGCCCAGGCCGCGATCGCCGCCCTGCACGCCGACGCGGCGTGCGCCGCCGAGACCGACTGGGTGCAGATCGTCGAGTGGTACGACGAACTGCTCCGCCTCACCGGCGACAGCCCCGTGGTCCGGCTCAACCGCGCCGTCGCGCTCGGCGAGGCCGACGGCCCCCAGGCGGGGCTGGCAGCGCTGGCCACCGTGCCCGCCGACCTGCCGCGACGCGCCGCGGCCGCCGCCCACCTGCACGAACGCGCCGGCGACCTGTCCCGCGCCGCCGACCTGTACGCCGAGGCCGCCGCCGCGGCCACCAGCGTCCCCGAACGCGATCACCTCACCCGCCAGGCCGCCCGCGCCCGCCACCAGCTCCGCCGCTGAGCCGGTGGGTCAGGTCAGGAGCTTGTGCGGCGCCGGCCGACGGGGCGCGCGTCGGAGGACTCCCACGGCGTGTGCACCTCGCCGGGCACGCCCTGGAAGCCGTCGGGAAGGAACTCGGTGACGTCCCAGGTCGCCGCGAGCCGCCCGAACCCGACGCTGATCGCGCATGCGAATGCGCGACATCAGACCACCCCTGCTCCGCCTGCGACTGTCGGGGCCTTCTCACTGCCGGCACAACCGGCTCATCGCCCTGCGGCTGCCGCCGCGGTCACGTCAGCGGCCCGCGGGCTCGCCGGCGAGGAACTGCCCGACCGCCGTGGCGAACTGCGGTGCCGCGGGCGCCGTCCCATGATCGCCGGGCACCTCGACCAGCGTCGCCTCGGGCAGCGCGTCGACCAGCTCGGCGGCCGACGCCGCGCGCGGGTCGTCCCGCCCGACCACCACCAGCGTGGGAACCTCCACCCCGCCGACCCGCTCGGTCGCCGTCGCGACGAGCGAATTCAGCACATGCACGGTCGCGACCGGGTCCAGCCCGCTGGCCCGCGCCCACCGCTCGGACCGTTCCTGCTCGGAGCCCGGCGCGCCCGTCCCCCACCCGGCGATCATCCTCCGCAGCTGGGCGCCCGCACCTGTGGCGACGCCGCCGTTCACCTCGCGCAGGCCCTGACCGCCGACGAACGCCCGCGCGGGCGTGGCCCCGCGGACCATCATCTGGACCACGATCCGGCCGCCGAGCGAATACCCGCCCAGGTCGTAGTCGACCAATCCCAGGTGTTCGACGAAAGCGAGGGCGTCGTCGGTCAGCACGTCGGGCGGGTAGGCGGCGGCGTCCTGCGGCTTCGCGCTCAGCCCGTGCCCGCGAAGGTCCGGCATCAACACCCGATGGCCGAGGCCGGCGAACACCTCGGCCAACCCGTGACGCTCCCACATCGTCGACGCGACGGCGACACCGTGCAGCAGCACCAGCGGCCGTCCCTCGCCCATCACCCGGTAAGCCAGCCGCGTCCCATCCCAGCCGGGAAAGAACGCCACGGTGGAAGGCGCCATGCGCCCGAGCATAGGTCGGCGGGAGGACGCGGCTCAGCCCAGCACGACGACGCGCGCCCGCCGCCCCAACGCGACCAGCGCGGCGACCAGCGGAGCGTCGAGCGGACAGGCCTCGTCACCGACATCCGCGCGTTCTTCCGCTCCCTGCGCTGACAGACGCCGGCCGCGGCGAGGGGTCAGCTGGCCCAGGTGGGGACGAGTTGGCCCAGGCGGGCGGGGTCGGTGCGGCTGCGGATCGCGGTGATGGTGCCGTCGGTGATCGTGAAGGCCATCACCGTGATCGGCCGGCCGTCGACGGTGACGAGGACGCCGGGCAGGCCGCCGACCAGAGCCGGGCGCACCACGGCGTCCGGGCGGGCGAACATCGCAGCCCGGGCGGCGACCCTCGCCGCGCCGCCCACGACGACGCTGCCCTCGGGGCTGTGGGCGTGCAGCTCGACGTCGGGGGCGAGCACCCCCAGCAGCCCGTCGACATCACCCTGCCCGGCCGCCGCGAAGAACGCCCGCACCACCTCGCGGGCCGCGCCATGGACATCGGCCGGCGGCGGCGTGCCTGCGCGCAGCCGGCGACGGGCACGGCTGGCCAGCATCTTCGCCGCGGCGGTACTGCGGCCGAGGATCGCCGCGATCGCGTCGAAGGGCACGCCGAAAACATCGTGCAGGACGAAGGCCACCCGTTCCGCCGGGGTGAGCGCGTCCATGACGACATACAGCGCGAGCCCGACCGACTCGGCCAGCACCGCCTCCTGCTCCGGGTCGAGGCGACCGTCCACCGCCGGCTCCCGGGCGAACGCGCCGACGTCGAGTTCCAACGGCTGCTCACCCCGCGTCCCGCGCCGGCGCAGCAGGTCCAGGCAGATCCGGCCGGTCACCGTGGTCAGCCAGCCGCGCAGATCCTCGATGCCGTCGTCGCCGGTGCGGGCCAGGCGCAGCCATGCCTCCTGGACGGCGTCGTCGGCGTCGGTGTGCGACCCGAGCACGCGAACGGCGATCGCGTGCAGGTAGGGCCGCTGCCCCTCGAAGGCGGCGGCGAGCTGGTCCTGACTGGTCACGGGCTCTCCCGGGTCGACGACGCTGTCGCTACCAGGACGCGCCACACGACCGTGAGGTAACACCCGCGCCGCCGGTATGGCACGGCCGGCGTTACCTTCCGCCGCGCCCGGACGTCGTAGTGCCGTCCACCCCACCAGGCACCGGCTCCGGCCTCACCCCGAGCCCGGGCCTGGCCCTGGGATCGCACCGTCGCATCGTGGAGACGTCATGGCCTCGCGCATGTCCAACCCCACCATCCTCGTACCCGAACTCGCCCAGGTGGCGGGCGCCCTGAACAGGGCCGCCGGCAACGGCGCCATGCCGCGCACGGCGATGGGCCTGGCCGCCCTGCGCGCCGGGCAGATCCTCACCAGCACCTACCTGACGATCCGGGCCGCCACCGGGCTGCGCGCCGCCGGCGAATCCGAGGTGCGGATCGCCGCGGTGGCGACGTGGCGCGACGCGCCGTGTTTCAGCGACGCCGAGCGGGCGGCCCTCGCCCTGGCCGAGGCGGTGTTCGGCGCGACCGGCCCCGGCGAACGCGTCCCCGACGCGCTCTACGCCGAGGCGAGCCGCCACTTCGACGACAGGACCCTGGCCACCCTGATGATCGGCCTCGGCCAGGTCGCCTTCTGGTCCGCCGTCGCCCTCATCGGCAAGCCGGTCCCCGGCGCCCCCGACGCCGAGACCTGGACCACCTGACCCTCACACCACGCAGCCGCCAGGCGCCTGCGGGCCCACGCCTTCCTGTCACCCCCAGGGCGCGATGAGCGAGGACGACCTCGCCGCCGAGCACATCGACAGCGTCCACTGGTGGCAGCCGCGCGAGCTCGCCGACTACCGCGGCAGCGACCTGTTCGCCCCCGCGACCTCGCCACCCTGCTGACAACTACTCCTGACCGACGAAATTGCGGGCCGACCGGTGACGCCGAGCCTGTGCCTACCCTGGCAGGACGCCGGCGGGAAGCGGGGTCGGGAAGGCGCCGAGGAGCTGGCGGTCGGGGCGGATGACGACGAGGCGGTGCTCACCGCGGCGGTGCGAGATCCGCAGCAGCGTGCCGTCGAGGTCCTCGACGACGTTGCAGGTCGAGCGGATCTCCCCCGCCGCGCCGGGGTGGGTGACGGTGAGCAGGGTGGCGCCGCGGCCGCGTGCCCACGCGCGGACCGCGGGCGGCAGGCCGTGGGCGGGGTCGACGCCGAGGCCGAGCAGCGCCCAGGACGGGCCGAGCAGGTCCTCGAGGCGGCCGCGGGTGCCGTCGGCGGTGCGCACGGCGGGGTTCGGCAGGACCGTGCCGGCCCACCGTCCGCTCTCGCGCCGCGGACGCGCCACCGCCTGCAGACGGTGCCAGGCGGCGCCGGAGCCCGGCAGGCTGGTGCGGCCGGGTAGGTGCGCGAGGGTGCGCAGCGCTGTGCGCGTGAGTGCCACCTGGGTGGGGCTGGTGGCCTGGATGAGCCTGCCGGCGCGCACGGCGCGGCTGGTGGTCGCCGCCACCTCGGGTCGGCGTTCGCGCTCGTAGTCGTCGAGGCTCGCCCCGGCGGCGAGTCCCGCGAGGACCTCGGTCAGCCGCCAGGCGAGCGCCGCCGCGTCCCTGATGCCGGCGTTGAGGCCCTGCCCGGTGAACGGCGGCATGGTGTGCGCGGCGTCGCCGGCGAGCAGCACCCGGCCGACCCGCCACCGGTGGGCCATGCGGGCGTGGAAGGTATAGACGGCCTGCCGGTCGATCGTGACCGTGTCCGGGTCGATCCACGAGGCGAGAAGCCGGGCGGCGGACTGCGGGCGGCTCATCTCCTCGGTCTCCTCGCCCGGCAGGAGCATCCACTCCCACCGGTGACCGCCGGGCACGGGCATGGTCACCGCCGGGCGTTCCGGGTCGAGGACGAAGGCCAGGTCGGACGGCACGGGCAGCGGCCGCGTGGACCGCACGTCGACGACGAGCCACCGCTTCGCGAAGGTGGTCCCGTCGTAGCCGACACCGAGCAGGGAGCGCACGGTGCTGGTCGTGCCGTCGCAGCCGATGACCCAGCGGGCCGCGACGGCGCCGCCGTCATCGAGGTCCACGCTCACCCCGTCGGCGTCCTGGCGCAGCCCGCGCACCGCGGCGCCGAGCCGGACCCGCACGCTCGGCATCGTCGCGATCCCCGCGCGCAGGGCCTGCTCGACCGATGGCTGGTAGACGAACGCGCCGACCGGCACGCCGAACTCGCCCGATTGTCCCTGGCGTGCGGTGAGCAGCGGGCGCCGGTCCGGTCCCAGGTAGGTCGCTCCCGTCGAGGGGAGCACGTCGTCGAGCAGGCCGGCCATGCCCGGCAGCCGCAGGAGCAGGCGCAGGACCCGCGCTTCCAGGCCGGCGGCGCGGGGCAGGGGGTAGGGCTCGGTGGCCGGGTCCACGACCAGCACCGACACGCCTCGTTCGCCGAGCAGTGCGGCCAGCACCGCTCCCACCGGCCCGTAGCCGACGACCAGCACATCGGCCTTCAGCGCTGGGCCGGGCCCACCTGACTGTTCCGCTCGGCTCGCGGGTATGCCGCCAGGCGCTGCCTGGGATGGTGCTTGCGCGGGCCACGGTGCGTCCGGCGGTGCCGAGCGTGGCCGGGGCACCGGCGCGGGCAGGGTGCGACGGGCCTCGCCCGGGGTTGCAGCGCTCACCGCGCGCGCTCCCTCCCGCTCCATCGCGACGATCTGCCACCCCAGCAGAACCAAGAGTAGAAGCCTCATCACTGTGTGCACTCGATGGGAGCGTGGTCCCGCTGTCGTCCGCGCGAGGGCGGCCAGGGAGAAGACTCCGGACCGTGGGGGGCGATGGTGCCGGGGGCGCTCAGCGCGAGCACCGCGTAGGTGGCGACGCCGACGAGGGAGGTGCCAGCTCAGCTCTGCGGGGCGAGTGGTTTGTGCCAGACGAGCAGGTAGCGCCAGAACAGCAGCCGTCGCACCCGCGCGCCGGGCAGGACGGCGGCCGCCTCACGGGCGGCCTCCTGGGTGGTCAGCGGCGGATCCATCACCACGGGCATACCCGTGTGCGCGTGATGCTGCTTCGGGAACCCGCCGGTACGTCCCCGCCGCCTTCGCACGAGGAACACCACGCCCAGCACCCGATGCGCGACCGCCGCGGCGAGCTCCACGGGCAGCTCCCGGCGCAGGTCCCTGCGCGGCAGCACGACGGCGGCGAGGACACCCCCGGGCCGCAGCGCCGCCGCGAGCGGGGGAAGCACGTCTCGCAGCGGCATGTGGTGCAGGGCGCTGATCGAGACGATCGCGTCGTACTCCTTGCCTGGCAGCGGGTCGACCAGCACGTCCGCGAGCACACAGCGCACGGTCGGTGCAGTGGTGCGCCTGGCCTGCTCGATCATCACCGGGGACCGGTCGACGGCGTCGACCTGCCCGACCTGCTCGGCGAGTACGGTCGCGAACGCACCCGCCCCGGCGCCGACGTCGAGGACCCGCCGGCACGGCCGCGGCAGCTGGCGCAGCAGCAGCCGGTGGTAGTAGGCGTTGTGATCCCAGTCGAGCACGATCCGTACACTATCGCCCGCCGGCGCCGGCGCGTGGTCGGCCGGCCGCCCCCAAAACGCCACGAGAGTGCGGACGGTGATGTCATCCTGACACGATGGAGTCCGTGTGGCGGCTGGTGATGGCCCTGGCCTGGGATGCCTATCGCGCGGGGAGCCTGCCGGTCGGCGCGGTCGTGCTCGACGGGGACGGCGTCATGGTCGGGCGAGGACGCAGCACCCGGCATGAGGACCTCGCCGTGCCCGGCCAGCTCAGCAACTCGAGGATCGCGCACGCGGAGATCAACGCGCTCGCGCAGCTCCCCTGCCGCGGCGTCTCGTTCGGGGACCACACCCTCGTCACCAACGTCGAACCCTGCTGCCTGTGCATGGGCGCCGCGCTGCAGACCGGCGTCGGCACGCTCCACTACGGCTGGCGGGACCCCTACGCCGGCGCGGCGACGTCCATGACCGTACGCAATCCCCAGGTCAGCCGCCGCGGCCTCACCGTCGTCGAACCCGCCGACGAGACGGTGGAGGCGGTCACCGGTCTGCTGGCGACCTGCCACTACTTCTATCGACGTCCCGGCCGTGGCGCGGCCGGCGTCGCCTGGCGTGACGAGCGCCCCGACCTCGTCACGACCGCCGCACGCCCCTCGGTGGCCGCCGCGATCGACCGGGCCGTCGCCCGCGAGGCCGACATCGACACCCTGATCGACGAACTGCGACCCCTCCTCGGGCTCGCAAGCATGGACTCGTGACCGTGACTGCTGACAGGTGAGTCCCGGGCGCGGTGTCCCTGCACCTGCGCCGGTCGCCCCCTGCTTCACCCGTCGGACGGGCAGTAGCACGGTCGCGCCACCTTGCGGTTACCGCGTTGCGGTGGCCAGTGCCGCGCGGATGGCGTCCTCGCCGACCGGCTGGCCCTTCTCGTTCGAGAACGGCCCGTACGGGGTCCCCCACACCGGCGTGCCCGTCGCCTGCCGCCAGCTGTCGGCCAGTGCTCCCGCGTCCACCACGCTGTACCCCAGGGACTCGATGAATTCGGTCACCGCCGCCTTCGCCGTCGCGGAGTCCCCGGCGATCGGCAGGTACGAGCGGTCGGCCGCCCCCGCCGGTCGGGCGAGTGACAGCAGGTGCTTGAAGAAGATGTTGTTGAACGCTTTCACGAGCATGGCGTCCGGGATGTACCGGAGCAGCAGCTCGCTCGAGGTGAGCGACTTGCTGTCGAGCTCGGGGATGTGCCCGTCACGTTCGGGGCCGTAGTTGCACGTGTCGATGACCGTCTTCCCTGCCAGTGGCGCGGCGGGCACGTAGGGGAAGGCCTTGACCGGCACCGTGACCACGACGATGTCACCGCCCGCCGCGGCCTCCCCGCTCGTCGCCGCGTACGCCCGCGGCCCCAGTTCCGCGGCCGTGTCCGCGAGCGTTTCGGGACCGCGCGAGTTGCTGAGCACGACCTGGTGCCCGGCCTCGACGGCGAGCCGCGCGATGGCGCTGCCGAGGGCGCCGCTTCCGATGAATCCCACAGTCGTCATATTCTTAGCATTCCTCCAGAAGAGTCGAACCCTTGCCGCCTGCCGGACTCGATGCGATTCGGATCCCTGCCATCAGCTGGCGGAGAAGTAGTGGCCGTTGTCCAGATCGGCGAGCAGGCCGGGCTGAGCCGGCTCCCAGCCGAGGGTCCGGCGGGTGATGAGGTTGGACGCCGGGTAGCTCTGCGTGACGATTTTCGCGAGGAACCCAAAGTATCCCGGCACCATCAGTACGTCCGCGGGAACGCTCACGACGGGCAGGCCCAGACGGCTTCCCATGGCCTCGGCGATTTCGCGGAACGGGATGCCCCGTCCCCAACCGCGTGCCAGTATTTGCCGGCCGGTCCCTTCTCCAGCGCCAGGCGGAACAAGGAGGCGACATCGCGGACGTGCACGGCGTTCCACAGGTTCGCGCCGTCTCCGGGGTAGCCGACGAAACCTTGACTGCTCGGCCCCGCGGGCTCAGCCGGCAAACTCGTGGACGCCGAGGGCGAAGTTCCAGTGGCCAACCCCGTTGCCGGCGAGGCCCACCGTGACCACGCCCACTCCTTCCAGCCAGTGCGCCATTTTCAGGCCGCCGACGTCCAGCGGGCGCAGCCCGAGGCTTTCGACGAATGCCGCCACGCCCGCCTTGGCCTGCGCACTGTCGCCAGCGATGAAGACGTTGGGCCGGCCCTTCTCCAGGACATCACGAAAGATGGTGTTGAACGCCTTCACCACGCTGGCGCTGGCCGGGGCCACCGTGGCGACCTCCTGCGCGATCGAGGTCTCCTTGCTGTGGGCCAGTCCGTCGAACGTGGCGTTGAAGGGGTTGCTGATGTCGACGATGACCTTGCCGGCGAGGGCGTCTCCGTACTCGGTGACGACCGGAACGACACCGTCGTACAACAGGGCCGTGA
Organism: Frankia canadensis; assembly: GCF_900197875.1. Classification (GTDB taxonomy): domain Bacteria; phylum Actinomycetota; class Actinomycetes; order Frankiales; family Frankiaceae; genus Frankia; species Frankia canadensis. The sequence continues at coordinate 14,547 of NZ_FZMO01000561.1, read as the reverse complement.
TGACGATGTCCCCGGCCGGGACGGCGCCCCACCTGCCCGTCGTCGCGCCGCCGCCCAGAGCCTTGGCCAGGTCATAGGCCTTGGACTGAACGCGTCCCATCACCTCGACGGTGTTGCCGCCCGCCACCGCGAGCGCGCCGATGGTACGGGCCATGTTCCCCGTACCGATGAGGGTGATGCTGCTCATGAGGTGGCTCTCTTCCTGTTCTCGAGGTGTCGCCCTGTCTCGTTCGTGCCGGATTGTTCAGATGGCGGTGGTGCCGCCGTCGGTGACCAGTTCCAGGCCGTTGACGTAGCTGGAGTCGTCGGAGGCGAGGAACAGGGCGACGGTGGCGATTTCTTCGGGGCGGCCCATCTTTCGGCGGGGGATGAGGGACTCGAATGCGGCCCTGGTTGCCTCGTCGAACAGCTCTTCTTGTTTGGCGGTGGCCACCTGGCCGGGGGTCAGGACGTTGACCCGGATCCTGCGGTCGCGTAGTTCGTTGAGCCAGACGCGGGCCCAGGCCTGCTGGACGGCTTTGCTTCCCGCGTAGAGGCTCCAGCCGGGGAAGGCGCCGAGGGAGGCGTTGGATCCGGTCATGAAGATCGAGCCGTTGTCGTTGATCAGCGGCAGTGCCTTCTGCACGGTGAACAGGGTGCCGCGCGCGTTGAGCCAGAAGGCGCGGTGGAACTGATCCTCGGTGATCTCGCCGAGCGCGGCGGGTTCGCCCATCCCGGCGCTGGCCCACAGCACGTCGATCGAGCCCTTTTCCCGCTTGACGGTGTCGTACAAGCGGTCCAGGTCGTCCAGTTCGGCCGCGTCACCCTGGACGGCGGTGACGTTGTGGCCGATCAGCCTGACGGCGTCGTCCAGTGCTTCCTGCCGCCGGGCCTGGATGAAGACGTGCGCTCCTTCCTCGACGAACAGTCTGGCGCCGGCCAGTGCCATGCCGGTGGATCCGCCGGTGATCACCGCTACCTTGCCATCGAGCTTTCCCACGATCACTCCGTTGAATTGATGGGTATTCGAAAAAGGTCCCGCATCCCGGGATGGCTGGACAGAACGCGACGCCCACACCGTTGTTGTTGACGGTGGTCTCGTCGACGCCCTTGAATGACGCAGGGAGCCGCGCTCAATTCCACGGTGCCACTGGCCCGAATGGGTGTCCAAGACCTCTTTCAGCCGTTGCGATACCCTGAAGGCATCGCCGGACCGGGAGGTTCCATGGATCTGGATCTGGATCTGCGCAAGGTGCGCTACTTCGTCGCCCTCGCCGACACGTTGCACTTCGGCCGTGCCGCCGATGAGCTGCACATCGCGCAGCCGGTGCTCAGTCGGCAGATCCGTGCGCTGGAACAGGATCTCGGCACTGCGCTGTTCACCAGGGACAGCCACGGCGTGGCGCTGACCGACGCCGGGGGGCAGTTGCTGACCGACGCCGGCCCGCTGCTGGCCTCCGCGCACGCGGTCCGCCGCCGGGTGACCGTGGCCGCACGCGGCAGCCAGCGGCTGATGGTCGGCTTCCGGGCCGGCATCCCGGTCATCCCCGCGGCGCGGGCCTTCGAGGCCCGGCACCCGGACGTGGTCGTGGACGTGCAGCGGATCGAAGGGGACGACCAGGCCACGATGCTGCTCGACGGCCGCATCGACGTCGGCTATGTACGGCTGCCCATCGACGAGACCGGCCTGCGCGTCACCCCGCTGTACACCGAGCCGCGGGTGGCGGTGCTCCCTGCCGGCCACCGGTTGGCCCGCAAGGAGGAGGTCACCGAGGCCGACCTGGCCGGCGAGCCGCTGGTCTGGCATGGCGACACGAGCACGCAGCCCACCAGGCGCCCGCACCCCAACGCCGGGTACCTGGTGCGCGGGGTGGACGAGACGCTCGAGCATGTCGCGGCCGGCCGGGGCATCTCGTTCCTGGCTCGTTCGGCGGCCGTGTTCTACTCACATCCGGACATCAGCTACGTGCCCGTCCCGGATCTGGCGCCCGACCAGGTGTGCCTCGCGATGGCGGCATCGCGTACCTCGCCGGTGGTCGACGACTTCTTCGCCGCGGCTCAGGAGACGGCCGAGATCACGGCAGAATGTGGGAACCATGAAATGTGGCAGCTTGGCAGCGGTGCCGGTTAAAAGCACGGTTGAGGGCTGTGTATCCCGGTTTGGGTTGGCTTTTCTCACTGGATCCTGCGTGCGCCGGGGTCGCGCCCCTGAGTGACGTGATGGGCACGCCGGTTCGGCCGGGTTGGCGCGGTGAGGTCCGTGTCAGGTCACGGTCATGCGCGGATCGTCAAGGAGGTTGCGGTCGCCGTCGATGCCGTGAGCCAGTGCTGTCGCGACATCGTCGTGGGGGGTGCCCAGCCGGATCGCGCTGACCTCGTCCAGGAGCTGGTACTGCTTTGTGCTGAGCTCAACACCGAGGGCCTCGAGGTAGCCCCGCAGGTGGGCTGGGGTGCGGGGACCCACGATGGGGATCATCGGGGTCAGGGCGCGGGCGGCGCGATGGCGCAGCCAGGCAAGCGAGACCTGGACCGGCCCTGTCTGGTCCTCCCGGGCGATGGCGAGGACGGCGTCGAGGACAGCTGCGCGCCGCGGGTCCTCGCTGTCGACATCCCTGACGGTGAGGCGGCCGGGCTCGCCCTGACGGTACTTCCCGGTCAGGAACCCTCCCGCGAGCGGGGAGTACAGGACGACGCCCAGGCCGTGGGCCTGGGCCATCGGGAGGAGCTCACGTTCAGCGGAGCGTTCGGCGAGGCTGTACTCGGTCTGGATGCCGACCAGCGGTGTATGCCCGCTCAGTTCAGCCCTGGTCACCGCCCCCGCGATTCGCCAGGCCGGGAAGTTCGACAGTCCGCCATAGCGGATCTTGCCGGTCTGGATCAGGTCCTGGAGACCGGCCAGGATCTCCGCCATCGGGGTGACGCCATCGGGGAAGTGCGGCATGAAGACGTCCACGTAGTCGGTCTTCAGCCGCCGCAGGCTCTCCTCCAGCGACCGAATCATGATCTTGCGGCTGTTGCCAGTGGTGCCGGGCGGGATGTCGGTCTGCCTGCTTCCGCTGTACTTGGTGATCACGACGAAGTCGTCACGCTCGCGGCCCAGGAGCTCACCCAGGACGGTCTCCGCCTCGCCGTTCTGATAGATGTTCGAGGCATCGAAGGTGGTGCCGCCAGCGGCGACGAACATCTCGAAGATCGCCCTGGATCCCTCCAGGCCGGCCGCGGTGGCGGCCGAGCCGAAGTTGGCTGTACCGAGCACATACTCCGAGACCCGTAGGCCGGTGTGCCTTCCGAATGCCTGGTAGCGCACGAAGCTCTCCTGTGGGCGCGGGCCGTTGGTACAGTCGGGGACTGTACCAACTAAAACGAATGGTCGTTCTCTATGCCCCGGGTGAGTCAGGACCATCTCGACGCGCGACGCCAGCAGATCATCGACGCCGCGCGCGCCCGCTTCGCCACCCACGGCTTCGCCGGGACCTCCATGCCCGATGTCGCCGAGGCCTCCGGGCTCTCCATCGGGGCGATCTACCGCTACTTCAAGGGGAAGGACGAGATCGTCGCGGCCATCTGCGAGCAGACAGGCCAGGGTGCCCCAGCCGACCTCACCGCCGACTCCATCCACGACTTCGTGCAGCACATCCGCGCCATGGCAAGGGAGCAGGGGCACGCCCGACTGGTCGCCCAGATCTACGCCGAGGCCGCCGTCTCCCCTGCGCTCGCCGCCCTCGTCGACAAACAGCTCGAAGACCTCCGCAACGTGATCGCCGCCCTCGTCCCCAACACCCAGCGACCGCGCGCCGACCAGATCGCCGAAGCCTTCGTGGCGCTCTGCGGTGGCTACAGCCAGCAACTCGCTGTACGCGGCGACCTCGACCCGGCCCCCTTCATCGCGGCGCTGACGGCGATCGTCGACCCGTAACGAGGTCGACGCGTGGCGGGCCGAGACCTGGGCGAAGGTACGAGGCCAGCGGCGGCGACCGGGGCGTGGATCCTCTTCGAGGGACGTCTCGGCACGGGCAGACAATCTGGGCTCATGACCATTCCTGCGGCGGTACGTGATGCCGTGGACGTCTACCTGCGGTCGGTCGACGCCGTGATTCCCGGTCTCGTGGAAGGCTTCTACGTGATCGGGTCGGCAGCCCTGGGCGATTTCCGTCCTGGGACGAGCGACATCGATTTTGTCGCGGTCACCGCCATGCCCCCGGCCGACAGCCAGGTCGCAGCGCTGGGCCGCGTCCACGGCCGGCTGTCCCGCCGGCTGCTCCTCGATGGGATCTACACCACGTGGCTCGACCTCGCCCGCGATCCCGGACAGGCATCTCCGGGATCGCACGCCCATGGCCGACGACTGCATCCGCGCTGCGACCACCAACGCCACCCGGTCACCTGGCACAGCCTTGCCCGCCACGGTGCCGCGGTCCGCGGCCCCGAGCCGGCCGAGATCGATATCGCGACCGACCCGGCCGGACTCGCCCACTGGGCGCGCGGCAACCTCGACGGCTACTGGCGGCAGTGGTGGCAGCGAAGCGCCCGCCTACCCACGCCCGCCGGCCTGGCCTGCCTCACCTCGCAGGGCCCGGCCTGGTGCGTGCTCGGCGTCAGCCGCCTGCACCACACACTCATCACCGGAAAGATCATCTCCAAGACGGCGGCCGGAGAACACGCGCGGGCCACCTTCGAGCCGCGGTGGCATCGCATCCTCGACGAATGCCTACGCATCCGGCGTGGCGATCACCAGCGGTCCCTCTACCGCGACCCGTTCAGCCGACGGGCCGAGGCGCTGGCCTTCACCGACATGGTCATCAGGGACGCACTGTGATGTGTGATGAGCGGCTACGGGCCAGCTTGGCTCGAGCTGCGATGTCTGGTCGTCCCGGGGAAGCAGGAGCGGGGTGGTCAGGATGAGCAGACCCGCGACGGTGAGAGCGGTGCGTGGGCTGGTGACGTCGGCGAGCAGCCCGCCGAGCGCGGTGAGGATGGCGATGGACGCCTGCTGGCCGATGGACCAGGCCGACAGGGTGCGGGCGACGAGATGCTTCGGGGTGTGTTCGAGCCGGTAGGTGGCGAGCACCGGGGTGTACAGGCTCATGTTGATGATGATCGCCAGCTCGACGGCTATGACGGTGACGAGGCCGACGACGCCCGGCCGGACGAAGGCCAGGCCGATCAGCCAGAGGGCGCGCAAGGTGCCGACCACCCGGAAGACCCCGTGCTGGCCGTAGCGGGCCACGACACGGCGGGCCAGCCGGGAGCCGATGAGTCCGCCGACGCAGGGAGCGGCGAAGGCCAGGCCGTACTGCCAGGGTGGGAACCCGAGCTGGCGAAGAAGGAGCACGGCCAGCAGCGGCTCGGTGGCCATGATCAGACCGCCGACCAGCAGGTTGTTGACGTAGAGCGCCCGCAGACCAGAATCGCCCAGGATGTGTCGCCAGCCGTCAAGCAATGCGCGCCTCTGGACGGGGCTTTTGTCAGGTGCTCGCGGCGCGTCTTCTCGGTCTCGGCCGCGGATCGCGGCGATGCCCAGCGCCGAGAACAGGTAGCTCAGCGCGTCGGCGACCACGGTGGTGACGGGACCGAACAGGCCGATCGCGGCCCCGCCCAGCGGCGGTCCGATCGCGATGGAACTCCAGTTCGTGGACTCGAACCGCGCGTTGGCCACGAGCAGGTCAACCGGCCGGACAATGGCCTTGAGGTAGGCGCCGCTGGCCGCATTGAAGGCGATCCTGGCTGCGGCGACGACGGACGAGATCGCGAGCAGGTGCACGAAACTGAGCCAACCGAAGGCGTAGGCGAGCGGGACCGTCGCCATGACCGCGAACCGGATCAGGTCCATTGTGATCATGACCCGGCGCTTGCGCCGAAACTCCACCCACGGCGCGAGTGGCACCGCGATCAGCGCCCCCACCGCGGGTCCCACCGCGGACAGCGCGGACACCTGCGCGGGGCTGGCATGCAACGCCAGCACGGCGATCAGTGGGAATGCCCCGAACCCCAGCCCGGACCCATAGGCGCTGACCGCATACGCCGCCCACAGCCAGCCGAACCGCCGACCCAACGGCCTCCTGCCCACCCTGCTCACCGCGCCCCTTGATGTCCCATCTGAACAAACCGACGTTGACCAGTGAGAGCAAAGCGATCATAAGGACAGCAGGTCAAACAACTGCCCTGCCAGGAGTCAACAACCAGCAGTTGTTCACTAAGGTGGGTTGGCGTGGATCTCGAAGCCGTACGTACCTTCGTCGCCGTCGCCGAAGCGGGCCAGTTCCAGAAAGCCGCCGCCGACCTGTCGATCACCCAGCAGGCTGTCTCCAAGCGCATCGCCTCGCTGGAGCGCACCCTCGGCGGACGGCTGTTCACCCGTACCGCGCGCGGCGCTGAGCTCACCATCGACGGGCAGGCGTTCCTGCCCCACGCGGGCGAACTGCTGCGCGTCGCCGAGCGCGCGGTCGCCGCCGTACGCCCCGGTCGCCGTCCGCTACGCGTCGATGTGATCGCCTCACGCGTCGCGGCATCGGGCCTGATGCGCGGATTCCACCGCGCCTACCCCGAGATCGAACTCGACGTGGTGATGCTGTTCGACATCGAGACGGCCGTCGCCGCCATCCGGTCCGGCGCGATCGACGCGTCCTTTCGCGCCGTCGCCGTGCCTGGCCGGCCCCTGCCCGAGGACATCGAGTCCATCCGGGTGCTCGACGAGCCGCTCCAGCTCCTCACCGGCCCCGCGCATACGCTGGCGGGCGCCCGGTCGGTGACCATCGCTGCGCTTGCCGGGCATCGGATCTGGATGCCCGGCGTCGTCCCCGGCAGCGAGTGGGCCGCCTACTACGACGACCTCGCCACCGAGTTCGGCCTCACCATCGAGGCGACCGGCCCCAACTTCGGCTCCGACGCGCTCCTCGACACCATCGCCGACACCCCGGCGCTGGCCACCTTCATGGGCGAGCACACCCGCCTCGTCTGGCCCGCCGGCCACGGCCTGCGCCGCATCCCGGTAACCGAACCGGTGCCCGTCTACCCGCACTCGCTCCTCTGGCACCGCGACAACCCCCACCCGGCGCTGGCCACCCTCCGCGCCCACCTCGCCGCCACGACGGCTGGTCATCACGCCGCCGGGACCTGGGAACCAAGCTGGGTGATTCCGCGCTGAACGCAGCCGCGCCCACGATCACGTGGCCGCATCGGCGGATGGTGACTCGGGGGCGTCGCCATCCTCGACGGGCACCCGGTAGTACGCCCTACCTCGGTGCCCGGAAGCCGCCGATCCTCTGCTCGAGCAGTTCGGCCAGCCGCAGCGGGGTGCGGTCCTCGAACATCGGACCGATGAGCTGCACTCCCACCGGCAGGCCGCCCGGGGACAGGCCCGCCGGTATGACGGTGGCGGGCAGGCCGGGCATGGTGGCCAGACCAGCCCAGACGAGCTGGTCGAAATACGGGTACTCGACGCCGTCGATGTCGATCCGGCGTTCCAACAGATCGGGGTTGTGGTCGTGCGGGAACGCGGGAGTCGGCGTGATCGGGCACAGCACGGCGTCGAACTCGGCGAAGAGCTGCCGCCACCCGTGACGGTGGAGCTCCCGGCGGTTGTTCGCCTCGATCCAGTCGCGGTGGCTGAGCACCATCCCGCGCAGCCGCGCCGCGTCGAGACTCTGGTCGTGCGCGCTCAGTGCGTCGGCACGGGTCCGCAGCCGCTCGTAGGCGTCGACGGGAAAACGCGCAACGGAGCCCGAGAACAGCAGCCGCGTGTAGAGCGTCGCGGCTTCGGCCAGGTCGGGCAGCAGCGCAGTGTGCCGTTCGACGCGGGCGCCGCCCTCGACAAGCGCGTCGGCCACCCGGTTCACGCCCGCCCGCACGGCGGACCCGGTCGGGAGGAGCGGATGCTCGTCGAGGACCAGGACCCGGAAGTCACCGAGCCGCTCGTGGCGGGCGGGCGGCAGCGTCACGTCGTGCGCCTTGCCGAGCGTCAGCGGGTCCGGTCCTGCCATGACGTCGAGCAGGAGCGTGAGGTCGCGGGCGGTGCGCGCCATCGGGCCGACGACGGCGAGGTCGAGGTCGACCGGCAGTGCCGGCATGGTTGGCGGGACCATGCCGCGGTTCGCCGCCAGTCCGAGTGTCGGCTTGTGCGCGTAGACGCCGCAGAAATGCGCGGGGGTGCGCAGCGAGCCGGCGAGGTCGGAGCCAACGGACAGCGCGCCGAATCCAGCCGCCAGGGCCGCCGCCGATCCGCCGGAGGATCCGCCCGACGTGCGAGCGTGATCCCACGGGTTGTTGGTGGTGCCGTAGATCTCGTTGAAGCTCTGGATATCCTGCAGCCCCAAGGGCACATTGGTCTTGCCCAGCACCACCGCGCCCGCGGCGCGGAGCCGCGACACCTGTACCGCGTCCTCGGCCGGCACATAGTCCCGGTACTGCGGCATGCCCCAGGTCGTGGGCAGCCCGGCGATGTTGTAGGACTCCTTGACCGTCACCACAACACCGAGCAGCGGCCGATCCTCGCCGCGGGTGCGCGCCGTGTCGGCATCGCGCGCGGCGGCCCGCGCGCGGTCGAAGTCCGGCACGCAGATCGCGTTGATCACCCTGTCGTCCCGCTCGATGCGGGTGATCGCATCGTCGGTCAGTTCCGCCGAGGTCACGTCACCGGCGCGCAAGGCAGCCACGAGACCTTCGGCCGACTGAAAGGTCCATTCCATGAAATCGACCGTATCGGCCCCTGGAAGAGGCCATAAAACGCCGATGTGCACAACAGGACAGGTGAGCACCACGACCGGTCCGCGGCTGACGCGCTGACGGGTCGAGTTCGCCCCCCTGAAGGAGTTCTTGACGACTCCAGGGCTGTTGTCGATCTCCTCGGACAGGCCCGTCGGCTAGGCCGTGTGTGTAGTTGTGATCTTCGGGGCCGGCTTCGCGAGAACGCCTCCCCCAGGCCCCCACGCTCGCCCACGTCATGTCCGCTCGGGCGTCACGTCTGCCCGCGAGTTCCAGGGCTCCCGCGAGGTCTGCGGTCACCGATGGTTCGGCAGGTTTCCTGGGTGTGCGTGGGAGCGGGTGCTCCTGTGTCCTTATCGGGGGATGAATCGGACACCGAACCCGGTAGAAGGACACATGTTCCCCCCAGCCCCGCACTCCCCGGCCGATCCCTCACCCACCGCGACCGCCACCCCGAAACGGTCATGATCGACATCGGGGTCGGCGGTTTACCGTAAGCGGCATATCGGGCGGACTTCCCACGGGTGGGAAGAACCTGCGCGGGACAGCGGCCCCGTGTCGCAAATTCGACGCGGCGTGTCCGATTCGCCCAGATTATGCGACACGCGTGGCCGCGATCATGCCAGAACGCGGCCATCACCGGCACCGCGACGACACCATCGAAGATCACGACTCCACACACGACCTAGCGGGCCTGGAATGTCGTTGCCGCGGCGGGGGTAAGGCTTCACCTCGACTCGGAGGTCAAGGCTGTGAGGCGGTCCTGACCGGGAAATCTCCGGTCGCCGGAGGGTCAGGCGGCGGCGGGTTCGTCGTGCGGGAGCAGCTTTGGTGCGAGCCGCACGTAGGCGACCATGCCGAGCACTTCGACGAGGGTCTGGGTCACCACGACGACGGCGGCGACGGCGAACCGGTCGGGCAGGGCGAGTGCGAGCGGGAGCACGACGAGGGAGTTGCGGGCCGCGCCGGTGAACAGCACCGCCCGCCCGCCGGGCACGTCGAGGCGGAACAGCCGGGCCACGGCCCGTCCGGCGAAGGCCATGACGGCCAGGAACAGCACGTAGAACGGGACGACGGCGGCGACGTCGCCGAGGTGCCCGTGCAGTTTGGGGAGCTGCGAGGCGACCACGACGACGAGCACGGCGGCCATCAGCGGGACCATCGCCGTGCTGACCGCGTCCGACGCCTGCTGTCCGGCGGGTCGGCGGGTGGCCCAGGCCTGGGTGGTCCAGGCCAGGGCCAGCGGGACCACGATCAGAAAGAGGAACGCCTGGACGAACGGTCCGATGTCGACGACGTGGGCGAGTGCCGAGCCGAGGAACACGAACAGGAACACCGGCAGGGCCAGCATCTGCACGACAAGCAGCAGCGGGGTCGCGGCGAGCAGGCGGCGGCCGCTGCCGCCGGCGAGGCCGGTGAACACGATGACCCAGTCGACGCAGGGGCACAGCAGGACCAGCAGCACGCCGAGGCGGACGGCCTGGTCGCCGGGCAGGAAGCTGAACATCGCGGCGACCACGCCCGGCACGACGACGAAGTTCACCACGAGCGCGGCGGTCAGGAATCGTCTGTCACGCAGCGAACCGACCAGCTCGGCGGCGGGGACCTGCAGGAACGTCACGTACAGCAACGCACCCAACACCGGGTTGACCGCGTCCTCGAGGCTCGGCCCGAGTCCCGGGGCCGCGAGACCGACGAGCGCGCCGACGGCCAGGGCGACGAGGTACACCGCGACCTGACGGCGATCCATCCACCCGACGAAGGTCTCTCGCGCAGCCGGGTCATCCGCGTCGTGGGGCACCGTCCGGCTCCTCCACGCGTCCGCCCACCCGGTATGTCCCGCCATCCTCGCAGCTCCTCGGCATCGCACCGCCGAGGCAGGTCACGGTGCGGTGCGGCTCACCGTGGGGTCGTGCGTGCGGAGTCCCGATGCTCGCAGGGTGCGGGCATGCCCAGATCGACCGGTCCGGGATCGGTTCGGCAGGCCGCACGGCGGCGACGGCGGACCATGACGGCCAGGGCGAACGCGGCCACCGCCACCACGGCCAGCGCGGGAATCCAGACGGCGGCAACCGTCGCCGCGGCAGCGACCGCGGCGAGGACCGCGAGCAGCGGGCCAGCGCAGCACACGGCGCATGCCGCGACCGCGGCAACAGCGGCGCCGATCGTCGACCACGGACCAGACCTGCCCGTCGAGGAGCTCATGCCGTCGCCGCGAACAGGTCGGCCAGCAGGACGGCAGCGCTCTGGGGCGCGCGGACGGTCAGGACCAGAGCGTTAGCGGCGAGCTCAAAACCGAAGGCGAAGAACGCGCAGCAGTCCTGCTCAGCCGCGGCAAGCGCGGCGAGCCGTCCGGCGAGGCCGGGTCCGGACGGGAACGTCAGGCGCAGCCCGTCGGCGATCTCCTCCCGGCTGACCGCCTGCCCGAGTAGCTCGCGCCACTGGCCGGCGCACTCGGCCTGCTCGTCCCCGTGCAGGGTGCAGGCCACCGGCGCGTCACGCCCCGCCTGCTCGTCGGCGGCGGGTCGGACCGGGGACAGCGTCAGCGGCACCGGGCCGGCGTCTGACGGGCCGGCCGTGGTCAGGCAGCCGCAGTCCGGACCGCAGCCACCCGCGGGCGCCGCCAGCCCGAGTTCGGTGTGGAACGCGGCCAGGCGGGCGGAGAACGCCGACAGCTCGGCCGCCCGCCGGTCGGCGTCGGCGATCCGGGCGGCGACCAGCGGGCGCAGCCGTTCCCGGACCGCCGCGCGGACAGAAGCCCGGCGGTCTCGTAGAACCGCAGCGTGCTCGCGGGCACACCGACGCGATCCGCCAGCTGCGAAATCCGGTAGGAAGCCATGCCCGGCACCGTAAACCTTCGACCCGACTAGAAGGTCAAGGCCGAACCGCGCTGCAGGGTCAGTCGCCGAGGACCAGGCGACTGGCCATGTCGAGCTTCACCTCGCCGTACGGGGCGACAGCGCGTGGGGCAGGTCGGCGAGCACCAGGTTGTGAACGGTGTGGCTGAAACCAGGTGTTCACCGGTCGACAAAACCGGGTTCCTACTCCTGGATAAGGAGCCACGGGTCGAAGGTGGCGCGGGAGCCGTCCATCGTGAGAACCAGCGAGTACTGCTGGTAACCGGTCGTTCCGCGGGCCTCGACCCGGCCCTCCCAGTAGTCGCCGTCCGGCGTGCTGACCAGCTTCGGCACGCAGGTGCCGTCGTTGATGATCTGGCCGGTGAACTCGGCGATCTCCACGTCGTTCGACGGCGACACGGGCACGACGTTCCAGGCGACAAGCTGCCCGTCACGACAGGCGGTGCTCAGCCCCTCCTGGCCCTCGCCGCTGGAGCCGAAGTGCTTGTTCGTGTCGACGAGGTACACATTGTCGCCCAGCGAGCCGGCGAGCGCACCCTCGACGTCGACGACAACGAGAACATTGACCGTCTTCATGGTTCCTCCGCGCAGTGTGGGAATGTGAACGGAACGCCGCTCGCGCGAAAATGATGAATCGTTTGTTTCGCGCCCCGGCTCCTTCCAGAGGGAAGGTTAGCACGATGGTGCCAGACGTCGAAGGAAGTTCTCCGTATCGGGTTGACCGGCGTACGGGAACGGCCCCACGGCATTCGAGGACCGGTAACGGGATGTAAAGAGGCGGGGCGAGGGAACCGGGACTCGTGAAAGCCGCGCCGCGCGCCGATGCTGGTCAGCGGATATTGACAAGCCGGACGACGACGCCTTCGACGGAATCCCGGGCCTCTCGACGGCTCCCTCCCTCACCCTCGGTCACGCCGCGCCCGGCGGCCGAGGCGAAGTGACCGGACATGCGGGAGGTAGGGCCAGGGAGGAGCCGATTTTTGAGTTCTTTTCTTGATGTTGCTGCTGTCGATCAGATGTGCGAGGTGCTGGCTGGCCGACGTTGGCCGAGGCAGCCGCCGCCACCGGCCTGACCTGAGCCCTGGGTCTGCTGGGCATCCGGCGCGCGGTGGGTGCCCCCGGCCGTCAGGGGACATCGCTCCAGAAGTTGGGCTAGGCGCGGGTGGGAAGGTGGATCGCGAGGATGGCGATGTCGTCCTGGGGTGGGCCGCCCGTGTGCGCGAGGACGGCGGTCTCGATGGTGGCGGTGAGAGCCTCCGCGCTCGGGGCGTCGGTGGTGGTGAGGAGCGCGCGGAGGCGGTCGTCGCCGAACTGGTCGTGGCCGCGGCGGGCCTCGGTGACGCCGTCGGTGTAGAGCAGGAGGGTGTCGCCTGGTCGGATTCGCAGCCGGGTCGTGGTGAGCTCGGGATCCTCGAAGACCCCGAGGACGAGGCCGTGCGCCCCGACCGTGGTCACGGTGCGGTCTCGGCGGCGGAGCAGAACCGGGGTGTGGCCGGCGGAGCAGACCGTCACGGTGCGGCCTCGCCGGTTTTCGTGAACGGCGAGATAGGCGGCGGTGAGGAACCGTTCGCTGTCTGGGTGCTGGGTGAGCAGGGCGGTGTTGAGCTGGTTCAGGATGGCGGCCGGGTCGTGGGTGTGGCTGGCGGCGGCGCGGATGGTGTAGTGCGCGAGGGCGGTGACTTTCGCGGCTTCGACGCCTTTGCCCGCGACGTCGCCGAGGACGATTCCGAGGCTGGTTCGACCGGTGTGGAAGACGTCGTAGAAGTCGCCGAGGACCTCGGCTCCCTCGCCGGCGGGGCGGTAGCGGGCCGACACCTGAAGCCCGGGGAGGCTGGGGATCTCCGGGGGAAGAAGGCTTTCCTGAAGGGTGCGGGCGAGCGCGGTCGCGGTGGCGGCCGTGTATCTCAGGGAGATCTCACCGGAGACGGCCTGGGCCAGGGTCTGCAGGAGGACATGGTCGCGCTGCGTCCATGATCGCGGCCGGGTGTCGGCGGCGCCGAAGGCGCCGACGATCTGGCCGTTCGGATGGTGGACGGGGAAGGCAGCCCAGGCGACGAGGCCGGCGGTGCGGACGAGGAAGTCGTCCTGAGCGCGGCTGTCGCGGGTCGCGTCGGACATCACGACTGGCTGCCCCGTGTTGATCATCTCGCGGAAGAGGCTGCCCTCGAGCGGGGTCTGGCGTCCCGTCGGGGCCTTCGCGACCGCGCCGGCGTAGGACTTCCAGTAACAGCGGGTGCCGTTGATCAGCGTGACGAACGCGACCGGGGCGTCGAGAATCGTCGCGGCCAGGCGGGTGAGCCGGTCGAACGGCTCCTCCGACTCGATGCCGAGCAGACCTGCGCTGTCGATGGCCTCGAACCGGTTCAGGGCGGCGACCCGCTCCAGCGGCGCTGTGCCAGGACGCCGCGAGGCCGAGGATCCCTCCACTCATGCAGGGTAGTCGCTCGAGCCGGGACGCGGCGGCCCATTGCGTTCGTGCTCGTCAGGGGCTATACAAGGAGTTAGCACTCAGTAGGGTCGAGTGCTAACCAGTGGCGTGAAGGGTGCCTTGGCCGCAGCCTGGAGCATCCACTTCGTCGCGGACGCTGCCGGCGCGGCCAGCACTCCTCCACACGGACATGAGCCTCAGGAGGAAGCACCCGTATGCCGAAGATGATCGCCTTCGACGAGGAGGCTCGGCGCGGCCTGGAGCGCGGCATGAACCAGCTGGCCGATGCGGTCAAGGTCACGCTCGGCCCCAAGGGTCGCAACGTCGTTCTGGAGAAGAAGTGGGGCGTCCCCACGATCACCAACGACGGTGTCTCCATCGCCAAGGAGATCGAGCTCGAGGACCCGTACGAGAAGATCGGCGCGGAGCTCGTCAAGGAAGTCGCGAAGAAGACCAACGACGTCGCGGGTGACGGCACCACCACCGCGACGATCCTGGCCCAGGCCCTGGTACGCGAGGGTCTGCGTAACGTGGCCGCCGGTGCGAACCCGCTGGGCCTGAAGAAGGGCATCGAGGTCGCGG
>NZ_FZMO01000566.1 GCF_900197875.1 Frankia canadensis | reverse complement strand
CTCCGCGACGCCGTCCACCTCCGCGACCGCGGACACTGCCGCTACCCCGGCTGCCAGCGCACCCGATGGCTCCAAATACACCACGCCATCAGCTGGGAACAAGGAGGAACCACCGACATCGAAAACCTGCTCCTCCTCTGCACCCGACACCACAAGACCATCCACGACCAGCACATCACCCTGCACCGATCAACCCACAACACCATCCACGCCACCCGACCCGACGGCACCCCCATCACCACCACACCACCCACCCTCACCACCCACGACCTCGACGCACTCATCCGCAACCTCGACGAAGAAGGCGAAGAAGGAGGCTAGGTCGGGGACCTACGGGCGGTCGGCGCGGGCGGGCTGGATGGCAGGGGCGTTGCGCCAGTCGTCGAGGCCGTACTCGACCGTGCCGACGGGGATCTTGCCGCCGGTGATCTCGCTCCAGTGGGCGTGGTTGAGCTGGTGCAGGGTGAAGCAGGCGTCGAGGGCGGTGGAGAAGCCCATGGCGTCCTGGGTCTGGTTCACCGACTCCTTGACCAGCAGCGCTGCCATGGTGGGGACCTTCGCGATGCGGCGGGCGAACTCGACGGTGCGCTCGGAGATCTCGTCGGCCCCGAAGACCTTGCTGACCATGCCGAGCGCGTGCGCCTCGGTGGCGCCGAGCGAGTCGCCGGTGAGCAGCAGTTCCTTGGCGCGGCGGGGGCCGAACTCCCACGGGTGGGCGAAGTACTCGACGCCGCACATGCCCAGGCGGGTGGCGACCACGTCGGCGAAGACGGTGTCCTCGGCGGCGACGATGAGGTCGCAGCACCAGGCCAGCATCAGGCCGGCGGACAGCACGTTGCCGTGCACCTGGGCGATGGTGATCTTGCGCAGGTCGCGCCAGCGGCGGGTGTTGTGGAAGTAGTAGTGCCACTCCTGGCGGGTGCGGGCCTCGGCGCCGGGCATTGTGGCGCCGTTGCACAGGTAGGTGGGGTGCTGGTCGGGGCCGGGCTCGCGCTCGCTGATGCTCTCCGGGGTGCCCATGTCGTGACCGGCGGAGAACGACGCGCCGGCGCCGCGCAGGATCACCACGCGGACGGTGTCGTCCGTCTCGGCGCGTTCGAAGGCCTGGCCGAGCTCAACGAGCATGCCGCGGTTCTGCGCGTTGCGGGACTGCGGGCGGTCGAGGGTGATGCGGGCGACCCGGCCGTCCTCGAGTGTCTCGTAGCTGAGGTAGCGGTAGTCACTCATCGGCGTTCCACCAGGGATAGAAGTCGGGTAGGTCGTCAGCGAGGCGCTGGGTGAACCGGGGCGGGCGTTTCTCGCGGAACGCGGTGATGCCCTCGGTGGTGTCGGGGGAGCCGGTGACGGCGCGCAGCGCCAGGGACTCCAGCCGGTTCGCCGCGCGCGGGTGGTCGGCCTCCAGCAGCTTCCACATGAGCTGGCGGGTCAGCGCGACGGCGACGGGGGCGGCGTTCTCGGCGATCTCGCGGGCCAGCGCCTGAGCGGCGGGCAGCACCTCGGCGGCGGGCAGGACGCGGGAGACGAGCCCGGCGCGCAGCGCCTCGTCCGGGCCGAACAGCCGGCCCGAGGTGGCCCACTCGACGGCGGTGGCGATGCCGACGACCCGTGGCAGGAAGAAGTTCGCGCACGACTCGGGGACGATGCCGCGCCGGGTGAACGGAAGGCCCAGCTTGGCGCCCTCGGCGACGATGCGCACGTCCATCGGCAGGGTCATGGTGATGCCGATGCCGACGGCGGTGCCGTTCATCGCGGCGATGACCGGCTTGGGCAGGTCGTAGATGATCTCGGCGAGGATGCCGCCGACGTCGCGGGTGCCGCCGCGCAGCGGCTTGAAGTCGTCGGCGGTGGCGTTGTAGCCGTCACGGGAGGCGAGGTCGGTGCCGGCGGAGAAGTAGCGCCCGGCACCGGTGACGACGACCGCGCGCACCTCCTCGTCCTCGCCGGCGTGGCGGAACGCGTCGATCAGCTCGTCGAGCACCCGGTAGGTGACGGTGTTGCGCTGCTCGGGTCGGTTGATCGTCAGGGTGAGTACACGGTCGGTGAGCTCGTACCGGATGTCCTGGTAGGTGCTGGTGTCCTGACAGGTCACTCAGACCACCCCGTCCGCGTGGAGGTCGGCGATGGCGTCGGTGGGCAGGCCGAGCTCGGCCAGCAGGGTGTCGGTGTGCTCGCCGAGGCGGGGGACGGCGCCCATCGGGGACGTCCAGTTCGGCGTGATCGGCGGGGGTAGCGGGGCGCGCCACGGACCGGCGGGGGTGGCGACCTCGCGCCAGCGGTCCCGGGCGGTGAGGTGCTCGTGGTCGATGACGTCCTGCACGTCGTTGAGCCGGGAGTTGCCGAGGCCGGCGGCGTCGAGCACCTCCTGGGCCTTGTCGATCGAGACGGTCGTCGTCCAGTCGCGGATCGCCTCGTCGAGGGCGGGGCGCAGGCGGACCCGGTCGTCGTTGTGCGCGTAGGCCGGGTCGTCGGCGAGGTCGTCGCGGCCGAGCACCGTGCGGGCCAGGCGCTGCCATTCGCCGTCGTTGGTGGTGCCGAGGACGACGGTGTAGCCGTCCGCGGTCGGGTAGGCGCCGTAGGGGGAGACGGCGGGGGAGCTGACGCCGTTGGGGTCGGGCGTCTCGCCGGTGCCCATGGTGATGTTCATGGCGTAGCTCATCCACTCGACGACCGTGTCGAACAGGCTGACGCCGATCGCGGCGCCGCGGCCTGTCGTGGTGCGCGCGTGCAGTGCGGCGAGGACCGAGGTCACGGTGTACATACCGGCGCCGATGTCGGCCAGCGGGATGCCGGGCTTGGCGCGGGTCTGCGCCGTGCCGGTGATGGCGCACGAGCCGCCCTCCGACTGCACGAGCAGGTCGTAGGCGCGCTTGTGGGACAGCGGGCCGCCGTCGCCGTAGCCGGAGATGTCGACGGCGACGACGCGTGGGAAGCGGGCGACGAGCTGCTCGGCGCTGAAGCCGTAGCGCGCCGCCGCGCCCGGGGCGAGGTTCTGGACGACGACGTCGGCGCGGGCGAACAGCCGCTCCAGCACGTCCGCGCCGCGGGGGTCGCGGAAGTTGAGGCTGAGCGACTCCTTGCCCCGGTTGAGCCAGACGAAGTGGGCGGCGAGTTCGCCGAGGACGGCGCGGTCGTAGTCGCGGGCGAAGTCGCCGCCGCGCGGGTTCTCGACCTTGATGACCCGGGCGCCGAGGTCGGCGAGCTGCCGGGTGGCCATCGGGGCGGCCACGGCCTGCTCCAGGCCGACGACCACGAGGTCGCGCAGGGGCAGGCCGGCGGGGCTGGACATCACTGGGCTCCCTGGGCAGCATCGCCGTTCTGGGCAGCGTCGCCGTTCTGGGCAGCGTCGCCGTTCTGGGCAGCGTCGCCGTTCTGGGCAGCATCGCCGTTCTGGGCGGCATCGACGCTGGCGAGCCAGGCGCGGTGGCGGGCGAAGTGGCCGGGGTCACGGCTGACCATGACCGCGCTCGCGGTGGCGAGCACCGTGCGGCTGGGCAGGAGCAGGAGCTCGCCCTTGACGTACCGGCGGTGGCCCTCCTGGTGGTCGAGCCAGGTCCGGCCGAGCAGCGGGCGGCCGACCGGGACCGGCTTGACGTAGGTCACGGCGAGCTGACCGGTCACGGCGAGCTCGCCGCGCAGGATCATGACGTGGCCGAGCATCTCGTCGAACGCACCGGCGGTCCACCCGCCGTGCGCGACGTCGGGGCCGCCCTCGTTCTCCGGGCCGCAGACCAGCTCCGTCACGACGACGCCGTCCGGGCCAAGGGTCTCGCTGGTCAGGCCCAGCCGGCAGTGGCCGAGCCGGCGGCAGGCACCGCACAGCCCGACGCCGTTCGGGCCGATGCGCTCGAGGTTCGACCCCAGCCAGTCCTCGTCTGCCAACGCCTCTCCTCTGCCCGGTCCTCTGTCCGGTGGCCCGGCTCACATTGCTGTGACCTGGCCCGCGCCGGTCCTCCTCAATAAACCAGAGGTGCCCGCCTCGCGCGCTCGTCGTCACGGTTGGGCTGTTCTTGTCACTCCAGCTTGGCCATGCAAACATCTAAATGATGACTGCGCGGGGGATGACTGCGCGGGGATCGTGCGACGTCGGACGCACTCCCGCGGGCGTACGCTCACGCGCCTGCACCACGATGCGCTCCCACCACGAGGACGGGCCGGGACCTGGCCCAGGATCTGGACGAGGACATGGATTTCGGACTGACTGACGAGCAGCGCCTGTTGCAGCAGACGGCGCGGGAGTTCGTGTCGAAGGTGTGTCCCCCGGAGCAGGCCAAGGAGTGGGACGAGGCCGGTGTCTACCCGGTCGAGCTGTTCACGCAGATGGGGGACATGGGCTGGCTGTCGCTGCCGTTCCCCGAGTCGATCGGCGGCGCCGACGGCAGCATCGTCGACCTGTGTGTGCTCATCGAGCAGCTGGGCCGGGCCAGCCTCGACATCGCCATGTGCTTCGCGGGGACGTTCATCCCGGGCCTCACCCTGTTCAAGTGGGGGACGCCGGAGCAGCACGAGCGGTACCTGCCCGGGATGATGGAGGGCCGCAACCGCTTCGCGATGGCGATGAGCGAGCCGGACGTCGGCTCGGACGTGGCCGCGCTGCGCACCTCCGCGGTCGATGACGGCGACCACTTCATCGTCAACGGCCAGAAGGCGTGGTGCACCGGCGCGGGCCTGCCCGGTGTGATCATGGCGACGTACGTGCGGACGGACCCGACCGCGCCGAAGCACAAGGGCATGTCGCTGCTGCTGATCGACCCGGCGTCGCCGGGCGTCGAGATCCGCCGTACGCCGACGTTGGCCCGGCACATCCTCGGTACCAACGAGGTGTTCCTCACCGACGTGCGGGTGCCCAAGGAGAACCTCGTCGGCCCGCTGAACGGGGCCTGGAAGGTCATGCTCTCCGGCCTGGACGTCGAGAAGATCCTGATGAGTGCCGCCTACACCGGCACGGCGCAGTCGACCATCGACGAGGCACTGGCCTACTCGCTGGAGCGGGAGGCGTTCGGCCGGCCGATCGGCACGTTCCAGTCGCTGGCGCACGGGCTCGCTGACCTGCAGACCGAGATCGACGCGGCGCGGCTGCTGTCGTTCCGGGCGGCCAGCATGCTCAGCGCCGGCGAGCCGTGCACCCGTGAGGGCGCGATGGCGAAGCTCAAGTGTTCGGAGACGTATGTCGCCGCCGCCCGCCTGGGTATGCAGGTCCTCGCCGGCCACGGCTTCTCGACCGAGAGCGTGATGAGTTTCCGCTGGCGGGAGTCGATCGTGGCGACGATTTCCGGTGGCACCAGCCAGATCCAGCGCAACGCGATCGCCCGCAGCATGGGCCTGCGCTCGTACTGAGCAGCCAGGACGCCGAACGGCGAGCTCCCCGTGAAGGGGGCTCGCCGTTCGTGCGTCGGGGGCGCGGCAGCTAGATGCCGATGTGCTGGGCGACGAGTTCGCGGTGCAGGGCCGGGTCGCCGAACAGGAGCTGGCTGGCCTTGGCCCGCTTGAAGTACAGGTGGGCGGGGTGCTCCCAGGTGAAGCCGATGCCACCGTGGACCTGGATGTTGCTGGTGGTGCACTGGTAGTAGGCGTCCGAGCAGCAGGCCTTGGCGATCGAGGAGACCAGCGGGAACTCGTCGGAGTCGGTGGCGCCGGCCCACAGCGCGTAGTACGCGGCGGAGCGGGCGGCCTCGAGCTGGACGAGCATGTCGGCGCAGATGTGCTTGATCGCCTGGAAGGAGCCGATCGGCCGGCCGAACTGCTCGCGGATCTTCGCGTACTCGGCGGCCATCTCGACGGTGCGCGCGGCGCCGCCGACCTGCTCGGCGGCCAGCGCCGTGGCGGCGACCCGCAGGACCTTCTCGACCGTCGGCCACGCGTCGCCGCTGCCGAGCCGGCGCGCCGGGGTGCCGGCGAACTCCAGCCGGGCCCACTTGCGGGTCTGGTCCATGGTGGGCAGCAGGGCGCGGGTGAGACCGGCGGCGTCCGCGTCGACGAGGAACAGCCCGATCTCGTCGCCGGTGACGGCCACGACGATGAGCAGGTCGGCGGTGTGCCCGTCGACGACGAACGTCTTGACCCCGTCGAGCGTCCAGGTGTCACCCCCACCCTGGGCGGCGGACACCGTGACGCCCTCGCGGTCCCAGCGGCCGGACTCCTCGGTGAGCGCGAGGGTGGAGATCAGGGTGCCCTCGGCGATCTGCGGCAGGTACTTCGCGGCAGCGGCCTCGTCACCCGCGGTGAGCAGGGTGGTGGTGGCCAGCACGACGGTGGACAGGTACGGCGCGCACAGCAGGGTGCGCCCGGCCTCCTCCAGGACGACGCCGACCTCGAGCAGGCCGTAGCCGGCGCCACCGAGCTCCTCCGGGATCGCGAGGCCGAGCAGGCCGATCTCGGCGAACTGGCTCCACAGCTTGCGGTCGAAGCCCTCGTCGGTGGCCATCAGACGGCGCACGTCGGTCTCGGTGGACAGGTCGGTGAGGACGTCCGCGACGGTGCGTCGGAGCTCCTCCTGCTCTTCGGTGAACGCGAAGTCCATGGGGCGCCCCTCAACCTCTGTCCGTGCGCCGCATGGGCGCCAAATTATAGATTAATCAATTGTACAATTATGCCGGGCCTGGCGGGTGGCGGGTGGCGGGACGGGATCGCTAGAACTGTAGGACGGCGACGGTGGTCGGCTCAACGGGTCGGTCGCGGGACGGACGGGACGGGGCAACGATGCTCACAGTCGAGGACCAGCTGGCGATCCGGCGTCTCGCCGACCTGTACGGCTACCTGATCGACGAGCGGATCTTCTCCCGCGTCGACGAGGTTTTCACCGCCGACGTTCGCTACGACGTCACCGACTTCGGCGGTCCGGTCCTGCACGGGATTCCCGCCGTCGTCGACTACTGGCGGGGGTCGGACGAGCACCCGCTTGCGCATCACGCGGTGAACGTGCTGATGGACGAGCGGGCCGACGGCTTTGGTGACGGCCCGGTGGACGTCGTCGTGAAGGGGCTCGGGGTCGGGCCGCGAGGGCGGGTCGGCAGCGTCACCTACTACGACGTCGCCGTGCGCAGGCCGGACGGCTGGCGGTTGTCGTCGCGCCGTGCTGTGCTGCGGCGACCGGACCGGATTCCCGCCGAGTCCTGACGTCTTCGGGCGGTCACTAGGAGTGATCGAACTGGGCGCGTGCGCGGGGGTGAGCTGGTAAAGTCCCACGCCGTCGACAGCCAGGTCCGGCTCCCGGGAGACGCCACATGCGCAGTGCCAAGGACTTCTTCGCTCCCCTTGCCGTGGGAGCTCCCACTCCGCCGCGTGACATCCCGTGGCGGCCCTCGCGTGTGATCCACTTCTTCGACCCGAGCAACGAGAAGATGGCCGCCAAGCTGCCGGGCCTCATTCCCCGCGTCGACGTGCTGCTCGGGAACCTGGAGGACGGCGTCCGCGCCGACAACAAGATCGCCGCCCGGGAGGGCCTGGTCAAGGTCGCCGAGGGCAACGACTTCGGCGAGACGCAGTTCTGGGTCCGGGTGAACAGCATCGACTCGCCCTGGGGGCTGGACGACCTGCTCACCCTGGTGCCGGCGATCGGCGCGAAGCTCGACGTCATCATGCTGCCCAAGGTGCAGGGCGCCGAGGACATCCACTACATCGACCGGCTGCTCGCCCAGCTTGAGGCGAAGGCGGGCCTGACCCGGCCGATCCTCGTGCACGCGATCCTGGAGACCGCCCGCGGCGTCGGCAACGTCGAGGAGATCTGCGCGGCGAGCCCGCGGATGCAGGGACTCTCGCTCGGGCCCGCGGACCTGGCCGCCGACCGGCGGATGAAGACGACCCGGGTTGGCGGCGGCCACCCGGGCTACCTTGTCCGCCAGGACCCGAACCCGGACGCGCCGGACGCCGTGCGCGCCACCTTCCAGCAGGACCCCTGGCACTACACCTTGGCCCGGATGGTCGACGCCTGCGTGGCGCACGGGATCATGCCCTACTACGGGCCGTTCGGCGACATCGCCGACGTCACGGCCTGCGAGGACCAGTTCCGCAACGCCTTCCTGCTCGGCGCGGTCGGCGCCTGGTCGCTGCACCCGGTGCAGATCGACATCGCGAAGAAGGTCTTCAGCCCCGAGGTCAAGGATGTCGAGTGGGCGAAGAAGGTCGTCGACGCGATGGGTGACGGCACCGGTGCCGTGATGGTCAACGGCACCATGCAGGACGACGCCTCGGTGAAGCAGTGCCGGGTCATCCTGGATCTCGCCCGCCGGCTCGCCGCCCGCGACGCGGACCTCGCCGCCGCCTACGGCCTGGCCGGCCCGGCTGCCTGAGTCCACGCCCGCGACGTGAGAAAGGCCCGCGACGTGAGAAAGGCGGGTGGGCCGCTGTCCCGGGCGGCCCACCCGCCTCGTCATTCGGTCTGGATCAGTACCGGGTCTGGATCAGTACCGGGTCTGGATCAGTTCAGCACCTTGCTGACGTCCACCGGGTCCGGGTAGGCGAGCACGGGCACGCCGTCCTTCACCTTGACCAGGTAGACCTCCGGGGCGGAGACCCGCGTGTTGACCTTGTCGACCGAGGCGCTCGGCGTCCACGGCGGCACCACACCGAGTTCGAGGTTCTTCGCGGCGTCGAGCTGGGCGCGCAGGCCGGCGGCGTCGATCGTCTTGGCCGACTTCAGCAGGGTGGCGATGGCGTTCACCGACGGCCACGCCAGCAGGGCGGTGCCGAACATCTTGCCGGGCTCGGCGTCCTTGTCGCCCGCGGCGATCTCGGCATCGAGGTCCGCCTTCATGGCCTTGACCTGCGGGTTCTTGTCGGCGTAGGACGTCGGGATCACGCTCGATCCGTGGATGATGCCCTTGGTGATGTCCTCGCTGAACTCCTTGTAGTCATTGGGCTTGAGGTTCCCGGAGTTCATCAGCCAGGACAGGTGCAGCCCGCTCTGGTCCGCGGCGCGCAGCGTCTGGACGGCACCCTGCTCGGTGAGGGCGATCATCGCGCTGTCCGCCCCGCTGCGCTGGATGGCCGCGATCAGCGGCGCGTAGTCGGCGGTGGTCGGCGGGAGCTTCTGCTGGCCGACGACCTGCATGCCGAGCTTGGCCGCCGCGCCCGACATCGCGGCCAGGAACGGCCCGGACGGCGCGTTGTCGGTGGTGACCAGGTAGACCTTCTTCTTGCCTTCCTTCTGCGCGCCGATCAGCGCCGCCGCGTAGGGGTAGTTGAGGCCGCCGTCGAGCAGGTACGAGGTGGACGCCTGGTACTCCGCCGGCACCAGGGCGCCGAGACCGACCTGCGGGATGCCCGCCTGTTCGAAGATCTGGACGGTCTGCGCGCCGCCCTGGGGGGCGATCGACTTGACGGTGGCGATGACCCCGTCACTGACGAGTTGCCGCGCACACGCCGCGGCCTTGTTCGGGTCGAACTCGGGGTTGCAGTACACCAGCTCCAGCGGCCGGCCGTTGACGCCGCCCCGGGTGTTCACACCGCGCACCGCGGCCCGCGCGGCCGCGACGTAGTCCGGGGTGTTGAAGACGGCGTTGTTGGTCGGCGCGTACATGCCGATCTTGATTGGCGCGCCGGACAGCTTGCCGGTGGGGTTGGCGATCGCGGCCGAGTTGCTGGAGCCACCGCCCCCACTGCTGCCGCACGCGGCCAGGACGACAGCGCCCGCTAACAGCGAGGACGCGAGAGCGGTCAGTCTTCGGGATCTCATTCGTGCTCCTTGTGTGCATGACGCGACCCGGCGGGAACGTCGAGGGCGCCGGACTGGGGGACGTGACGTCGTCACCCAGGTCTGTGGTGTGGCGGCGGTGAGGCGCGGTCAGGCCGGCGCCGCCACCGCGTGGGTGTCGGGCTCGGGGTCGGCCTCGCCCAGGTAGGCGGCGCGGACGGCCGGGTCACGGCTGACCCGCTCGGGAGGCCCGACCGCGATGCGGCGGCCGAACTCGACCACGGTGATCTCGTCGCAGACGGCCATGACCACCGACATGTCATGCTCGACGAGCAGGATGCCGATGCCCCAGTCGTCCGCCAGGTGCCGGACCAGCCGGCCGAGGTGGGCGCTCTCGGTCTCGTCCAGGCCCGCCGCCGGCTCGTCGAGCAGCAGCACCGACGGCCCGCTGGCCAGGGCGCGGACGATCGCGACGAGGCGCCGCTTGCCGTAGGGCAGCTGCCCGGCCGGCTCGTCGAGGAAGTCCAGCAGGTCGAACTCGCGCAGCGCGTCGATCGCGGACGGCGGCAGCTCCTGGCGGGCGGGGCGCACCAGGTCGCGCAGACCGCCGAGCGCCGGGCGGGCGTGGTCGGCGGCGAGCAGGTTCTCCCGCACGGTCAGGTCCTCGAACAGCTCCAGCGACTGGAACGAGCGCGCCACCCCGGCCAGCGAGCGCCGGTAGACGGGCTTGTCGTCGAGGCGGAGCTCGCCGAGGTGGACCGAGCCGGTGGACCGGGTGAAGCCGCTGACGGCGTCGATGACCGACGTCTTGCCGGCGCCGTTCGGGCCGATCAGCCCGTGCACCTGACCGGGCTGGACGGTCAGGTCCAGGTCGTCGACGGCGACGACCGCGCCGTAGCGGACGGTCAGGCCGGTGACGACGAGGTTCTCCCGCCGCCGGGTGGGCGCGTGCGCCGCCGGGCCGGCGGCCGACTCCGCCGTGGTCTGCGCCGTGGTCTGCGCTGTGGTCTGT
Organism: Frankia canadensis; assembly: GCF_900197875.1. Lineage (GTDB taxonomy): Bacteria > Actinomycetota > Actinomycetes > Frankiales > Frankiaceae > Frankia > Frankia canadensis. The sequence continues at coordinate 12,765 of NZ_FZMO01000566.1, read as the reverse complement.
GCTGTGGTCTGCATCGCGGCGTCGGCCTTGTCGGTCGCGCCGGGGGCGGGGCGGCGGGACGAGCGCAGGCGGGCGGTGATCCGGTGGAAGGTGTGCTGGTTGTGCGACGCCATGCCGTTGGCGTCCTGCACCAGCAGGCCGATGAGGATCACGCCGCCGATGAGGACCAGCCAGGACTGGATCGCGCCCAGGTAGTCGGTCAGCAGGCTGCCGACGCCGCCGGTGGACAGCGTGGAGCCGTACAGCGGGCCGGACAGGTAGCCGACGCCACCGACCACCGCCAGGGTGATCGAGGTGATCGAGTTCAGCGGGTCGAAGCTGACGTCGTAGGTGATCGTCGACGCGGTGAACGCGAGCAGCGTGCCGGCGAGGCCCGCGAGTGCCGCGGACAGCGTGAACGCGTACATCTTCGCGCGGAACACGTTGACGCCGAGGGCGGCCGCGGCCCGCTCGTTGGTCCGCACCGCGAGCAGCCGGCGGCCGGACGCGCTGCGGCGCAGGTTGCTGACGATCGCCAGCGACGCGAGCAGCCAGATCACCGCGAACACCGCGTAGTGGCCGGGCTGGCTGATGGCGTCGAGCCTGACGCCGAAGAACCGCTGGGTGCCGACGACGGTGCCGGTCGAACCGCCGGTGTACTTCGAGTTGTTGAACAGCACGGCCTGCACCGCGGAGCCGAGGCCGAGGGTGACCACGGCGAGGTTCACCCCGCGGGTGCGCAGTGCCGGCAGGGCGAACACCGCGCCCACGACGGCCGCGCCGACGATGCCCGCGAGCAGGGCTAGTTCGAAGGGCCAGCCGGCGGCGGCGACCAGGCGCCCGGAGAAGTAGGCGCCGATGCCCGCGAAGGTGAACTGCGCCAGGGAGAGCTGGCCGGCGTAGCCGGTCAGGACCACGACGGACAGCAGGATGATCGAGATGACGCAGCTGTAGGTGACGACGGCGTTCCAGTCCGCGTTGAGGACCGCGAGCGAGAGCACCGCGACCGCGACCGCGACCGGCAGCACGATCGGCCAGCGCACCCGCCCGCTGCTGACCTGCGGTCGGTGCTCGACCAGCGAGCTGCGCAGCGGCAGGCCACGGCCGCGCACGACCATCACCAGCATGATCATCAGGAAGGGTGCGGCCTGCGAGATGCCCTGCTGGTTGACGTAGCGGTTGAGCTCGCTCTGCGCGATGCCGAGGGCGACGCCGCCGAGCAGCGCCAGCGGGAACGAGGTGAACGAGGCGAACAGCGCCACCGCCATCGCCACGATGACCAGGCCCGTCAGCGTGGTGACCTGCAGGCCGGTCAGCGGGACGATCAGGATGCCGGCGAAGGCGGCGAGCGCGCCGCCCAGTGCCCAGTTCAGCGCCGCGATGAGGTCCGGCGACCAGCCGAGGCTCGCCAGCGCCCGCTGGTTCTCCGCCATCGCGCGGGTCGCGAGCCCCAGGCGGGTGAGCCGGAAGACGGCGGTGAGGATGACGGTGAGCACCACCGCGATCCCCAGCAGCCACAGCCGGTCCCGGGCCACCGAGACCGAGCCGAAGTCGACGATCGTGTGGGGCAGGAAGGTGTTCACCGTGCGCGGCTCGGAACCGAAGATCAGGTTTGCCGCCGCCTCCAGGATGACCATCACGCCGAGGGTCGCGATGACCCGGGCGAGCGGGGAGGCGGTGCGCAGCGGCCGCATGATCAGCAGATGGATGACCGCGCCGAGCGCGCCGCCCAGCAGCACGGCGGCGATCGCCGCCGTGGGCTGGGACCAGCCGTAGTTACGGATCAGATCGTCGTAGCAGAACGCGCCCGACATGGCGATCGAGCCGTGCGCGAAGTTGACGACGCCGGAGCCGCGGTAGACGAGGACGAGGCCCTGGGCGAGCAGCGCGTAGACGGCGCCGACGCCGAGGCCGAGCAGGGCGAACCGGATGACCTCCACGGCCGCTCAACCGCCTAACGGGGCGTCGGACGACGCGGTCAGCTGGTCGCGCAGCACGTTTTTGCGGATCTTCTGCGATGCGGTCATCGGGAAGCTCTCCACCACTCTCCAGATCACGGGAACCTTGAACGGGGCGAGGACCTGCCGGGCGTAGCCCCGCAGCTCCTGGTCGTCCAGCCGGGCCCCGTCGGCCGGCCGGACGAAGGCCGCGACCTGTTCCCCCCAGGTCGGGTCAGGGGTGCCGACGACGGCGATCTCGGCGATGCCGGGATGGCCGAGCAGTGCCTCCTCGACCTCGCGGGGGTAGATGTTCTCCCCGCCCCGAATGATCACCTCGCGGGCGCGGCCGTGAAAGGTGATCAGGCCGCGGTCGTCCATCGCCGCGAGGTCGCCGGTGTGCATCCAGCCCTCGGTGTCGAAGACCTCGTCGTCGGTGGCCAGGCCGTCCATGTAGCCGGTCATGGTGAGCCGGGAGCGGGTGCACAGCTCGCCCACCTCGCCGAGTTCGGCGATCTCGCCGGCGGAGCCTTCGACCCGGGTGCCCAGCCGCTGGATGCAGACCTCGCGCTGGGGCAGCGGGCGGCCGATCGTGGTCGCCTTGTCGTCGGAGGAGTCGTGCAGGCCCGTCTGGGAGATCGACACCGACTCCGACTGGCCGTAGCCGATCAGGACGGTGGCGCCGAGTATCTTCTCCAGCTCGCGGATCAGCGCCGACGGGACGGACGCGCCGCCGCCCATCATCGTGCGCAGCGAACTCAGGTCGGCCGAGGGGAAGTCGGGGTTGTCGATCAGGCGCTGCAGCACGGTCGCCACGAACCCGGTGTGGGTCGCCCGCGTGCGCACGAGCAGGCGCAGCACATCGCCCGCGGTGGGTCGCGGCACGACGACGTAGGTGCCGCGCACGGCGAGCGCACCGAGCACGAGCGAGATCGACCCGCCCACATGGTGCAACGGCAGCGCCGTGCACCACACCTCGTGGTCGCTGGGTTCGAGGGCCAGGGCGGAGTACCGGGCGCTGTTGAACGCCGCGAGATGAGTGATCACCGCGCCCTTGGGGCGGCCGGTCGTCCCCGAGGTGAACTGCACCAGGAACGGGTCCTCTGGGCGCACCACCGGCAGCGTCGGTGTCGGGTCATCCGGTCCTGGTCCCGGCGCCGGCTGGGCGAGCAGCGCCGCTCCCCAGGGCTCCAGCTCGACGATGTCGCGCAGCTGCGGCAGCCGGGGGTGCAGGTCGGTGGCGCGCTCCAGCAGCGGCTTGCCCGCCGAGTCCGGCACCGTGAACAGCAGGGCCGCCCCCGAGTGACTCAGCAGGTACTCGGCCTCGGGGTCGACGAGCGCGGGGTTGAGCGGGGCGAGCACGGTGCCGGCGAGGGCGCTGGCGTACTCGAGGATGAACCAGACGAGGCTGTTCGGCGCCCACACCGCCACCCGATCTCCCGGCGACGTGCGCGCCACGAGCCAGGTGGCTCCCCTGGTGGCCACGGCGTACAGCTGTGACCAGGTCAGGCTCCGCAGGTCGTCGCCCACCTCCCAGAGCACCGCGAGGTCATCGCCGGCCGTGGTCGCCAGCTCGGCGAGGATCTCGCCGATGCTCCGCTCGTCGAGCTCAGGTTCAAGATCGGCAGACCAGTAGGCCTTGCGCGCGATCAGCACGCGGTCCCTCCGTTCGCCCGGTCGGATTCGCGAGGGTCGTGCGGGCCGTCGACGACGATCCTCGCGTTACGTGATGTGGGCCATAAAGTTAGATAATTTGGCTGCGTTGTCAAGCGTTCCCCGGTTGGCGGTGACGTCGCGCACTCTGGCACCGACGACGACGCCGTCGATCGAGCGATTCGTTCCGGAAACCGTCCGTGTAGGATCGGCTCCGGATCCGTCTCGGTCCGCGGGTTGTCCGATTCGCGGCCGGTAGCAGCGATCTGTCCTGAAAATCCCTTTCTCCGACTGAGCGGATGATCGGGCTGCTGTCGATCACGAGCCCGGCATCGGCGCGGGCGGCGGACCTCCGGCGGTGATCGTCCCAGGTGATCGTGATGATGTCCTGGCGGTGGGCCGTGCAATTCGCCGGGCGCGCTGATTCATGCGAAGGCGGGCCGGTTGTCGCCGCGGCGCTAATAGGGGAGACCTGTCTGGTCCCGGCCGGGTGTCGGAACCGGGTGTGGCGGGCAGTCGGCTCGTCGCGGCCCCGGAACGGCGTTCTCGCCCGTCAGGGTCGACGTCGAACGAGGAGATCGGCGGCGGGAATCCTGATTCCGCCGAAGTCGCGCAACGCGTTCCGTCGATATTGGCCGGGGGTCCGCCACCGTTTTCCGGGAACGTTTCGCGTTCGGTGTCCGCGGCGGCTCGTGGCCGGTTCCGGGTGCGGTGCTGCCGTAGCCTGAGGTGATGGGGGACCTGCCGGGGCACGGCGGCTCAGCGCAGAGGCGCAGCAGTGCCACGGTGCGGTCCGCGGTGCTCGCGGCCGCGCGGCAGGTCTTCGACGAGCACGGCTTCGCCGGCGCCCGGACCCGGGAGATCGCCAGCCGGGCCAAGGTGACCGAGCAGATGATGTTCCGTCACTACCCGAGCAAGGCGGACCTGTTCGAGCAGGCCGTCGCCATCCCGTTTGGCGCCGTGGTCAGCGACTACCTGCGGGACTTCGAGCGGGGTCTCGCCGAGGACCTGCCACCCGAGGACCTCGGCCGCCTCTACGTCAGCCGCCTGTACGCGTTCATGCGGGAGCACCGGCGGCAGATTCTGGCGCTCATCGCGGCGGAGTCGCACAGCCCCGGCATGTTCCAGGACCGGCGCCGGCTGCTGGACGGCTTCTACCGCGTCCTCGAACCGGCGGTGGACCGGGGGGTCGCGCACGAGGGCACCACGGCGGTGAACGCCCGGCTGATCGTCCGGCTGACCTTCGGCATGGTCCTGTCGGCGGCGGTGCTCGACGAGAGCATCCTCGACCTCCGCCCTGATCAGGACTCCGAGCAGATCGTCGAGGAACTCACCGCCTACGTCCTCGCGGGCGTGCTGCGCCGCCCCTAGAGCTGGATCTTCCGTCCGTGCGGTGTGACGCTTGACACTGCATGTGATGAGCAAGAGAGTGGCACTCTCTTGGTCCGTCGACTGATCAGCCCGCCGCCGGGCTGAGGTTGGGTGCGTCGCATGACGATCAGCAGCCCCGAGGACGTCGCCTTAGGTACCGCCGCCGACAGCGCGCGCACGCCATCCGCGCCGCCGACGGTCGTGGCGAAGGACGTGTACATCGATCCGGCCTACGTCGCACTCGAGAAGGAGCGGCTGTGGCCGCGGGTGTGGCAGGTGGCCTGCCGGGAGGAGGAGATCGAGGCCCCCGGCAGCTACGTCACCTTCGAGGTGGCCGACGAGTCGATCATCGTGACCCGTCAGCGGGATGGCTCGATCCGTGCCTTCTACAACGCCTGCCAGCACCGCGGCCGCAGGCTCACCGAGGGCTGTGGCGTCGCCGGCCACTTCTACTGCCAGTACCACGGCTGGCGCTGGAACCTCGACGGCAGCCTGCGCGAGGCCGTCGACCGCGGTGATTGGGGCGACAGCGTCACCGACCAGGAGCTGCGGCTCAAGGAGCCGCTCGTCGACACCTGGGCCGGGTTCGTCTTCATCAACATGGACCCGAACGCCGAGCCGCTGCTCGACTACCTGCATCCGCTGCCCGAGATCTTCGACCCGTTCGAGTTCCACACCTTCCGCTACCGCTGGTACAAGTCCGTCGTCCTCCCGGCCAACTGGAAGACCTGCCTGGAGGCGTTCAACGAGGGCTACCACGTCCAGACGACGCACCCGCAGCTGCTGCGCTACAACGACGACCAGACCTACAGCGTCGCGCACGGGCGGCACGGGATGTTCGGCGGCGCCGACGACAACCGCCCGCTCGGCGCCCCCTCCCGGCGCCTCGACCTGCCCGTCCCGGAGGGCTTCGACTACCGCGACGGCGTCGTCAGGTTCGTCGAGATGATGGAGGAGACGCTCGGCGCGATCTGGACGCCCCGTGACCTCGCGGCGGCGAAGCGGATGGCGGCGGAGCTGCCCGACGGCACCGACCCGTACCGGGTCCTCGGCACGATGATGCTGTTCGCCGCCGAGTCCGCGATGGCCGACGGCGCCGGCTGGCCGAACCTCACCCCGGAGAACTTCGTCCGGGCCGGGCAGGACTGGCACATCTTCCCGAACCTGATCGTGCTGCCCTACCCCGACGGCGCGCTGTGGTACCGGTCGCGGCCGAACGGCGACGACCCGGACAGCTGCATCTACGACATCTGGTCGCTCGCCCGCTACCCGAAGGGCGAGGAGCCGCCGCTACGGCGCGAGTTCTACCAGGACTGGCACGACTCCGACGAGTGGGGCCTGATCCTCACCCAGGACTTCCGCAACATGGCCGCCGTCCAGCAGGGCATGAAGTCCCGAGGGTTCGCCGGGCCGCGCCCCAGCCCCCGGCAGGAACAGGCGATCGCCAACTTCCACCGGGTCCTGCAGGAGTACCTCGCGATGAGGCCGGTGACGGCGTGAGCGACGCGGACTGGGACGACGCGGGCTGGGATGTCGTCACCGACCTGCTCCTCGTGGGCAGCGGCGGCGGGGCGCTGTGTGCGGCGCTCGCCGCCCGCGCGGCCGGCGACCAGGTGCTGGTGCTGGAGAAGACCGACCAGATCGGCGGCTCGACGGCGATGTCCGGCGGGGTGCTGTGGCTGCCGAACAACCCGGTCTCCCGGGCGGCCGGCGTGAGCGACAGCCGCGAGGACGCGCTGCGCTACTTCGCGTCGGTGGTCGGCGACGCGGGCCCGTCGACGTCACCGGCGCGGGTCGACGCGTTTCTCGACGCGATCGAGCCGATGGTGACGTTCCTGTCCGGCTATGACCTGCGGTTCCGGCACTGCGAGGGCTACTCGGACTACTACGACGACCGCCCTGGCGGCAAGGCCCGCGGCAGGTCGCTGGAGACCGACCTGTTCGACTGCACCGAACTCGGCCCCTGGCGGGACAAGCTGCGGATCAGCGAGGGCATGCCGCCGGTGCCGATGTACACCGGCGAGGTCGCCACCGGCACGATGCCGACGACCGCTGCCGGCGCCCGCACGGCGGCGCGCGTCGCCGGCCGGTTCGCCCGGGCCACCCTGACCCGCCGGCAGGTTCGTGGCAGCGGTGCCGCACTGCAGGGCCGGATGCTGCGCGCGCTGCTGCGGGCGGAGGTCCCGGTCTGGACGTCCACGCCCGCCGTCGACCTGATCGTCGAGGGCGGCGAGGGCGGTGCGGGTGGCGAGGTCGTCGGCGTCGTCGCGGAGCGTGATGGACGGCGGATCCGGGTGCGGGCGCGGGCCGGTGTGCTGCTGGACGTCGGCGGGTTCTCGCACAACGCGCGGATGCGCGACCAGTACGGCCGCGCGCCGGCGTCGACCGCGTGGACCAGCGCGAATCCGGGCGACACCGGTGAGATGATCACCGCGGCGATGCGGCACGGCGCCGCCGTGGACCTGATGGACGAGGCGTGGTGGATCCCGTCGTCGGTGCTGCCCGACGGCAAGCCGCAGTTCGCCGTCTACGAGCGCAGCAAGCCGTTCGCGATCCTGGTGGACGAAAGCGGCGCCCGGTTCACCAACGAGGCGGCCTCCTACATGGAGGTCGGGCAGGCGATGTACGAGCGCAACGCCACCGTGCCCGCCGTGCCCAGCTGGTGGATCATGGACTCGCGCAACCGCCGCAGCTACGTCTGGGGGACGACGCCCGGCGGCATCAACCCCAAGGAATGGCTGCGCAGCGGCTACCTGAAGAAGGCCGACACGATCGGCGAGCTCGCCCGCCAGTGCGGTATCGACCCCGCCGGCCTCGAGGCGACGGTGGAGCGATTCAACCGCCACGCGGCCGAGGGGCGCGACCCCGAGTTCCACAAGGGCGAGCGGGCCTACGACCGGTACTACGGTGATCCGCGCGTGCAGCCCAACCCGTGCGTGGGGCCGGTCGAGCGGGCCCCGTTCTACGCCGTCGCGCTGTACCCGGGAGACGTCGGCACCTGCGGCGGGCTGCTGACCGACGAGCACGCCCGGGTGCTGTCCACCGACGGCGCGCCCATCGCGGGGCTGTACGCGGCCGGTAACTGCACGGCGTCGGTGGTGGGCCGCACCTACCCCGGGGCCGGGGCGAGCATCGGCGCGTCGTTCGTGTTCGGCTGGCTCGGTGCCCACCACGCCCACGCCCGCGCGCGCCGTCGCGGCGACGCGGATACGGCCGTCGGCGGGGCGGCGGTGCCGAACGGCGTCGGCCCGACCGACCTGCCCGCCGCCTCCGGCGTCGCCAGTGCACGAAAGGGAGACCATGGCTGATTCCGACCGAACCTCGCTGCTGTCGGTGTACCGCACGGCCGCGTTGATCAAGGCCGCGGACGAGAAGCTGCGTGGTCTGCTCACCTCCGGGGAGCTGGCGGTGGCCTACTACTCGCCGCGCGGCCAGGAGGTGCTGGCTGCGGCGACATCGGCCCACCTGGACGCGCAGGACTACCTCGTCACCACCTACCGCGGCATCCACGACCAGATCGCCAAGGGCGCACCGCTGGACCTGCTGTTCGCCGAGATCTTCGGCAGGGTGACCGGCACCTGCAAGGGCAAGGGCGGCCCGATGCACGTCACCCACCCGTCGACCGGCGTGATGGTGACCACCGGGATCGTCGGCAGCGGCCTGCCGATCGCCGTCGGGCTCGCGACGTCCTCGTCGATCCGCGGGGACGGCCGGGTGACCGTCGTCTGCTTCGGTGATGGCGCCAGCAACATCGGCGCCTTCCACGAGGCGCTGAACCTCGCGGCCGTGTGGAAGCTGCCCGTCGTCTTCGTCTGCCAGAACAACCTGTACGCCGAGTCCACCCGGTACGCCGACGGCACGTCGGCGGCGCGCATCGCCGACCGGGCGGTCGGCTACGGCATCCCCGGCGAGCGCGTCGACGGCAACGACGCCGCCGCCACGCTCGACGTGGTCGGCCGCGCCGTCGCGCGGGCCCGTGCCGGCGAGGGCCCCACCCTGGTGGAGGCCGTCACCTACCGCTTCATGGGCCACTACTTCGGCGACCCGGGCGCGTACATGGACGCCGACGAGTACGCGGCCGCCCTCGCCCGTGACCCGGTGCCCGCCCTGCGCGCGCGCCTGATCGCCGACGGGGTCGCCGACGAGGCCACCCTGGCCGACATCGAGGCCGAGGCCACCGCGAAGGTCGAGGCCGCGGCGGCGTTCGCGGCCGACAGTCCGCTTCCCGGCGTCGCCGAGCTGACCAGCGACGTGTACCGCGAAGCCGTGTACCACGAGGAGGTGCCGGCGTGAGCGCGGCGTCCGCCCGGAAGATCACGTTCCAGCAGGCGTACAACGAGGCCCTCGACGAGGCGATGGCCGCGGACGACTCGGTGTTCGTCCTCGGCGAGGACGTCGGCGACAAGGAGGGCGGCGGCACCTTCAAGGTGACGTCCGGACTGTCCACGAAGTACGGCACCAGCCGGGTGCGCACCACCCCCATCAGCGAGCAGGCGATCATCGGAACCGCCGTCGGCGCCGCCGTCGCGGGCATGCGCCCGGTCGCCGAGATCATGCTGATGAACTTCATCACCCTGGGGCTGGACCAGCTCGTCAACCACGCGGCCAAGCTGCGGTACATGTCCGGCGGCCAGACCGGCGTGCCGCTGACCGTGCGCACCGCGACCGGCGCCGGCGGTGGGTTCGGCGGGCAGCACTCGGACATGCTCGAGGCGTGGCTCGCGCACGTCCCCGGCCTCAAGGTCGTCGTCCCCTCCTCGCCGGCGGACGCGAAGGGCCTGCTGCTGTCGAGCATCTTCGACGACGACCCCTGCGTGGTCATCGAGCACACCCAGATGTACTGGTCCAAGGGCCCGGCGCCGGAGCCCGGGGTGCGCATCCCGCTCGGCCGCGCGCACATCGCCCGGCCCGGCCGGGACATCTCCGTGATCGCCTACGGGCGGCCGGTCGGCGAGGTGCTCGCCCTCGCCGACCGCCTCGCCGGCGACGGCATCGAGGTCGAGGTCGTCGACCTGCGCACCATCAGCCCGCTGGACGAGCGGACCGTGCTGGAGTCCGTCGCCCGCACCCGGCGCGCGGTGATCGTGCACGAGGCCGTCGGCCAGTTCGGGGTAGGCGCGGAGATCTCCGCCCGGATCGGCGAGGAGCTGCACGGCGACCTCGCGTCACCGGTCGTCCGGGTCACCTCGGCCAACACGCCGGTGCCGTTCTCCCCGGCGCTGGAATCGCGCTACCTCTACCAGATCCCCGACGTCGAGTCCGCCATCCGGAAGGCCTGTCAGTGAACCTGCGCATCACCGTCAAAATGCCCAAGCTCGCGGTGTCGATGCAGGACGGCACCCTCTCGGAGTGGCTCGTCGCGGACGGCTCCGAGGTGAAGGAGGGCGAACCGCTCTACGTCGTGGAGACGGACAAGGCGGCGCAGGAGGTGCCCTCTCCGGCGACCGGCACCATCCGCCTGATCGCCACCACCGGCGAGGACTACGACGTCGGCGCTCCCATCGCGGAGATCATCTTCACGGCGTGAGCGGGCATCCGGCCGGGCGGCGGGCCGCCGGCGACGCTTAGGCTGGCCCGGCGGGCGGGAGCGGGTTGGCGGTTCGGCGGGCTGGGCGGAGGATAGGCCGGGTGGCGGACGACGAGCACGAGGGCACGGCCACCGCGCGGCGCCGGTCACCGACCGTGCCGGCGACGCGAGGGGCCCCACGCACGCGCCGCCCCGCCGCCCGGCCGCCGCTCTCCGTCCCCCGCCCGTCGCGGGCCGCGCCCCGCCCCGACGTCGTGCCGGGCGGGCTCGCCTGGGCCAGGGTGGCCGGGCGGGTCGTGCCCCTCATCGTCACCGCGGTGGCCCTCTACCTGCTCATGCCGCAGCTGCTCGCGGTGTTCTCCGCGTTCCCGCGGCTGCGCGGCTTCCGGCCGCTGTGGTACCCGGCGATGGTCGTGCTCGAGGTGGCGAGCTTCGCCTGCGTCTGGCAGCTGCAGCGCTTCGCCATCGGCGAGCTGAGCTGGTTCCTGTCCGTCACGTCACAGCTGGCGTCGAACAGCATCAGCCGGATCATCCCCGGCGGGATCGCGGTCGGCGGGGCCGTGCAGTTCCGGATGCTGAGCCGGGCCGGCTGCGATCCCGCGGCCGCCGGTTTCGCGCTCACCGCGGTGTCGATGGTGACCACCGGGATCGTGTTCGGCCTGCCGCTGCTGGTGTTACCGGTCCTCATCTTCGGCCAGCCCGCGCCCGGCGGGCTCACCGAGGCCGCCTCGCTCGGCGGGATGGTCTTCGTCGTGCTCATCATCGCCGGGGTGGTGCTCGCCCGGTCGGACGCGATGCTGCGGCTGCTCGCCGGGCTGCTGGGCCGGCTGCTGCACCTCGCCCGCCGACCGGTGGTACCCGAGCTGCCCGAGCTGCTGGTCACCCGGCGCAACGAGGTGCTGCGTTCGCTGGGCAAGCGCTGGCCGGCCGCCGTGCTCACCGCGGCCGGCAAGTGGGGGCTGGACTTCGGGGCGCTGCTCGCGGCGCTGGCCGGCGCCGGCCAGCATCCGCGACCCTCGCTGGTGCTGCTCGCGTACGTCGCGGCCAGCGTGTTGTCCATGATTCCGATCACTCCCGGTGGCCTCGGGTTCGTCGAGGCCGGGCTCACCGGAACCCTGGCGCTGGCCGGCGTCCCCGCGGCCGCCGCGGCCCTGTCGACCCTCGTCTACCGGCTGGTGTCGTTCTGGCTGCCGCTCGCCGCCGGGGCGCCGGCCTGGATCGCCTTCCGCGTCCGGTACCGCTGACGCGGAAGGCGATCGCGCTCGGGCCGCTCGGGCCGCTCGGAGACTCAGCCGTGCAGTGCCGAGACGGTGTCGAGCGGTCGGCCCGCGCCGGCGGTGCCGCCGAACACGTAGACCCGGCCGTCACCGCCGGTCGTCGCGGCGGCGTTCGCCCGCGTCGACGCGGCGCCGGTGGGGCCGGCCGTCCACTGGTCGTCGTCCGGCGAGTAGACCTGCACCGCGTCGGTGACCGCACCGTCAGTGCCGCGGCCGCCGATCACGTACACCCGCCCGTCCGGGCCGGCCGCCCCGGCCGCCTGCGTCACCTCGGTCGGCAGGTCGGACACCTGGGTCCAGGAACCGCTTCCGCCGGCCGAACCGGGTGTGTAGGCGTACGCGGCGGACGACACCGTCCCACCGGCCGCCGGGATGCCACCGGCGGCGAGGATCCGGCCGTCAGGCAGTGCGGTCAGCGCCGGGCCGACGACCGGGTTCGGGGGAGCGTCCGCGGTCGACCAGCTGCTCGCGTCCGGGTCGTAGACCGCCATCATGGTCCCGTCGAGAACGTAGATCCGGCCGTCGGTGCCGCGGGCCGCCCGTGGTTCACCCATCGCCGCCGGCAGCGGGGTGCCGCTCGCCCAGGAGTCGCTGGACGGGGTGTAGACCTCGACGGTGTCCGTCGCCCGCCCGCCGGCGCGGCCGCCGATGGCGTAGATCCGGCCGTCGGTCCCGGTGGCCGCGGCGAGATCGGTGCGCGGCGTCGGCAGGTTGGCCGCCTCGGTCCAGGAGTCCTTCGTCGGGTCGAGTACCTGGACGGTGCCGATCGGGCTCGCCGACCCCCCCGCGGTCGGGCTCGCGCCGAGGGTCGGCGAGGCGCTCGGCGTGGGCGCGGCGGACGGGTCGCCGGGGGCCATGGGCAGCTGCGCGACATGCGGCCTGGTGGTCAGCGCGCCCGGAATCACCCCCGCGGTTGCGGTCGGCGACAGCGGGGGACCCGTCGTCGGGCTGGGGGCCGTGGTCGGAGTGGGTCGAGGCGCTCACCGACGACCTCGCCGCGAAGCCGTACGAGAGCCTCGGG
>NZ_FZMO01000568.1 GCF_900197875.1 Frankia canadensis | reverse complement strand
CCCCGGAGCCGCTGGAGCCCCCGGAGCCGCTGGAGCCGCCGGAGCCGCGCCGCTCACCGCCGCCGTCGCCACCACTGGCCCGCCGCCCGCCGCCCGCACCCCGGCCGCCGGACGCGGGCTGCCCGACCTCGTCGTCCAGCCGCAGCGTCAGCGAGATCCGCTTGCGCGGGATGTCGACGTCGAGGACCTTCACCGTCACGATGTCGCCGGGCTTGACGACCTCCCGCGGGTCGTTGACGAAGTTCTTCGACATCGCCGAGACGTGCACGAGCCCGTCCTGGTGCACGCCGACGTCCACGAACGCGCCGAAGGCGGCCACGTTCGTCACCGAGCCCTCCAGCGTCATCCCGGGGACCAGGTCGGCCAGCGTCTCGATGCCCTCGGAGAACGCCGCGGTGCGAAACGCCGGCCGCGGGTCGCGCCCCGGCTTCTCGAGCTCGGCGAGGATGTCGGTGACCGTCGGCAGGCCGACGGTGTCGTCGACGAAGTCGGTCGGCTTCAGGCCCCGCAGCACCGCACCGTTGCCGATCAGCGAGGTCAGCTCGCCGCCGGTCGACGCGAGGATCTGGCGGACCACCGGATACGACTCGGGGTGCACGCTGGAGGCGTCCAGCGGGTCGTCCCCGCCGGGGATGCGCAGGAAGCCCGCGCACTGCTCGAACGCCTTCGGCCCGAGGCGCGGCACCTCCCGCAGCGCCTCCCGGCTGCGGAACGGGCCGTTCGCGTCGCGGTGGCGCACCAGGTTCTCGGCGAGGCTCGCCCCGATCCCGGACACCCGGGTCAGCAGGGGCGCGGACGCCGTGTTCACGTCCACCCCGACGGCGTTCACACAGTCCTCGACCACCGCGTCCAGCGACGACGACAGCCGCGTCTCGGACAGGTCGTGCTGGTACTGGCCGACGCCGATCGACCGCGGCTCGATCTTGACGAGCTCGGCGAGCGGGTCCTGCAGCCGGCGGGCGATCGACACGGCGCCGCGCAGCGAGACGTCCATCCCCGGCAGCTCACTCGCCGCGTACGCCGACGCCGAGTACACCGAGGCGCCGGCCTCCGACACGGTCACCCGGGTCAGCGACAGCTCGGGATGGCGGCGGATGAGGTCCTCGGCGAGCTTGTCGGTCTCCCGTGACGCCGTCCCGTTGCCGATCGAGACGAGGTCCACCCGGTGTTCGGCGGCGAGCTTCGCGAGGGTGGCGATCGAGTCGTCCCAGCGCCGCGCGGGTACGTGTGGGTAGATCGTGTCGGTGGCGACGACCTTGCCGGTCGGGTCGACGACGGCGACCTTCACCCCCGTGCGGTAGCCGGGGTCGAGGCCCATCGTCGCCCGGCTGCCGGCCGGGGCGGCGAGCAGCAGGTCGCGCAGGTTCGCCGCGAACACCCGCACCGCGGTGTCCTCGGCCGCCGTCCACAGCCGCATCCGCAGGTCCACCCCCAGGTGCACCTGGATGCGGGTGCGCCACGCCCAGCGGACCGTCTCGGCCAGCCAGCGGTCCGCCGGGCGGCCCTCGTCGGAGATGCCGAAGGTCGCGGCGATGCGCGCCTCGTAGTCGGTGGGGCCGGCGGGAGCGGGCGCCTCGGGGTCCGGCGGGGTGTCCGGCTCGAGGGTGAGGTCGAGCGCCTCCTCCTTCTCGCCGCGGAACAGCGCCAGGATGCGGTGCGAGGGCAGCGAGGTGAAAGGCTCGGCGAAGTCGAAGTAGTCGGCGAACTTCGCGCCCGCCTCCTCGCGCCCCTCCCGCACCCGGCTGACGAGCACCCCGCGCGACCACATCCGCTCGCGCAGGTCGCCGATGAGGTCCGCCTCCTCGGCGAAGCGCTCGACGAGGATCGCCCGGGCGCCCTCCAGCGCGGCGCCGGCGTCCGCGACGCCCTTCTCGGCGTCGACGTAGCCCTCCGCGGTGGAGTGCGGGTCGAGGCCGGGGTCGCCGAGCAGCGCGTCCGCCAGCGGCTCCAGCCCGGCCTCCCGGGCGATCTGCGCCTTCGTTCGCCGCTTGGGCTTGTACGGGAGGTAGATGTCCTCCAGGCGGGCCTTCGAGTCGGCCGCGAGGATCTGCGCCTCCAGCGCGTCGTCCAGCTTGCCCTGGGCGCGGATGGACTCCAGCACCGCCGCCCGCCGCTCCTCCAGTTCCCGCAGGTAGCGCAGGCGCTCCTCCAGGGTGCGCAGCTGGGTGTCGTCGAGGGTGCCCGTCACCTCCTTGCGGTAGCGGGCGATGAAGGGCACGGTGGCGCCCCCGTCAAGCAGATCGACCGCCGCCGTCACCTGCCCCGGGCGCACGCGGAGTTCCTCGGCGATCCGCTGATGGATGGACTGCTGCGGGACAGATGTCGTCGTCACAATCCTTGATCCGCCTTCTCGTCTTCGTCGCCTGCCGTGCACTGTCGCTTGCTCTGGGCGGTCGCCCGTCCGGGACGCGTCCGGACGTACGTGTGCGGCGTCCGGATCCGCGCCAACTGCGAGACTACGGGTGATCACTCCCTGCCTCCCGGCCGGGCGGGGGTGCGATCCGTGCCGCGCGCCCGCGGGTGGGGTGGGCGACGGGCACCCGGTGTGGGCCTGGCCAGGACGTGGGGCCCGTTCGGGCCAGGCCGGACCGCGATCGGTAGTCCGATGTGATCCGATGTGATCCGTACGGTGCGATTGCGTTGCTGGGCATATCCCATTGGTTCCACATGACCTATGATGTGCGCGTGTGCATGGGGTGCGGAGCCGCGGGGGCGGGACGGCCTTATTCCTCCTATTCTGGCGATGGTCCAGCCGTGTGCGGCCGGACCACGCGGGTGCAACCGGATCCGAGATTGCGGCGCCGGGTGACGTGGTGAAACGGGAGAGCCCACTGGCTGTGGCCACGGGTTCCGCGCTTGCTTCGGCCGGTGCCGACGGTATTCGGCATGAGGCATTTCTGTATCGCGGTGACGTCGGATTCCTCAGCGCCACCCGAGATTTTGTCCTCGCTGGTCTCGCGGCTGACGAGGACGTGCTCGTCGTGCTGCCTCCGCAGCGGACCGCGCAGCTGCGCGCCACCCTCGGCCGGGCCGTGAAACGCGTGGAATTCCTCGATCTGGACGAGATCGGCCGCAATCCTGCCCGCCTCCTCCCGGCCTGGCGGGAGTTCGTCGAGCGCGGTCTGACCAGTGGCCGGTCGATGCGCGGTGTCGGGGAGCCGGTCCGGCCCGAACGTTCCGCGCCGGAGCTGCGGGAATGCCTGCTGCACGAGGCGCTGCTCAACGAGGCCTTCGTCGGGCCGCCGAGCTGGCGACTGCGCTGCGTCTACGAGGCGCCGGCCCTCGACCCGGACACGGCTGAGGGAGTGTGGCGTACCCATCCGGTGGTGGTGGACGGCGGGTTCGCCCGGGCCAGCACCCGGTGGCGGGGCGAGCAGGCGTGGGCGGACCCGTTCGCCGAGCGCCTGCCCGATCTGGGCCCGCCGGCGGCCGAGCTCGCGTTCGGCCCCGCCGACCTGGGGCTCGTGCGGGCGGCGGTCACCCACGCGGCGCGGGGCGAGGGCCTCGACTCCGATCGCGTCGACGATCTCGAACTCGCCGTGCACGAGGTGGCCACCAACAGCGTGCGCCACGGCGGTGGCCGGGGAACCGTGCGGTTCTGGTCGGCAGCCGGCGACCTGGTCTGTGAGGTGACCGACGCGGGTCTGGTGACCGACCGGCTCGCCGGCCGGCGGCGCCCGGACCTCGAACTCGGCGGCGGGCGCGGCCTGTGGCTCGCCAACCAGCTCTGCGACCTCGTCCAGCTCCGCTCCTCCGCCGCCGGCACCGTCGTGCGCATGCACATGGCGGGAGGACGTGGGTGACCTCGGGGGAGCGCACCCGGGAGGGCCGCGGCTCGTGGCCGGCGGACGGGCGGGGCGGCACGCTGGCGCCGGCCGGCGACGGCCCCGGATCGGCCGGACCTGGCCGCTGCTACGGCATCGGCGCCGGTGAGGCGCCGCCAGCCGGCAGCACCGACGGCGACGTCCTCGCCGTCCGCTCCGCCGTCACCGCGATCAGCCGGGCGCTGAACTGGCATGGCGGCCCGGGCACGCCGGTGCCGACCGACGGCCGCTTCACCGCGGCGACCAGGGCTGCCGTCGTCGCCTTCCAGGAGAAGCTCGAACCGACGATCAACCGGGACATGTATCTGCCCGCCTCCGAGCACAGTCCGCCCGGCTTCGTCAACAAGCAGACGTCCTACGCGCTGTTCATGCCGATCGCCGACCGCTACGCGCTGAAGTACACGGTGCCCCGCGGGCTGCTGCGCGGCATCACCACCATCGAGAGCAACTGGGACCCCGGCGCGGTCGGGTACTGGACGAACTCCGACTACGGGCTGTGCCAGTGGAACACCACGCTGCCCGACATCACCACTGCCCGCGCGCTCGACCCCTTCTGGGCGCTGGACTCCACCGCCCGCATGATGCGCGAGCGGTACGACTCCGACCGGTGGGGGCACAACTGGCTCTACGTCATCGCCGCGCACAACGTGCCGACCTGGGCCGCCCAGTGGGCTCAGGGCCAGCTGTCCGCAGCCAACCCCGACGATCGGCCGAAGCTCGACCGGATGAACGGCTATGTCAGCAACGTGCTCGCCCGCGTGTGGTGACGCGCCGCGTGTGGTGATGTGCCGTGTGGTGATGTGCCGTGTGGTGACGTGCCGCGAGTGGTGACGCGGCACGCCTGGTGACCGGTCGGCTCAGCCGGCGTCGGCGGCGACCCGGTCGATGACGGCGGTGTGCAGCCGGCGGATGCCGATCGGCGCGAAGATGCGCTCGAAGAAGCCGCCGACTCCGCCCGCGCCGTTCCAGGTGGTGGTCGCGGTCACCGTGCTGCGCGCCGGCGTGGGGCCGGGCGCGACCAGCCAGCTCGTCCGCAGCGAGGAGTTCTGGTCCGCCTCGACCAGCGTGTTCGGCTCCGGGATGGACACCGTCGCGTCGATGTCGCGGACCCGGCTGCGGGTGGCCTGCAGGCGGTAGGCGATCCGGCTGCCCGCCCCGGTCCCACCGGCCACCACCCGGTACTCGGACACGTTGTCCGGCCACGACCGGGCACGCACACCCTGGTAGTCGGCGAGCCGCCCGAGGATCTGCTCGGGCGTGCCGGCGACGTCGCGCCGCACCACCACCCTGACCTGTGCCACCACTGTCCTCCTGCCTCCGGCCACCACCACGCCGCGGGCGGCCGCACCGCCCGCCGTCCGCACCGCCAGACTCGCATGCTCCCGCCCCCGGTCGCTCCGGGGCCGCCCGAGGTGCGAAGCTCGATTACTCAGAGTTACATTGCGGGGGACGTCGGCGGCGGCCCGAGGCGCGCCGCAGCCATCCGGGCTGAACGGGGGCAGGCCGATTTCTCGTGCGCGACCAGGCCGTTCGCGGGCCGTCGGAAACGTCGCCGTCTTCTTCGCCGGCGCGGACCCGCGCGCGGTCGGCCCCCAGGACCGGCCGAAGTTCGTCACCGCCGGTGCGCTGATGATGCTCACCGCCGGCCTCGCGGTCTACGCGGGAACGACGGTCGCCGCGATGGGCCTGCGCCGCTCGACGCTGGGGGCCCTCCCCTTCGGCCTGTTCTACGCCGCGGTGATCTACTTCCTCGACCGGTCGGTACTGCTGTCGCCCCGCCCCTACGTCCCCGGCCCGGACGGGACGGTTCGCCTGGGGCGATCCGGCGCCGCCACCGCCGTGCGGATCTTCCTCGCGGTCTGCGCGGCCCTGCTGGTCGGCGAGTCGCTGCTGCTGCGGATCTTCGCCCCGTCCATCGCGCCGCGCGTCGCCCAGATCCGCCAGGAGGATCTCGGTCGGGTGATGGGGGACTGGGATGCCAACCAGCTCGGCGAGCAGCGCGCCCTCGGTGCCGACCTGGCAGCCCGCCAGCGCGCCCTCGGCGTGGCCCACGGCCTGGTCACCGCCAAGACCGCCGAGGTCAACTGCCAGCTCACCGGCGGTGACGGCTGCCTCGGCGGTCGGGGTCCGGTCTACCGGATCAAGCTCGGTGAACTCGGCGCGGCGACGGCCGCGGTCATCGCCGCGACCCGCGAACGCGACGTCGCCCAGACCCGTCTGGACACCTTCGACCGGTCCCGGGACGACCGCCGGGAACGGTTCCGCGACCAGCAGGTCGCCACCGTCGACGCCGCCGACGACCTGCTGATCCGGGAGAAGGCGTTCTGGCGGCTGACCACCGCCGACCGCTCGGTGCTGCTGTGGCGCCTGCTGCTGACCCTGCTGCTGCTCGGCATCGACCTGGGCCCCCTCACCTTCAAGCGGACCCTGGAGCACACCGCCCTGCGCCGCGGCGAGCGGCTCGCCCAGTGGCGCGGCGAACAGGCCGACGAGGTCGACGCCCGGCAGATCGGACAGCTCGCGCGTCGCCGCGGCGAGCTCGCCACCGACCTCGCCGACGGCGCCGACGTCGGGGTGGGCGAGCGGTATGCCGCGTACGTGCGCCGCCGCGACGAGCTCGGCACGTCGCTGCGCGCCGACGCCGACCTCGCCGACGCCGAGGTGGCCCGCGAGCAGATCCGCGTCGACCGGGACAGCCGTGTCCGTGACCTGCGCATCCGCTACCGGGTGCCCGACCCGGCCGGGCCCGGCGACCCGGCCCGCTCCGGCAGTCCGGCCGGGCCCGCCGCCGCCGTCCCGCCGGCCGCCGTCCCGCCGGCCGATGTCAACGTCATGCGTTCCCCGGAACGCGACGGCTCCTGATCCGACCGGCGCGACTACGCCCGGACGCGCGGGGTCTGTCCCACGCGCGCCCGGGCGCTTCGGGCCGGGTCAGCCGGCGCGGCGCGCGGCTCGATGCCGACGTCGCAGCAGGGCCGTCAGCACGGCGAGCAGTGCCGCGGCGGCGGCCGCCAGACCGGCGGCGCGCGGGTTGTCCGACGCCGTGCGGCGAGTGGCGCTGACGGCGCCGGCGGCACCGTCCCGCGCCTGGTGCACCTTCGCGGCGACCTGCGGATGCGCCTCCAGCTGCCGGTGCACGGTCTGGGAGGCGGAGCCGGCCGCGCTGCCCGCGGTGTCGCGCGCCCGGGCCGCCGTGGCCGTCACCTGTGGGTGCGCGTCGAGCTGGCGGCGGACAGTCGACTTCGCCTGGTCGGCGGTGTGGCGGGCCTTCTCGGTCGCGCTGCCGGTCGTCGCGGCCACCTTCGGCCGCACCGACTCGGTCGCCGAGCTCACCCGCCGGCGCAGATCCTGCGCGGTGCGCCCGGCGACACGGTGCGGGCTGACCCGGTCGGAGAGCTCGTCGAGGTCGGTGCCGAGCCGGGCACGGGTGGCCTCGATGTCGGACCGGATCTCGTCGGGGCTGGTGCTGGTCACTGTCCACCTGGCCTTTCTGTCGGTCTGGGCACTAGTGACGCCGGCTCTGCGCCCACTGGACGTCCTCGCGCAGCGTCTCGACGGTCTGCGTGGGGGCGGGGTGAACCTTGCGGACGGTCACCCGGCCGCTCAGCGCCAGGACGGCGGCCACCACGGCGAGCGCGACGCCGACGATGAGGGCGGCCCAGCCGAGCGCCATCACCTCGCCCAGTCCGAACATGACCGCGAGCAGCACGAACAGCAGCGCGAAGTAGCCGGCCCCACCGGCGCCCGCGAACATGCCCGCGCCCTTGCCGGCCTTCTTCGCCTCCTCGCGGATCTCCGCCTTCGCGAGCGCGACCTCCTGCCGGAACAGCGTGGAGATGTCCGTGACGACCTCGGCGACCAGGTGCCCGGTTGATTCCCGCTCCTCGGGACGTGCCGCGCCGCCGCCCGTCGCCGGGGCGCCGGCGGGCGCGCGCAGCACCTGGGGCGACTCGCCCGGTGGGGCGACGCCCGCCCCGCCCCGGTACGCTGTGGTATCGTCCGGATACGGTTCTGTCAAGATCGCCCGTTCTGTACGGTTTTCCTTGTGGTAGGTGCTCGTCATGGGGTTCTCCTCGCGGTTCTCCTGACGGGGCGTCCGCGTGGCGGCTCCCGTGGGACAGCGTGTGGTCAGCGGAGTTCCCGCCCGTGAGCCGCTTAATCACGCCTGTTGGGGTGCCTGCGGCGAAGTGCCGCTTTGATCCGTGATGCGGCACTCCGCTCGTCGGCGCGCCCGCGGGCGCGGAACCGGTAGAGCGTGGCGATCGCGACCAGCAGCAGGATGGCCAGGACCAGCCACTGCGCCACGGTGAGGAGCACCCTGCCGGGGCCGCTGGCCACGTGATGCGTCAGCGGCGAGCCGCCGGCGGTGATGCCGCCGAGGATCAGCACCGCCACGAGCAGGCCGCCGAGGCTCATGACCACCGCCAGGGCGCGCAGCCGCACCGGCCCGCGGGTCTCCTCCTGCTCGACGGCGGCGCCGCGCCGAGCGACGAGGCGATGGCCCAGGAGCGCGGACGGATTCATGACGATCTCCCCTGCCGTCGTGACATGGCGGCAGATGTACCCGTCCGGCCCTGGCCAACCCACCTGCGCCCGAGATCGTCACACCGGTGTGACGGCGAGTCGGTGTTCCTCCGGAGGGTTCTCGGTGCGACTCAGTCGGTGCGCTCCTGGGGGGAGGAGTGCTCCCAGTCGGCGAGGATGGTGCGAATGCCCGTCACCAGCAGCAGCGGCCGGTCGAGCATCACGTGGTGGCCGGCCAGCGGAATCTCGATGACGGGGGCGACCCGGCCGAGCAGGTTGTACATCTGCACGCCGATGTCCGGCGTCAGCAGGCCGTGCTCGGCCCGGAACAGCGCCACCCGGCAGTGCACCTTGCGTAGCACCTCGGGCGACGGCGTCCGGTTGCCGAAGACCTTCGGGTCGAACTTCCAGGTCCAGCCGCCCTGCACCGAGCCGATCGAGCCGCGGGCGATGTGGTCGAGGATGAACGGCAACGAGCTCGGCTGCTCGGGCACGGTGCGGAACCGGGCGAGCGCGTCCGTCGCCGTCGGGTAGACCCGCAGCGGTCCGAACGCGGTCCGCTCGCGGGCGGCCCGCTCCTCGGGAGTGAACTCCTGCACGGGGGAGTCGACGACGACGATGCCGGCGACCCGATCCGGGTACTCCGCCGCCGTCGTGATCGTCACCCAGCCGCCCATGCTGTGCCCGATGACGATCGGCGGCGAGGTGACCCCGGCGTCGTCGATCACCCCGATGACCTCGGCCGCCCAGGTGCTCAGCGTGTAGTCCTCGCGGCGGTCGCTGTCACCGTGCCCGGACAGGTCCACCGCGATGACCCGGTACTCACGCGGGATCATCGGGGCGATGTGGTCCCACCACCCCGCGTGCGCGGCGCCGCCGTGGACCAGGACGATCGCCGGCAGCCCCGCCTTCCCCCAGGAGCGGTAGCTGATGCTGGCGCCCGCGACCTCGGTCTCGTGCCGCTGCGGGCGACTGTCAATGGCGGCCTCGAACCAGGCCGGTGCTTCGTCTTCCATCCCAGGTCTCTGCCGTTCGGTTCGTCGGACGGGCCGATATGGTCGCCGGCCGGGTCGGCCCGCGACATGTCCCCCCCAGATACAACACCGACCATGCCCACTTGCGGTCGTTCCAGGGCAGGTTGTCGGATGGACGATGGCGCGGCCGGGCCAGCCCGCACACCTCCGTGATGCCCACGTCGCGCCCCCGCGATCCGGCGCGACCGCGAGCGGGACGGCCCAGGTGGGGACGATCAGGTGGCCGCGGCGCGACGCTCGCGACCGCGACCCCGGCGCGGGCGGGACGGGCCCGGCGGGGTCAGAACATGAAGGTCGACGTGATGATCGCGCCCTTTCGGGAGTAGTGGGTGACGCAGTCCTGCAAGTCGAGCGGATGCGCGGGAATCACCCCGAGAATTATATCCTCCTCGCGCAGGCCGTGAAGTGACAATCCGAATCGGCACACGTACACCTTCCCTCCCTCGCCGATGAAGGTCTCTATCTGGTTATTGATGTTCTGCCCGCCCGGGAACGCCGATTCGCCGGTGTGCGGAAAGCCCCGGGTGGCCATCGTGTTCATCGCGCCCGGCCCGTGGAAATAGAGCACGGTCTCGAAGCCCTTGCGTAGTGCCCGGGTAGCCTGCAGGATCGCCACGAAACTGACGGACGACTCGTGTGCGATGCCATGGACGAGGGCCAGCCAGGACTCGCCGTCGAGGGCCTGGTAGTCGGGGAAGATCTTGGTCGAGCCGTACAGGCTGGTGCCCTGCGCCAGCGCCGGATGGGGAACCTCCGCGAGGCTGCGCCGCTCGTTGTCGGCCAGCCGTGCGTCGTCGGTCAGTGGCTCGCCGCCGACCGGCGGTTGACCGTGGCGGACTCCCCGCCGCTCGTCCTCGGTCAGATCCACGGACATGCTCCATCTTCGCCGCTCAGCACGGAATGCAGTCAAGCACCTCGCTCATTCCCGTGCGCGCGGAACGGAACGATCCCGGGCGCGTCCCGCCGCTCGGGGCCGGGGGCCTGGTCCGTGCCGGACAAGGGAACAAGAAATCCGGATAAATTGTCTGTTTCCTGATACTGAATGTGCGCCTTGGCCCTGATCCAGGGGAGTTCGCGACCGCCCGCTGGGATGCTGGCAGTGTGCGCTACGCCCTGATCGCCGACCTGCACGGTGCCTCGAAGGCCCTGCGTCGGGTGCTGGCCGCCGCGGCCCGCGCCGGCGTCGACGAGGTCGTCTGCCTCGGTGACTACCTGGAGGCGAAGGTCCCGCGCCGCCTGCACGACCCGTCGCGGCACTGGCCGCTGCCGGCCGTCGTCGATCCCGACCCGCAGCTGTGGTCGAGTCTGGCCGGCCTCCGGCTGGTCCTGGGCAACCAGGAGCAGCGCATTCGGGACCTGCTTCGACCCGAGCAGGTCCCGGCGGAGCTCGCGGCCATCCTGGCCGCCCCCGAGCGGATCCGGCTGGCGGATCTGGTCGGACTGCACGGTCACCAGATCCGATGGACGCTCGCGGGGGACGCGGCGATGCCCGGGCCCGCGCTCGCGTCCGGGGCCGGGCCCGGACGCGTCGGCGGACTGCTGGTGCCGGTCGCCGCGGACGTCCCCAGGGTCGCGGCGGTGGTCGTCGGCCACACCCACCAGGCGGCCGCCTTCGAGATCCGCTGGCCCGGCGAGGCGCCGGCGGCGGGCGCCGGGGTGGCGGCCGAGCCGGTCGTGCGCGTGCTTCCGATCGAGAGGGGCGAGCCGCTGCGGCTGCCCGCGAGCGCCGGTCCTCCTGTCGCCCGCACACTGCTGATCAACACGGGGCCGGCGCGGGGGCGGCCACAGCACTGGTTGCTCTACGACACGGAGAGTGGCGAGATTTCTTTTATGGAGATCATTCGACCGCCGAAGCAGCACCGATAAGCACGGTCAGCCACCAGATGGCAAGGGGCGAATGAGGGGACCTTGGTCCTGTCGCCTCCGACAGATGGGGGTCGTAGACTTTAGTCAGTCCCGATGGAGCTCGTACCTGCGTTCCCCCCGTACGCCAGGTGATGTGGCTTCATCGGGACTTTCTGTGTTCAGAGTTCTCCGGTCCGCATTCTGCCGCAGGTGATGCGCGGGGCCGCGCGCAACGCCCCGAAGCCCGCCGCCGCATCGTCCCGCCGCTTGCCGGGCCCGTGGCGCCGCTCACTCCGCGGGGGTGATTCCCCGCCGATGGTCGCGTGGCCATGGGCGCGCGGCTCGCCCCGTGCGGGCCGGGGCCGTCCGGTCCGCCACCACCGCGTCCGCGCACTTCCCGCCACCGTGATCAGACTGCGGTGCGGGCGTGAATCGCCCCACGGCCGTCCGTCGGCGCGCCCGCCGCGGAGGTGCGCGAGCGCGGACCCGGACGCTCGAGCGGGTGCGTTCCGGCCGCCGGCCGCCCGGTGCTCGCGGAGGGTGACGGGGTGACGCGCAGGGTGCCCGAGGCGCGACGATGCAGGTCGCCCGGCCCTGACCGTGCCGGGCGAGGCCGAACGGCACCTGCCGCGCCCGGCGTCGGGAGTGGCAGTGTGCCAGGTCACCATGCCGGCCGCCGGGCGGTTGTTCCCAGTGCTCCAGGAAGGTGACGTGACCGCTGCGTGATCACTGTCCGTTCCGGAGTGCGTGTTCCTTGGTGTCCTGGCCCATGGCCGCAGCGTTGTGCGTCGCTTTGGCGACAGGCTCGGCTACTTTCGGATAGATGTGAGATGTTTCGTAGGTAACCGCTGTGGGCCGTGACCGCGCTGCCGCCCGGGATCGCTAGCCTGTTTTGGGCATGTACCGACAAAGCCGGTCGTTACATCCGGACGAGTTGGAGGGGGCGCGGTGGCGCCGGCGGGATGCCGGCGAAATCCGGGGTCGAGGGTCGCGCGGATCGCGGCTACCGAGGAGTTCCGCGACGTGACGTGGGCGGGGTGCGGACTTCCGTGATCCCACATTGCGGCTGGGCCGCGGTGGTGGGTGACCGGGGGGTAGGCGTCGGCTCGCCGTTGCGCGGCGGAGGCCCGGACACAGTGCCCGCTCACGCGGATAACTCGGAAGGTAGGGGTGAACAGGTGCATGTCCCCGCGGCGCGCATCGTCTTCTCACCGGAGGATCGCGCGGAGATCGCGTCGGCCACGACCGAGATCCTTTCCACCGGTGCGATGACCCTGGCCGCGCACACCAAGGATTTCGAGGCCGCATTCGCCGCGGCTCACTCGGCACCGTTCGCGGTCGCCGTGAGCAGCGGTACGGCCGCCCTGGAGATCATTCTTCGCAGTCTGGACGTTCAGGGTGCGGATGTCGTCGTTCCCACCAACACATTCGCGGCGACCGCGTTCGCCGTTCTGCGGGCCGGAGCCACTCCGGTGTTCGCGGATGTGAATCCGGACACCCTCGCGTTGTCGGCCGCCACCGTCGAGGCGGCCCTCACCCCCCGCACGCGGGCGGTCGTGCTCGTCCATATCGGCGGCCTGATTCCCCCGGACGTCGGAGAACTCGCGCGCCTGTGTACGGACCGGGGCCTCGCCCTGGTCGAGGACGCGGCCCACGCCCATGGCTGCCGGCATGGCGGCACGGCCGCCGGCTCGTTCGGCATCGCGGGCTCCTTCTCCTTCTACCCGACGAAATTGATCACAAGTGGCGAAGGCGGTATGATCGTCACCGCTGACGAGGCCATCCACGAGGCCGCGCTTGTCTACCGGGACCAGGGCAAGGCGGGCTTCCTCGGCAACACCCACATCCGCCAGGGCTACGCCTGGCGCCTGAGCGAGATGCACGCGGTCACGGGCAAGGTGCACCTGCGCCATCTGGACGAGTTTCTCGCGAGGCGCGCCGCGGTCGCCGCCCGCTACGACGACGCGCTCGACGCTCTCGACGGCGTGAGCCGGCTGCGACTGCCCGCGGGCGACGTCTGCAACTACTACAAGTACATCGTCCTGCCCCGCCCGGGCATCGACCGGGCCCGTCTGAAGAAGGAGCTCAAGGAGCGGTATGGCGTCTCCCTCAGCGGCGAGGTCTACGAGGCGCCGCTGCACCAGCAGCCGGTCTTCAGCGACTACGCGGGCCGCTCGCTGCCCGTCGCGGAGGACATCTGCGCCCGGCACGTCTGCCTGCCGCTGCACTCCGACATGACCGACGCCGAGGCCGACCACGTGACCACCTCCTTCGCCGCCGCGCTGGCGAGCCTGGACCTGGACAGGTGAGCATGAAGATCGCTGTTACCGGAGGATCCGGGTTCATCGGCAGTCACGTCGTCGACCGGCTCCTCGACGCGGGCCACGAGGTCGTCTCCCTCGACGTCGACACGCGGCCGAGCGACCCGCGGGCGACCAGCCTCGCCGTCGACGTGCTCGACCTGCCGGGGCTGACCGCGGCGCTGCGGGGCGTCCAGGCCGTCTTCCACATCGCGGGCATGTCCAACGTGGACTTCGCCTATGCCGACCCGGCGCGCACGGTGCGCCTCAACGTCGAGGGCACCGGCAACGTCTGCGAGGCGGCCCGGCAGGCCGGCGTCGGCCGGGTGCTGTTCGCCAGCACCGTCTGGGTCTACGGCGCGGTCGGCGAGCGGGCCGACCCCACGCCGCTCACCGAGGACGCCGAGATCACCCTGGGCCGCGCCGGACACGTCTACACCTCGACGAAGCTCGCCGCCGAGCTGCTGCTGCACAGCTACCAGCAGACCTACGGCCTGCCGTACACGATCCTGCGCTACGGCATCCCGTACGGCCCGGGCATGCGCGACGAGCTGGTGCTGGCCCGCTTCGTCCGCAAGGCGCTGGGCGGGGAGTCGCTCACGGTCGCCGGCGACGGCCAGCAGTTCCGCAACTACGTGTTCGTCCGCGACCTCGCCGACGCCCACGTGCTGGCCCTGCGGCCGGAGGCGGAGAACACCACCCTCGCGCTGGAGGGGGCCGAGGCGGTCAGCGTGCTGGAGATGGCCCAGGCCGTCTGCCGGTACTTCCCCGGGACGGCGATCGAGCACGTGCCGGCCCGGCCGGGCGACTTCCGGGGCCGGGAGGTCTCGGCGCGCCGCGCGCTGGACCTGCTCGGCTGGCGGCCCACCACCCCGTTCTCCGACGGGGTCCGGCAGTACATCGACTGGTACCTGGCGAACCGGCGGCCTCCGGCGCAGGCCGTCAAGCCCGCCGACGACCTCGACGTCACCACGGCGTCGTCGGAGTAGTTCATGGCGCAGATCGGCGGTGTGACGGTGAGCGAACCATCCGAGGGCGGCGGCCCGGCCCAGGCCGGGAACCGAACGACGGCACAGGCAGGGGGACCGGTGGTGGCAGGCGGGCCCGACGGCGGCGTCGCGCCGCCGCGGGCCTCGACCCGGCGCGGGTCGGCGCTGCTGCTGTCCGGCTCGCTGGGCATGGGGCACGACGTGATGGCCGAGGCGTGCGCGGACTCGCTCGGCCGGCGCGGGTTCACCGCCCGCACGGCGGACAGCCTGCGCATGCTCGGCGGTCGCAACGGCGCCCGCGGGGAGAAGGTCTTCCGCGGGATGATCGCCGTGCCCGGCCTGTACGACGCGGTGCACTTCTCCCAGATGCGCACCGGCGGTCGGCTGGCCCGGATGATCGAGCGCACGTCGAGCAAGTACGTCGTGCCGGCGCTGCGTGAGGAGCTCACCGCCACACCGACCGATCTCGTCATCTCCATCTTCGCCACCGGGGCCGCGGCGACCAGCCGGGTCAAGCCGGAGTTCCCCGGCCTCGTGACGGCGGTGTTCTCCACCGACTGCTGCGTGCACCGGCTGTGGGTGCACGAGAACACCGACCTCTTCCTGGTCACCTCGCAGACCGCCGCCCGCTACGTGCGGCGGTTCGCGCCGAACGCCCTCGTCTCCGTCGTCCCGACGCCAGTGCGCGAGCCGTTCTACGACCCGCCGACCCAGGAGGAGGCGCGCGCCGCCCTCGGCATCCCCGCCGACGCGCCGTGCGTGCTGCTCATGTCCGGCTCCTGGGGGCTCGGGCCGCTGGTCGAGGGCGCGGCGGCCATGGCGGCGGCCGGCATCTACGTGCTCGCCGTCGCCGGGCGCAACCGGCAGCTCGCCGCGAAGCTGACCGCGCTGGCCGAGCGGCAGCACAAGGTGATCCCGTTCGGGTTCACCGACCGGGTGCCGACCCTGATGGCGGCCAGCGACCTGGTCGTCACCTCGTCCGGGGACACCTGCAGCGAGGCCCGGGTGATCGGCCGCGATCTGCTGCTCATCGACGTCGTGCCCGGTCACGGGCGGGACAACCTGCAGAAGGAGCTCGAGCGCGGGCATGCTGAGGTGACCAACACCGACCCCGTGTCGCTGACCCGCTCGGCGCTGGCCTGCCTCGACCGGGTCAAGCCTCCGTCGGACCGGGTGGCGATCGGGCCGCAGGCTTGGGAGCAGGCATTCGGCGCCGCGCTCGCGCAGATCGGGTTCGGCGCCCACTGGTGAACCACGACATCGCCGCGCGCTGCCCGCCTGGCCCGGGATGCTCCGCGCGTCCGCCGGTGTTGACTCGCTTTAGTGTCGTTGTCACCGGCCGGGATCCCGGCCGCCGGCCTCGGACGGGGCGGATGACGCGTGCGCAGGGGTGGGTCGACGCTGGGATGAACGAGACGACGCGAGTGCGGTCGACGTGAGCAGGGCACTGCTGGTCGGCCTGCCGACCGCGATGGTGTCCGCGGGGCTCTACGGAGTGGCGCCGCTGGTGCAGGCGCGGGCCGCGCGTCGTGAGGAGGAGAGCGCCGGGCTCGGGCTCGGGCTGCTGGCCCACCTGGTGATGCGGCCGCTGTGGCTGCTCGGCCTGGGTGTCGAGGCGGCCTCGTTCCTGCTGGAGGTCTACGCGTTGTCGGTCGCGCCGGTCGCGATGGTCGCGCCGGTGATGGCCCTGGACATGATCGTGTTCACCCTGCTGGCGCAGCGGGTGCTCGGCGAGCGGATCAGCCGGTTCGGGTGGTCGGGCGTGGCCTCGATGGTCGCCGGCGTCGGGCTGCTCGCCTTCGCCTTCGCCGGGCGGGCCGAGGTCGGCTCGGCGGCCAGCAACAATGACCTGTTCGCGTTCCTCGTGCTCGGACTGGTGTTCGCGCTGCTGTGCGCCTTCGTCGCCAACGCCGCCGCGGGCCGGGACGCGGTGACCGGGGCGGCGCTCGGGTTCGGCGCGTCGGCCGGCGTCTGCTACGCCATCGCCACCCTGGCGACCCGGCAGATCGGCCTGGCGGTCAACGAGCGGCGGGAGGGGCACTCGACCCTCGTCGACCTGCTCACCACGCCGACCCCGTACGTGCTGGTGCTCTTCTCCGTGCTGGCGCTCGGCCTGCAGCAGCGCGGGCTGCAGGGACGTGCCGCGGTGATCGCCTTTCCGGTCACCAGCGGGGTGTCCGCCTTCCTGCCCGTGACGCTCGGACTCACCCTGTTCGACGAGCCGGCGCCGGACGGCGGCCAGCGGTTCGCCTTCGTCATCGCGATGGTGATGGTCGCCGCCGGGATCGCCGCGCTCGGCCGGGACCGGATGGCCGCCAACCGCTCGGTGGACGAGCTGGAGGCCGCCGCGTCGGCGCCGTCCGCCCGGGCCAGGGCAGGCGGTGTCGGCGGGGACGACTCCGCCGCCATGGACTCCGCCGCCATGGACGCCGCCGGTCCGTCGGCCGGCTCGGGTCTCTCGGAGGGCTCCGGTGCCGGGAGCGGCTCCGGGAGTGGCTTGGGCGCTGGGAACGGCTCCGGTGTGGGGAACGGCTCCGCTGCCGAGAACGGTGCCGGAAGCGGTGCCGGCTCGCTGGATGGTGCTGGCGGGCCGGGCGGGCGGCCTGTTCCCAGTGAGGCGCCGGACTGGGCGCGTCGTGGCTCCGGCGAGGCGTGGAACCCGTCGCGTGGTGAAGGTGGACAGAGCCCCGCGCTGCGCGAGTTCGGCTGAGCCGACGCACCGTACGGCGGGTCGATCCGCCAATGGGGCGAACCCGGCCGAAGGCATACTCCCGATTACGGGGATGACAAGATCTCGAACTGATAGTGACTTGACATGTGCTTTCGGTGAGATAGTCGTCGTGGCCGGCCGCCCGGGTTCACCCCCCGATCGCCCGGGCGCCCGGCCGTCTCAACCTCTCCCGGCCCGCACTCCCGCGGGTCACGCGCTCTCGCCGCCTCGCCTCTCTGTGAGGCACCCGAAAGCGATCGTGGTCGGCGCGCTGGGCCGCGTCGTGAGTTGTGACTCGGCCTTCTGGTAGACGCCGGCACCAGCGAATGATCATGGATTCGGGCGCGCGGTGGGGCGCAGCATCGCCGGGTGCAGCACGCCCGCGTCGCCCCGGCGGTACAGCTCCGCGGGGCGGCCGCCGTCGCGGGTGGTGAAGCGGCCGGTCGGGACGAGGAAGCCGGCCGTGCCCGTCACCTTGCGGTGGAAGTTGCGGGGGTCCAACCGGCCGCCCCAGACCAGCTCGTAGATCCGCCGCAGCTCCGCGACGGTGAACTCCGGCTCGCAGAACGCCGTCGCCACCGCGCTGTACTCGAACTTCGCGCGGGCCCGTTCCAGACCGTCCCCGAGGATCGCCTGGTGGTCGAACGCCAGGCCGGGCGGGTCGCCGGCGCCGGCCACCGGCGCCCAGCGGCTCGCGGCGGCGTCGGTGCCGGCGACCGGGGCCTGGGAGAGGGGCGCCAGCGCGAGGAAGGCCACCGTGACGACCCGCCCGCGCGGGTCGCGGGCGGGCGCGCCGTAGGTCGCGAGCTGTTCGAGGTGCGCGGGGCGGCGGCGCACACCGGTCTCCTCGGCGAGCTCGCGCACGGCGGCCTCGGCGAGGTCCTCCTGCGGGCGGACGAACCCGCCGGGCAGCGCCCACCGGCCGCGGAACGGCTCGATCCCGCGCCGGACCAGCAGCACGCAGAGCTGGTCGTCGCGGACCGTCAGCAGCACGAGGTCGACGCTGAGCGCGATCGGGACGACGTCGACAGGCAGGCCGGGGCTCGCCGCGACGGCCGCCGGGACGCTTCGGGATCGCATGGCAGGACCATATCTCGTCACCTTGACGAAAACGGGTGAGCCGGTTTATCGTCATGTCGACGATAAGGGAGGCTGTCATGGCGGACATCAGTCGTGTCCCGTTCCTGTGCCACCTGCGAGGCCGGCCGACGGCGTACATCCGGCACCAGCGGGGCGCCCAGGTCGCCCACGAGGGGGTCGGCCTGGTCTTCTGGTACCGGCCGCGCACCGCGGTGATCAGCGAGGTACCGGTCGACGACCGTGAGCTCGCGGTGCTCTTCCACGCCCGCACGTCGGACTTCCAGGACGTCGCCGTGCAGGCCACCGTCACGTACCGGATCGCCGATCCCCCGCTCGCGGCCGCCCGTCTCGACTTCGGCATCGACCCGGAGCTCGGCACCTGGCGGGAGAAGCCGCTCGACCAGCTCGCCGGGATGATCACCGAGACGGCCCAGCAGTACGCCTCGGACCTGCTCGCCCGCACCCCGCTGACCACGGCGCTCGCCGAGGGCATGCCGGTCATCCGCCAGCGTGTCACCGACGGGCTGCGGTCGGACGCCCGCCTCGGGCAGACCGGCGTCGCCGTGGTCGGCGTGCGGGTGGTCGCGGTCCGCCCGGCGCCCGACGTCGAGAAGGCGCTGTGCACGCCGACGCGGGAGCAGATCCAGACCGAGGCCGACCGCGCCACCTACGGCCGGCGCGCGCTCGCCGTCGAGCAGGAGCGGCGGATCGCCGAGAACGAGCTGCAGAGCAAGATCGAGCTGGCCGCGCGCGCCGAGCGGCTGGTGACCCAGGAGGGTGCCAACGAGCAGCGCCGGATGACCGAGCAGGCCGCCGCGGCCCGCATCACCGCCGAGGCCGAGGCACAGCGCGCCGAGACCGCCGCCCGTGCGCAGGCCGGGCGGGTCCGGGTCGAGGCGGCCGCGCGGGCCGAGGCGCTGCGCCTCGTCGGGCAGGCCGAGGCGGACGCGGAGGCCGCCCGGGTCGCCGCCGTCACCGGACTGGACACCTCGGCCGTCATCGCCCTGGCCGTGCGCGACCTCGCCGACCACCTGCCGGCGATCGGCGCGCTCACCATCACCCCCGACATGGTCACCGAGACGCTCGCCCGGCTCGCACGCGCCGGCGTGGGCAACGCGGGAGCGGGGGCGGGGGCGGACCGGTGAGCCTCGCTCCCAGGGCGGTCCTGGTGTACCGGCGCACCGAGTACTCCGAGCTGCTCGCCCGGCACGGTACGCCCGGTCAGGCGGGGTTCTTCCTGCGCAGTCGCGGGCGGAACCTCGCCGAGGTGGCCGGCGTGCGCGACGCCACCGAGGCCGCCCGCCGAGCGGTGGCGGCGGCGATTCCGCCGCACTGGCGCCGCGGCGAGGTGGAGCGCTCCGACCTCGACCGCTTCCTGTTCGCCCCCGACGACGTGGTGATCTGCGTCGGCCAGGACGGACTGGTCGCGAACGTCGCGAAGTACCTCGACGGGCAGCCGGTGCTCGGCGTCAACGCCGACCCGGCGCGCAACCCCGGCGTGCTCGTGCGGCACACCCCGGACGAGGCGGCCGCCGCGCTGCGCACGGTCGACCGATGGCAGCCACGCCGGCTGACGATGGTGGAGGCCTGTTCCGACGACGGCCAGCGGCTCGTCGCGCTCAACGAGCTCTACATCGGCGACGCCGGCCATCAGACCGCCCGGTACGTCCTACGGGTGCCGGCGGGCGGCGCCGACACGGGTGGGGTGGCGCCGACGGCCGAGCGGCAGGCGTCGTCGGGGCTGCTGGTGGGCACCGGCACCGGGGCGACGGGCTGGTGCCGGTCGGTCTGGGCGCAGCGGCACAGCGAGCTCGAGCTGCCGGCGCCGACGGCGGGGGCGCTCGTGTGGTTTGTCCGCGAGGCGTGGCCCTCGCCCGCCACCGGCACGTCCCGCACCGAGGGGCGTCTCACCGGCGAGACACGGCTGGAGGTGGTGGTCGAGGCGGATCGGATGGTGGTGTTCGGGGATGGCATCGAGGCGGACGCGATCGGGCTGTCGTGGGGGCAGCGGGTGACCGTCGGCGTCGCCGACCGCCGGCTGCTTCTCGTCTGACCGGCGCGTGGCGGTGCCGTGGCCCGCGCCGCGGCGACGCGCGCTCAGCCGCAACGGCGGGCGCGGCGGACGGGCTGACTGTTCGCCTGCCGGCCCGGGCGGCGCACGGCGCCGAGCGCGGACGGGCCGGCCGGTGGGCGGCGCCGTCCGCGGGGCCTCGGGTAGGTGATCATACTCCGAAACGTTCGATGGCCTTGCGGACCCGGAGGTTCGCCTGGGCGAAACTGATCTTCCCGTCCACGTACGCCGACAGGGCCGCGCGCCGGACGCGCTCGACGCGCTGATCGTCGATCGGGGTGTTCAGCAGGTTGGTCGTGGCGGTGGCCACGGCGATCACCTCCCGGTGGCAGGGGAACAGGACGGTGCTACTCGCGAGAACCACGCTTGACGGTCCATCCGCGGCGGCGGGGGTGCCGGGGGTGTCGAGGCCCCGGTGAATCCCACGGATGGGATCGACCGCGAGCTGGTCAACAGGGGGTCCGCGGGGTGGCCGCGGCGGCGGGGGCCTACCAGCTAGGACGGGGAGGCGACGGCCGCCGGGCCGGCGAGACCGGCCCGATGCTCGCCCGCCGGCACACGACGCCAGGCGGGTACGAGGGCCGGGGATGTCCGCCCGGCCGGATGAGAGCCGCCCGGCACGCGCCGCGATGCGGCGTGGCGGAGCGGGACATTGCGGCACTGCGCGCGGGTAGCCGCACCATCAGAAGTGATCACAACGACTGCCCTCCTCCGCGATTTGGGCGGGCATTCAAGGCCCGCATGGCCCGTCCAGTGGGCGAAGGTGGCCGGGCGGCGCGGCGGCGCGGCCACGGGCCGGGATCTGCTGGCTCCCAGCACACCTCGCGCAAGCTGACCCTGCGCGACGGTGCGCCCGGATGCGACATCCCGAGCATGCCGTGACCACAACGGCGCGAACACCTGAACAACGAGGACCGACTGAACATCTACAAGAGTGCGTGACGGGCGGGCGTTGCGCAAGAGCCAACCGGCACGTGCTTGTGGAGCGGGTGCCGGGGTGGAACGGGACGCTGGACCCGGCGGCCATCGGGAACGCCATCGTTGATCCACTCGTCTCGCGGCGCGCGAGGCGGGAGAGGCGTTCGGCCGCCCGCCCGGCCGCCTGATGGGGCGGCGACCGGGCCGGAAAGGGCGGGCCGGACGGGGGATCAGGTCATGCGGACCCTGTCCCGGTCGAACTCCCCGTCGCGGGCACCGGCGAGGAAGGCGTCCCACTCGGCGCCGGTGAACGCGAGCACGGGGCCCGCCGGGTGCTTGGAGTCGCGCACCGCGATTCCCTCTCCCAGCGGCGCGACCTCCACGCACATACCACCGGCCCCGTTGCTGTAGCTGCTCCGGCGCCAGGCCAGCTCGGCGGGATCGCGCGGATCGGGCTTCGCAATTCTGGTCATCTCAGTTCCTTAGCCACCGAAAGTATCATCCTGACGGACTCCTCCGGCCGCAGCGCGGCGGCCAGCAGATGATCCATCTTCAACTTATAGCGTCGGACATCGGTGGCGCGCTCTATGTACAGGCTGCCGGCGGCTTCCTCTATATAGACCACTTCGTGGTCTTCCGAGTTCGGGAACCCGAGTATGGAGAAGGCACTGCCGAGCCCGGCGTGGGCCCCCACGCTGAACGGGATCACCTGAATGGTGACGTTCGGGAGTTCGGACTGTTTCGCGACGAACTCGAGCTGCGCACGCATCACCGCGGGCCCGCCGATCTCGCGGCGCAGCACCGCCTCGTCCAGAATGACCCACAGGCGGGGATGATCAGGCGTGGTGAGCCGCCGCTGCCGGTCCATCCGCAGCGCGATCTTGCGCTCGATCTCCTCGTCGCCGATGTCCGCGGCGTCGGCGCGGATGACGTGGCGGGCGTAGTCGCTGGTCTGCAGCAGGCCATGCACGAGCTGGGACTCGTACACCTGGATCGACGCGGCGTCACCCTCGAGCCCGATGTAGATCTCGAACCAGGTCGGTACCACATCGTGGTATGAGTGCCACCAGCCGTGGCGGCGCGACTCGCGGGCCAGCGCCATCAGCGCGTCGCGGCGCTCGCCGTCGGCCACGCCGTACAGGCCGAGCAGGTCCGTCACGTCCCGGGTGCGCAGCGGCACCCTGCCGTTCTCCATCCGGCTGACCTTCGAGACGGAGCAGCGCAGGACCTGACAGACGTCCTCGACGGAGACGCCGGCCGCCTCCCGCAGGCGCCGGAGCTCGGCGCCCAGGCGTCGTCGTCGCACGGTCGGACCGCCACTCGTGGCCATGGTTCGTCCCTCGGTCGGTTCGGAGTGTTGGACGCATCCTGCCACTGGATCGCCACTCCTCATCCACAGTGTGCGGCTCTGGGTAGTTGCACTCTTACAGAAGCCGATGCAGATGCGACGGGTGGGGGCGCTTTTGCCTGCCTCACCTCACCATGAGTGGCGAAGTCGAGTCTCTGGGTGAGAGTTTGGGCGGGGGACGGTCCACGAGGAGCGGTTGATGGCGATCAGACGGGGCATGCCGAGCGGCCCGTCCGACCGTGCCCGCCCGCGCCGCGCGGCGACCGACCGCCCTTCCCCGTGCCCGCC